>JAZNOL010000097.1:0-33496 GCA_045580815.1 Clostridia bacterium | reverse complement strand
TCGAGTGCGGACCCTTCAACCACTTGGGTACATCTCCATATCACAATTCAAATGCGACTAATATATTATACTATATTAATATAAAAATGTCAAGGGATTTCTTTAAAAAATCCATTATATTGGCAAAAATTTTTCTTTCTTTTAAAGGTTTCTCCTTAATGGAAACTGTCACAAAATGACTGATGAGGCGTAAACGTAGGGAATGCATTTATGCTTTCCGAAACGGAACGGATTAATCCGTTCCCTACACCACCTCATCCGAGTTGCTCCGCACCCCACCTTCCCCTCAATGGGAAGGCTTATTTAACCCTTACAAATTAGTAAACGCTTTATATGCATTACACCAATTCTTTTATTTTTGCATATAATTCTTCATATTCACACTTTATCGCGCCAGCTTTAACCAACGATGAAAGCGTTACTGATTTTTGCTCTCCAAACTTTTCATCTATCAATTTTGTTTGCATCAAATAAAAATCCCATTGTGAAATCAACAGTGGGTTTACCGTCTCTTGTTCAGTATGTTTATGTACGCAAAACACATATACGTCAGATTGTCTTTTTTTTACTTCTTCATACTTATTTACTTTACTATCCCAACCATATGTGGGACTAATTCCAAATATAAGTTTTGATAAATGCTCTTGCTTCCATGTTTGTATATACCCAGAAGTTTTAACTTCAACCGCTACCCCTTCTTTAGTGAGCAAATCATATTTATCCCAAGAAATTCGCTCATAATCTTGTATGCCTAACGCACACGCCACAATAAATTCCGCCAAAGCACCACGTTCAGCATTTCCAATTAAATCCGAATATGCCCATCTCCAAAAATCCATAAGTGAACATATCTTTTTACCATCAGCTGTCACTAATGACTCTGTCCCGTTCATTTTCTTAGGTTTTATAGTAGGATACATATCTATCTCCTCAAACTTAGCATATCATAGCATCGAAATAATCTCAATATATTAATAACTCATTTCTCTACAAAATTACAACCAAAAGTCATTTTCACAGAAAATCAAGTTATAGAAAGCGGCTGAATCAACAGCCGCCTTTGAATTCAAATTAATAATTTTCTGCTTTAACCTGGAAATAAGCCTGGGGGTGTGCACAAACAGGACAAACTTCAGGAGCTTTTTTGCCGATAACAATGTGTCCGCAGTTTGAGCACTGCCAGATTACATCGCCATCTTTTGAGAACACAAGTCCGCCCTCAACGTTTTCAATAAGTTTACGGTAACGTTCTTCATGTTCTTTTTCTATTTTTGCTACTTCTTCAAACAAAAATGCAATGTGGTCAAAGCCCTCTTCTCTTGCTTCTTTTGCAAATGTAGCATACATATCTGTCCATTCGTAGTTTTCGCCTGCTGCTGCATCTGCAAGGTTTGTCAGTGTATCCGGCATACCGTCATGAAGAAGCTTGAACCAGATTTTTGCGTGTTCTTTTTCATTGTTTGCTGTCTCTTCAAAAATGTTTGCAATCTGAACATATCCGTCCTTTTTTGCTTTTGAAGCATAGTACGTGTATTTGTTTCTTGCCTGTGATTCGCCGGCAAATGCCGCCATTAAGTTTGCTTCTGTTCTTGATCCTTTAAGGTCCATAGATAATCTCTCCTTTATTTTTTAAAATTACTAAGATTTAGTGTTGCAAAATAATCCTCCGGTGTTTCTGCACGGCGGATAAGCTTTGCGCTTCCGTCTTCTTTAAGAAGAACTTCTGCCGAACGCAGTTTACCGTTGTAGTTATATCCCATTGCAAAGCCATGGGCACCTGTATCGTGAATTACAACATAATCGCCGTTTTCAACCTCGGGAAGCATACGGTCGATTGCAAATTTATCGCTGTTTTCGCAAAGTCCGCCTGTTACGTCATATTTATGGTCGCAGGGCTGGTCTTCTTTGCCGAGAACAGTAATATGATGATATGCACCGTAAATTGCCGGACGCATCAGGTTTGCCGCACAGGCATCAAGACCAACATAATCTTTCCAGATATGTTTCTGGTGCAGAACCTTTGCAACAAGGCATCCGTAAGGTGCAAGCATAAATCTGCCGAGTTCTGTAAAGATAGCAACATCGTCCATGTTTTCAGGAACAAGAACTTCATCGTATGCTTCTTTTACGCCTCTGCCGATTTCCATAATGTCGTTACCCTCCTGGTCGGGACGATAAGGGATGCCCACACCGCCGGAAAGGTTAATAAATGCAATATGAACACCAGTTTCTTTATGAAGCCATACAGCAAGCTCAAACAAAATTCTTGCAAGTTTGGGATAATAGCCGTTTGCAACGGTGTTACTTGCCAAAAATGCATGAATACCGAAATGCTTAACACCGCCGGCTTTCATTTTAAGAAAGGCTTCTTTCATCTGCTCTTTTGTCATGCCGTACTTTGCTTCTTTGGGAGTGTCCATAATCTCATTGTTGAGGGTGAAGTCTCCGCCGGGATTATAACGGCAACACATTGTTTCTTTAAAATCGGCAATCTGTGCATAATAATCTACGTGAGAAAGGTCGTCAAAATTGATGATTGCATCCAGCTTTGCCGCAAGCTCAAAATCTTCTTTTGGTGTAACGTTTGACGAAAACATGATTTCGCTGTTTTTAAAGCCTACTGTGTCCGAAAGAAGAAGCTCTGTATAAGAAGAACAGTCTGCACCGCAACCCTCCTCACGCAAAATCTGCATGATATACGGATTGGGTGTTGCTTTTATTGCAAAATATTCTTTAAATCCCTTGTTCCAGGAAAATGCTTCTTTGAGTTTTCTTGCATTTTCACGGATACCTTTTTCATCATAAAGATGAAAAGGTGTGGGATAGCTTTTTACAATTTCTTCAATCTGCTGTTTTGTTACAAACGGTTTTTTTGTCATAATTTTTACCTCCACTGGTGTCAAATCAAACATGATTTATTATATTAATATTTGTTTTTGAAAATGTAATTTCCATATTGAATCTTTCAAGAATTTTCTTGAAAATTTCTCCGCAATATTTCTCACTTTCATAATGTTCGGCATGAATGAGGCAAATTCCTTTTTCTACCGCATCTCTTGCTGATGAATATGATATATCACCGGTTATGTATGCGTCTGCCTTGGCTTTTATAGCTTCATCATACATTTTTCCGCCACCGCCGCTACAAATTGCAATGCGTTTTATCATGCGGTTTTTATCACCTGCATACCACACATTTTTTGCACCGAGTTTATTTTTTATATCTATAGCAAGTGTTTCAAGATTTTTTGTTTCTTTAATCTCACCTACACGCATTATTCCTGTATCTTTACCCTCTTCAGACGGAATTGCACAAACATTTTCAAGACCGTACAACCTGGCAAGATAATCGTTTGTGCCGCCAACGGCACTGTCAAGATTAGTATGCGCACTGTAAACTGCAATATCATGCTTTGCAAGCATCAGCACACACTCCCCCGTTCCGCCATCCTCTGTCACACTTTTAATAGGATGAAAAATCATAGGATGATGTGTTATAACCAAATCGACACCTGTTTCTATTGCTTCTTTGGCAACGCCCACATCCATATCAAGGGCTGTGAGCACTTTTTTGATTTCTTTATCACGTCTGCCAAGCATAAGACCCGGATTGTCCCAGCTTTCCGCAAGTGCAAGCGGTGCTGCTTTTTCTATTTCTTCAATTATTTCAAAAAGTTTCGGCATTTTCACACCTCAAATTTGTTTTTTGTAAGAAGAAGTCCGATAACTGATTTTGCATCACATATTTCGTTATCATACACCATTTTATACACCTTTTCAGGTTCTAACTCCAATATATCAAGGAACTCGTCCTCATCGGGATTAACCTGTGTTTTGGTGAGTTTATCGGCAAAATACACGTGAATTACCTCATTTGTAAAACCGGGTGAAACATAATATCCGCCCAGGTATTCAAACACTTCTGCTTTATATCCTGCTTCTTCCTCAAGCTCACGCATTCCGCATTTTCTGTGGTCTTCGCCATATTCAAGTTTACCTGCCGGGATTTCAAATATTTCTTTTTCAAAAGGTTTGCGGAACTGATTTACAAGTATTATTTTGCCATCCGGCGTTTTTGCCACAATCCCCACACCGCCCGGATGTTCTACAATTTCACGGCTTGCCTCTTTGCCATTGCAAAGACTGACCGTGTCGTGGCGGAGTGTCAGCACCCTGCCTTTAAATAAAGTTTCTGATTTAACTGTTTTTTCGTAATATTTCATTTCTGATTAATCCTCGCTGTCATAAGGTACAAAATCAATATCGCCCGTTTCGGTATCCGAACGTGCCAGCAAAACTGTGATTTTATCCCCTATTTTTATAGTTTTACCGCTTCTTTCTCCAACAAGAGTGTAATCCCCCGAAAGAGAGTAATAGTCATCTTCCATGTCTGCAAGGGAAACTCTGCCCTCGACTAAGTTTTCAAGTTCAACATAAAAAGCATTGGGCAAAACAGATGACACAACCGCATCAAACACATAGCCCTCGTACTGTTTCATAAACTCGGCAACTTTAAGTTTTACGCTGAGTCTTTCTGCATCTTCGGCAATAATTTCGGTATCGCTTGCGGATTTTGCCGCCTGCTCGGCAAGGGTTTTATATTTTTCACGAAGTGGCTCGAAAGTGCCGTCAAGATTGCGGCTTATGATTTCGTGAATTGTCAGATCCGCAAGACGTCGTATAGGCGACGTAAAATGACAGTAATACTTTGATGCCAGCCCGAAATGCCCCAGGTTTTCAGTAAGATATTTAGCTTTCATCATACTGCGGAGCGCAAGGTTTGCAACAACCTTTTCAAATGGTTTGCCTTGTGCGCTTTTTAAAACCTCTTCAATTGCACCGGGATGAATTTCACCGTTTCTGCCTTTAAGCGACAATCCAAAAATTTTAAGAACACGCATAAGCTCCTGCATTTTTTCTTCTTTGGGCTGTTCATGCACGCGGTAAACAAATGGAATGTCCAGCCAGAAAAAATGTTCTGCCACAGTTTCGTTTGCACAAAGCATAAATTCTTCGATTATGCCGTTTGAAACTGTCTGCTCGCTTTTTACAATATCGCAAATCTGCATATTCTCATCAAATATAACCTTTGTTTCAGGGAAATTAAAATCAATACTACCGTTTTTTTCACGTTTTTTGTGAAGTATGTCGGCAAGATTTTCCATATCAAAAATCATGCCGCACACATCGCTGTACTGTTTTTGCAGTTTTTTATCTCCTTCAATAATGGAAGTGACTTCTGCATATGTCATGCGGTGATTGCTTTTTATAACACTTTTATAAATATCGTGGGATATAACATCGCCGTTTTTGTTAACCGTCATTTCGGCAGTAAGCGTTAATCTCAGCACGCCTTCGTTAAGACTGCAAATTCCGTTTGAAAGCCGCGGCGGAAGCATTGGAATTACACTTCCGGCAAGATAAACACTTGTTCCGCGGCGCATAGCTTCTTTATGAAGCTCACTACCCGGATGCACATAATGGCTTACGTCCGCAATACTGACATAAAGCACATAGTTATCACCCTGTTTTTCAACATAAACCGCATCATCTATATCCTTTGTGTCTTCGCCGTCAATAGTAATAAAAGTTTTGTCTGTCAGGTCTTTTCTGCCTTCCGTTTCGGCAAAATCAACCTCAGCGGCTATATTTTCCGCCTCTTTCATAACCTCGTCCGGGAAGCTGTCGCTAAGTCCGAACTGATGCATAACGCATCTGTTAGACACGCCGGTATCCTCCGGCCAGCCAAGTACCTCGGTAACTTCGCCTTTTAAATCCTCATCAAATTTTGGATATTTTAAAATTTTAACAATAACACGCTGACCGCTTAATGCTCCTTTTGTATGACCGGGTTCAAGGCGTACATAATGCCACATTTTTTTTGATGTAGGCACCGCAAAGCATTTGACACCACGCTTAACAAAGGTGCAGAGAAGCTCTTTTGTGTTGCGTTTGACAATGCGCATTATTTCACCGGTATCACGGCGGTTTTCACCGCCTTTTTCGGTTATTTTATAAAGCACCTCGTCGCCATCCATTGCTCCGCAGGTTTTCTCCTGCGGAACAAAAACATCTCCGGTTTCACGCAAAACAAATCCGAAGCCTTTTTCCGTGCCCGAAAACACGCCTGTAAAAAGCCCTGTTTTTTCTGTGGCAATATATCTGTCACGGCGGCTTTTTACAATTTTGTTTTCAGAAACAAGTTCTTCAATTAATCTGTCAAATTCCTCATAATCGTTTTTCGGAACATCCAGAACAAGTCGCAGTTCGTCAAGTTTTAAGGGAACATATCCCTCGCTTTTCATATAAGCGTAAATTTTTTCTTTGCGTGTCACTGTTTTACCACCGTTTTATAATAATTTCTGCATTTCTTCTGTTACAAGTTTATTAACTGTATGGGGATTAGCCTTGCCTCTTGAAGCACGCATAACCTGACCGATAATATATTTTGCCGCATTGTCTTTACCTTTTTTATAATCGGCAACCGACTGAGGATTTTCTTCAATAACTTTTTTAACAATTTCAACGATTTCGTTTTCGTCGTTAACCTGAGTAAGTCCCAGTTTTTCAATCAAAGCAGACGGTTTTTCGCCGGTTTCAAACATATTTTCCAAAACCTGTTTTGCGGCAGTATTGCTGATTTTGCCGCTGTCAATAAACGAAATCATTTCTGCAAGCATTGCAGGCGTAAATTTAAGCTCTGTTATAAGCATGAATTTTTCGTTCATAATACGCCAGATATCGCCCATTATCCAGTTTGAAGCTGCTTTGGGAGCGGCACCGCATTTAACTGTTTCTTCAAAGAAATCTGCTGTTTCTCTAAGGGTTGTAAGCTGCTGTGCATCATACAGCGGCAAACCAAACTCGTTTATATATTTTTCACGGCGAGCCGCAGGAAGCATTGGGATTTCTTTTCTGATATTTTCGATATACTCATCCGAAACTGAAATCGGCATCAGGTCAGGCTCAGGAAAATAGCGGTAATCATGTGCTTCTTCTTTTGTACGAAGCGGCACGCTTTCGCCTTTTGCATCGTCCCAGCGACGTGTTTCCTGAACAATTGTTCCACCCTTTTCAAGCACTTCAATATGGCGGTTTATTTCGTATTCAATACCTCTTACAGCACCACTGAAGCTGTTTACGTTTTTCATTTCAGAACGGATGCCGTACTCTTTTTGTCCTTTGGGACGTACAGATACGTTTACGTCACAACGAAGTGAACCCTCCTGCATTTTACAGTCGGAAACGTTTATATATTCTAATATGTTCTTTAATGTTTCAAGATATTCACCGGCTTCTTTTGCACTGCGCATATCCGGCTCGGAAACAATCTCAATAAGCGGCACGCCGCATCTGTTATAGTCCATAAGAGATTTGCCCGGAACAACGTCATGAAGCGATTTTCCGGCATCTTCTTCAATATGGATTCGTGTTATACCAATGCGTTTTTTCTCACCGTCAACATCAATTTCAACATATCCGTTTTCGCAAAGCGGTTTGTCAAACTGTGAAATCTGATATGCTTTTGGCAGGTCGGGATAAAAATAGTTTTTTCTGTCCTGTTTACTTTTCTGAGTAATACTGCAACCTGTTGCAAGTCCCGCTTTAACGGCATATTCTACAACCTTGCCGTTAAGCTTGGGAAGTGTGCCCGGCATACCTGTGCATATAGGGCAACAATGTGTGTTTATTTCTCCGCCGAATTTATTCTGGCAGGAACAGTATATTTTTGTGTCTGTAGAAAGCTCTGCATGAAGCTCCAGACCTATGACTGCTTCGTATTCCATTTTACATTTCCCCCTTTATATGCATCTGATAAGTATGTGCCATACGAAGAATTTCAGCTTCTCCGAACGGTTTAGCCATCAGCTGAAGACCTACCGGCATTCCCGAAGCATCGTTTCCGCAAGGAACAGACATTGCCGGAAGACCTGCAATATTTGCAGAAACCGTACAAAGGTCGCCTGTGTACATTTTAACCGGATCGTTTGATTTTTCGCCGATATTAAATGCTGTTGTGGGATAAACCGGGCTTGCAATAACATCATACTGTGCAAAAACCCTGTCAAATTCGTCTTTAATAAGTCCGCGCACCTGCTGTGCTTTTTTGTAATATGCATCATAATATCCCGAAGAAAGTGCATAGGTACCCAGCATAATTCTTCTTTTAACCTCGTCGCCGAAACCTTCGCCACGGGTTTTGAAATACATATCGGTCACATCCTCGTAATTTTCGCATCTGTAACCGTATTTTACGCCATCATAACGTGCAAGGTTTGAGCTTGCTTCTGCCGATGAAATAATATAATATGCCGGAAGTGCATATTCATTAACCGGAACAGAAATTTCGCTAACCTGTGCACCAAGGTTTTCAAGAGTTGCTATTGCATCCATAACTTTTGCTGTAACTTCCTTGTCTGCACCCTCAAAATATTCTTTCGGAACAGCGATTTTCATACCTTTAATGCCGCCTGCAAGAGATTTTACATAATCAGGACGCTCAACATCAAGACAAGTTGAATCCATTTCATCATAAGCAGAAATGATATTCATAACTGCGGCACAGTCCTGTGCTGTTTTCGCAATAGGACCAATCTGGTCAAGAGAAGATGCAAACGCAACAAGACCAAAACGGCTTACCATACCGTAGGTGGGTTTTATACCTGTAACACCGCAGAAAGATGCCGGAAGACGTATACTTCCACCGGTATCACTACCAAGCGAAAATGGTGCTGTATCTGCTGCAACTGCCGCACCGCTACCACCGCTGCTTCCTCCGGGAACTTTATCCTTATTTCTGGGATTTTTTACTGCACCGAAATAAGATGTTTCGTTTGAAGAACCCATGGCAAACTCGTCCATGTTTGTTTTGCCAAGGATAACACAACCTGCATTTTTAAGTTTTTCAACCACAAAAGCATTATAAACAGGCTCAAAATTTTCAAGCATTTTTGATGCACATGTAGTTCTTATGCCTTTTGTACAGATGTTGTCTTTAACCGCAAAAGGCACACCTGCAAGAGGTGACAACACTTCACCGCATGCAAGTTTTTCATCTACCAGCATTGCACTTTCAATGGCTGTATCTTCACAAACTGTTATATAAGAATTGCAATCGTCTTTTTTGATTTCATCAAGAAAGCATTTTGTTGCTTCTACCGAAGAAATTTCTTTACTTTTAATTTTGTCTGCAATTTCTATGGCTGTCATTTTAGAAATTTCCATTTTTACACCTCGCTTATTCTACAATACGCGGAACAGCAAAACAACCAGCCTGCTTATCCGGAGCATTTTTAAGTATTTCGTCACGTTTGTAAGACGGTTTTATTTCATCACTTCTGAATACATTTTCAACTACAATTGCGTGTGCCTGAGGCTCGCTGTCGCCGGTATCAATTTGCGAAAGCTTGTCGGCAAAGCCAATAATTGCCGCCATATCACCGGTAAGTTTTTCTTTTTGCTCGTCTGTTATGTGCAGGCGTGACAGCTTTGCAACATATTCAACGTCTTTTTCTGTTATTTTCATATATTGTCCCCTCCTGTAAGGTTTTTAAATTCAGTTTCTGTTAAAAGTGATATTCCAAGTGCTTTTGCTTTTTCCAGCTTACTGCCGGCGTTTTCGCCGTAAAGCACATAATCGGTTTTTTTAGAAACACTGCCGGACACCTTGCCACCAAGGTTTTCAATAATTTCTGTTGCCTCGCTTCGTGTGTAAAGCTCAAGCGTACCTGTTAAAACAAAGGTTTTGCCGGCAAAATGTTCGTTTGATTGTGTTTGCACAACATCTTCATCGGTTTTCACACCGTAGCTTTGCAGTTTTCGGAGCAGCTCTCTGTTTTCGGGAATATCAAAATAATTTTTAAGGCTTTCTGCCATTTTTTCGCCAACATCCGGAATTGCGGCTATTTCTCCAACTTCCGCTTCCATAACTGCTTCAGCGGTTACAAACTGCTGTGCAATAAGTTTTGCGGCTCTTGCACCGATAAGGCGTATTCCTAACCCGAAAAGAAGTCTTGCAAGCCCTCTTGATTTGGAATTTTCTATTGCCGCAAGCAGATTTTCTGCTGATTTATCCCCTTTTCTTTCAAGAGAAAGAATATCTTCTTTTGTAAGTGCATAAAGGTCGCTGACATCGTTTAAAAGTTTTGCCTGTGAAAGCTGTGCAATAACAGCCGGACCGCAACCCTCAATATCCATTGCATCTCTTGACACAAAATGTATAATGTTGCGTATGCGTTGTGCGGGGCAGTTGCTTCCTGTACATCTGACAGCCGCTTCGCCCTCGACACGCACAACCTCTGCACCACATTCGGGGCAGGTTTTGGGCATTTTAAATATCTTTTCGCCGCCTGTTCGTTTTTCCGGCAGGCTTTTTACAACTTCCGGAATTATCTCCCCTGCTTTTCTGATGATAACTCTGTCGCCTATGCGGATATCTTTTTGAAGTATATTATCAATATTATGGAGTGTTGCTTTTGAGACTGTTGTACCGGCAATTCTCACCGGCTGAAGTTTTGCCGCCGGAGTAAGCACGCCTGTCCTGCCAACCTGAATAAATACATCTTCAAGTGTTGTTTCTTTTTCTTCTGCCGGAAATTTATATGCAATAGCCCATTTTGGTGTTTTTGAGGTTGTACCCAGAGTTTCACGCATTTGCAGGCTATTTAATTTTGCAACGCTTCCGTCAATGTCATACTCGTACTCACCACGGTTATCGCCGATTTTCTGCATATACTCAAAAATGCTGTCAATACCGTTTAAGACCTTTATGTCCGGAACAACGGCAAATCCGCAGTTTTTAAGATACTCAAGAGATTCAAAATGTGTTTTAAATTCCATACCCCGAACCTGCTGAATGTTGAAAATAAACACTTTAAGTCCTCTTGATGCGGTGATTTTGCTGTCAAGCTGACGAAGTGAACCTGCTGCCGCATTTCTTGGGTTTGCAAAGGTCGGTTTTTCTTCAAGCTCCTGCTGTTCATTAAGCTTTGCGAAAGCATCAAGAGGCATATAAACCTCACCACGCACCTCTAAATATTCCGGTGCATTGTCAAATTTTTGCGGAAATCCGCTGACGGTTTTTAAATTTTCTGTTACATCCTCGCCAACTGTGCCGTTTCCCCTTGTTGAGCCACGGACAAAAACACCGTGAGAAAATTCCAAAGAAACGGAAAGCCCGTCGATTTTGGGTTCAATGGAAAACTCTGCATTTTCGCCTGCAACCGCTTCAACACCTGTGATAAATTCTTCAAGCTCGTCTTTTGAAAAAACATCACCAAGGCTTTGCATGGGAATGCTATGCTCAACAGGTGCAAATTTTGAAGATTTAACGCCGCCAACTTTTTTTGTTGGTGAGTTTTCATCATCAAACTGCGGATACATTTTTTCAAGTGTTTCCAGCCGTCGCAGAAGCATATCGTAATCAAAATCCGATATTTCGGGGCTGTCGTTGTTATAATACAAATCGTTGTGATGATTTATTTCTTTACGCAGATTTTCTATTTCAAGTTTTATATTTTCATCGTTTTTCAAACAAATCCCTCCTGAAAAACGGTTTATTCTATTTCTTCTTTAATTAATTCCAATTCCTGTTCCAATTTTATAACAGACATTTCCGCATTATCACATCGTCTGTTGAGTGCCTGCATATTTTCTTCTTTTTGTGCAAGATCTCTTTTCATTTCTATATTCTGGAACATCATATATATAATTAACAAAACCATTGCGATTATTACAACCGCAACACGTGATGCATATTTTGAAAGCCGCTTTGAAAACTTGTCAAAGGCACGCATTCTGTGCTCATATTCGGTATCTGTTGTACGTGTTATGGAGTTTTTAAGGTTAAGGTCGATTTCTGCACCGGTTTTGTCGTAAAGGAAAATTCCATCTAATTTTTTATAAACTCCATTTGTATAAACATTTATGCTTTCGGTGTTATCAATGGGGTCAAAAACAAACAAAATGTTTTCATTTTCTTTAAAAAATGTTTTCTGCATTGCTTCGTCGTCGTTGCTCGGCACACTTTTAGGATGAGTTGCATATTGCCCTATAACCGAAAGATTTTCATAAAACTCTTTCTTTTCTTCAATTATGCGTGCCCAGGATTCTTTTGTAAATGACGGAGATTCAAGCCCGTCATCTCCGGAATACAGTGCTTCAAGTGCCGCAATGACATACACACTTTCTCCCTCTTTATATCCTAACAATATTCCTCGCGAACCATCTATGCTGCCGGCTTTTGAAAATCGCAGGATTTTAAGATAAGCGCCGTATTCAAAATACACATTTGCTATATTGCCTGCTGTTTTTTTATTATTTTGCTGTTTTATGGCATTTTTCTTGATTTCTTCTGCATTTATTTCAGGCATACTTCAATCCTCCCAAACGCTTTCCATAAGTGTTTTAATCCGATTTTTTTCTATTGCACCGTCTTGTTTTATTATTTCGTAAACCGCACCCTCGCATACATCTTCAAAAAGTGTTTTTGGTACTGCAACAGTTGTTTTATCAGGCAATTCTGCAATTGCCATATTTTCTTCAATGCGGTCAATGATTATTTTCACTGTGCATTCACCTCTACTGCATATTCTTTGCCGTCGGTTGTAATTTTCACCGTGCCACTTTCGTCTGTACGGTACATTTTTACTCCTTTTGCCTCATAACGTTTCACGATATTATCATGGGGATGACCGTATTCGTTATCTTCACCAAGACTTATTACCGCAATTTCAGGATTTACCGCAGAAATAAACCGTGGTGTTGATGATGTGGACGACCCGTGATGCGGCATCTTTAAAACTGTTGATTTTAAATTGAGTCCGGCATCGCACATAGCTTTTTCTGCATCTGCTTCAATATCTCCCGTAAACAAAAACGAAACCTCGCCGTATGTAAGTTTAAGCACTGCCGACATATTGTTAAGATTTTCGTCATTCTCATTAATAGGCGAAAGAAACTCTGCATTTACATCATTGCCCAAATTTATAAGTACGCCCTTTTTAGCGGTCTTTACCTTATATCCTTTATTTTTAATCGTTTCAAGCAAACTCTTGTAAGTAGATGATGTATGAGAAGCCTTAGGCATATAAATTTCGCCGACATCAAACTTTTTTACAACCTTTTCCATTCCACCTATATGGTCTGAATGAGGATGAGTTGCCACAACCACGTCAATCTTTTTTACACCTTTACTTTTAAGGTATGATACAACTGTATCTTCAAATTCCCGCTCACCTGCATCAATTAAAACATTTTTCCCTCCGGGAATTGTTATAAATGCACTGTCACCCTGCCCTACATCTATAAAAGAAACCTCAAAATCGGAAGAAATTACAGTTGTGGTTTTTGACGATTCATCACTCGTCATTAGATATGACACGATGGCAATTACAAAAATTATGATTAATCCAGGAATTGAAATTTTTTTTGTTTTTTTCATTATTTTACCTTTTTAAGCTTATTTATAAAACTGAGAAATCCCGATGCAATAACTATATCTGAAACCGAACGTACAAGCATTATAAAAATATAAATCAAGTACGTTCCGCTCATTTTTGAAAACAGATTCATAATTGGTGCAGTACCTAAAAAGCTTGCATCTGCAACTTTCACCACAGCCATTATCATTGCTGCAAAAGTAAGAATAACTGTTGATAATATACTAACTGCCATAAAGCAAATACCAAACAATTTTGCCCCACTACCTGTAATCGGGACCGCCTTTTTTAAATTTCCTTTTGCAACTAAAAAAGTAACAAGCCCACTTATGAAATACGGCAATGTAACAGCCGCCGCAAAAACTCCGACAACCGAAAGCATCACTGCGATACCGGGCTCTCCCGATATTACAGATATCATCGATGCGTTAAATACAAAACCAACTGCACATCCGGTAATAACTGTTTGTAACAAAAAATATGCTGTTATGTATGTGAGTGCTTTGTTTGCCTTCCATACAAATGCTCCATCATTGCCCACAACATAATTTTCTGCTTCTCCTGACAGCTTGTTCATTGATATTGCAGGAAGTAAAGCATAAAATGCACTTAATGCTAATGTAAATGCAATGTGCGATGCAATATACAGCGTAAGCTTTTCGCCGTTCATTGTATATGTTGCAAACTGCATAAAGGCCTCAAAAACACTGGCAATCGCAACTGCAGCTATAATCATCACCGTACACACACGGAATGTTCCTCCGGTAACATATTTTCGCAAAAGTGTCATCTGATTTATAAGCTGATCACTTTCTTTTGATATGCGGGCTGTTTCCTGTGTTTTTTGCGAAACATCTTCGTTTGGTTTCTCGACTTTAACATCACTTTTAGGAACTTCTGTCTGTTTATTTTTTTCAGGCTCTTTTTCATCATAAAGAACAGTTCCGCAATCATCGCAAAAATATTCTTGTGTATCATACACTTTTTGACATTTATGACATCGTTTAAGCAATTATTTCACATCCGTTTATCAGTAAATTGAGTATGTTTAAAAAACGTCGTATAGGCAAGGCGTAAAATCGCCTCGCCTATTATCCTATTATTTTATCCCAAATTCTTTTTTTAGGGTGGCTACAATCTGTTCTGATGCAGTGCCGTCACCATAGGGATTTGCGGCATGAGCCATTTTTTCGTATTCATCGCTGTTTGCAAGAAGTTCTTTTGCCATTGAGTATATAACTTCTTCATCAACGCCTGCCAGTTTTGCAGTACCTGCCGCAATTGCTTCAGGGCGTTCTGTTTCACTACGCAAAACAAGAACCGGCTTGCCAAGCGCAGGTGCTTCTTCCTGTAATCCACCGGAATCTGTCATAACCATAAAGCATCTGCTCATCAGGTTATGCATTTCATCAACATCAACAGGGTCAATGAGATGTATTCTGTCGTGATTTCCAAGAATATCAAAAACAGTTTCACGAACTGCCGGATTTAAATGCACCGGATAAATAAATTCGGTATCTTTAAATTCGTTTGCTACGCGTAAAATTGCATTGCAGATATTTTTAAGAGGTTGCCCTAAATTTTCACGTCTGTGAGCTGTAACAAGAACAACGCGTTTATTTTCAAAATCAATTGAGTTGATTTTATCCTGGCGGAATTTAAAATTTTCTTTAACCGTATATTTTATAGCATCAATTACTGTATTTCCTGTTATATATATTTTGCTTTCGTCAATCATTTCACGAAGCAGATTTTCTTTGTTTGAAACAGTAGGAGCAAAATGAAATTCTGCAATTGATGTTGTTATTTTTCTGTTCATTTCTTCAGGGAACGGAGAATATTTGTCATAAGTACGAAGCCCAGCCTCAACATGACCGACTTTTATTTTGTTATAAAACGCCGCAAGTGCACCTGCAAATGTTGTTGTTGTATCACCATGAACAAGCACAACATCAGGCATTTCTTTTGACATTACCTCTTCAAGACCTACAAGTGCTTTTGTTGTAATGCCGGCAAGAGTCTGACGCTGTTGCATAATGTTTAGATCGTAATCTGCTTTTATATCAAACAAATTCATAACCATATCGAGCATTTCGCGATGCTGAGCTGTTAGACACACTATTGTTTCAATATTTTTGTGTTTCTTGAGTTCAAGTACAAGTGGAGCCATTTTTATTGCTTCCGGTCTTGTGCCAAACACCGTCATAACTTTCAATTTATTGCTCATCGTCATTGTTCTCCTTTTTGTGTTTGTATGCAAAAATTATTGCCGCTGCAAATATCGGAAGTATTGCAATTGCAAGAGTAAAACCGTTCCACAAGCCTTTTATTGCAGTTACAATTGCACTAAGACCGAGAAGTGAGCTGATACAATAAAGAATAATTACTGTCTGCTTGGGACTGAAGCCCATATCTATAAGTCTGTGGTGAAGATGTCCCCTGTCGGCAGACATAATCGGTTTGTGATTTATTATTCTGCGCAGAATTGCAAATGTTGTGTCAAAAATAGGAAGTCCCAGCACTAAAAACGGAGCAACGAAGGATATAAGTGCATAGCTTTTATATGCACCTAATATTGAAATGCATGCAAGGGAAAATCCCAAAAACAGTGCACCGGTATCACCCATAAATATTTTTGCGGGATTGCTGTTGAAAGGCAAAAATCCCACACAACAGCCTACAAGAGCCGCACAAATAACTGCCATCTGTGCAGAATCCGGCAAAATCAGTGCAATAAGAAACAGCGAAAATGATGATATTGCCGAAACACCTGCCGCAAGACCGTCAAGTCCATCTATAAGATTAACTGCGTTTGTTATTATCACAATCCAGATAACAGCCAGAATGTGCGACCACGGAGCCGTAAAATGCACTGTACCTATTATCGGAAGTTTTACATACTGAATTGTAACTCCCATCATTACTGCAATGACCGCCGCCAGAATTTGAATTAAAAATTTCGGTTTTGCTTTAAGAGCTTTGCGGTCATCAACAATACCAAGTGCAACAATAATTGTTGCACCTATAATCATGCCGATAAGTGGCTTGTCTAAATCAACAAAAACCAAAACTGCCGCTATAAAACCGTAAAACATCGCAAGCCCGCCCATACGTGGAATCGGCGTTTTATGCATTCTCCTGTTATCTTTCGGGATATCAATTGCACCGATTTTTTCTGCAATTATTTTTACGAACGGTGTTGCGGAAAACGTCAGAATAAACGCTACCGCAAATATCAGCACACACGTTATTTCTTTTGTCATCAAGGTGCTCAACAAAAACACTCTCCTTTACACAAAACGCCTCTGTTTACTGAATAAAACCAACCTTTTTGTAAACCTTTCCAAGTGTACGTCTTGAAACCACGCCGGCAATCTCTGCTCCCTTTTTATAAATTTCTTCAAGGTATGCTTTATCTGCCATATACTGCTCATATTTTGCCTGAATGGGTGCAAGATGGTCTGCAACAACCTCTCCTACCGCAAGTTTAAAGTCACCATAGCCTTTGCCTTCAAACTCTTTTTCTGTTTCTTTAACAGTTTTGCCTGTTATTACGCTGTAAATTGTAATGAGGTTATTGATTCCTGCTTTTCCTTCTTCAAACACAATACGTGCATCGCTGTCTGTAACCGCACGTTTGAATTTTCTGATAATTGTATCTCTGTCATCAACCATTGAAATAAAGGAGTTGACATTTTCATCTGATTTTGACATTTTTGATTCCGGATTTTGCAGACTCATGATTTTTGCTCCCATTTTCGGAATATATCCGTCCGGAATTTTAAATACATCGCCATAAATACCGTTAAAACGTGTTGCAACGTCACGGCAAAGCTCAAGATGCTGTGTCTGGTCTTTGCCCACAGGAACAAGATCACTCTGATAAAGCAGAATATCTGCCGCCATAAGAACAGGATATGTGAATAAGCCTGCGTTTACATTGTTTGCATGACGTGAGGATTTATCTTTGAACTGTGTCATTCTTGAAAGCTCGCCCATCTGTGTATAACAGTTAAGAACCCATGCAAGCTCTGCGTGTGCCGGAACCTGTGACTGAATAAATATAAGGCTTTTTTCGGGGTCAATTCCGCACGCGAGATAAAGCGACATCAACGAAAGTGTATTTTTTCTTAAATCTGCCGCTGTCTGACGAACTGTTATTGTATGAGAATTGGCAAGCATAAAAAAGCATTCGTAATCATTTTGCAATTCCACCCAGTTGCGAAGTGCACCGATATAGTTGCCGAGGGTTATCATCCCCGACGGTTGTACACCGCTGAGTATTCGTTTTTTAGGCTGCATTTCTTCCATTTTTATCTTTCCTTTCAAGAAAATTTCTGAAATTAAATAACTTCCGCAAGAAGCTTAATTGCTGTTTCGATTTTATCTTCCGGAACAAGCGAATAATTAAGTCTAAACGTATTTGCCGGTTTTGACATATCTACCATAAACGAATTTCCGGGTACAAATGCAACACCGTTTTGAGTAGCTTTTTCAAGCAGAGCTTTTGTGTCTGTGCCCTCAGGCATTGTGCACTGCAGGAATATTCCGCCTTCAGGACGGGTGTATGTACATTTACCTGCAAGATATTTATCCATCGCTTCAAGCATTGCATTGCATTTTCTTTCGTAAAGTTTGCTTATTTTTGCAATATGCTCATCTATTGAATATCTTGACATATATTCATAAGCCATCATCTGCGTAAGAATTGGTGTATGAACATCGTTAACCTGTTTAACAACAATAATTCTTGCAAGCAGATTTTTATCGGCACAAATCCAGCCAAGACGCATACCTGCAGAAAGAATCTTTGAAAATGTTCCTGCATAAAGAACACGTCCTGTTTTGTCAAAAGATTTGATTGTCGGCACTGCTTCACCTCTGAAACGAAGTTCTCCATACGGGTTATCTTCTAAAATAAGAACATCATATTTTTCTGCAAGTTCAATGAGCTTTTTACGTTTTTCAAGGCTCATTGTTATGCCGGACGGGTTCTGGAACGTTGATATTGTATATATAAGTTTAACATTTTCGGTTTTTAAAAGGTCTTCAAGTTTTTCCATGTTCATACCATCTTCATCAACCGGAACACCTTTAAGCACAGCACCGTAAGAACGCGCCGAATTAAGTGTACCGATGAAAGACGGTTCTTCAACAGCAATAATATCTCCCTCATTAATGAGCACTTTCATTGCAAGGTCAATACCTTGCTGTGCCCCGCAAGTAACAATAAGATCATCAATTTCGCTATTAAAACTGTTAAACTTTTCCGCCATACGATCTTTAAGAAGCTCTCTGAGAGGAGTATATCCCTCTGTAACACTATACTGAAGTGCAATGTGTGGTTTTTCTGTTAAAATTTCTTTTGAAATTTCTGCAAGTTCTTTTGAAGGAAAACTTTCCGGTGCAGGTGAACCGCCGGCAAGGGATATTACATTACCCTGTTCCAAAAGTTTAAATATAGCTCTTATTGCAGAGCCTTCGAGATTCTTTACTCTGTTTGCAAAATATTTTTCTGTGTTAATCATTATTATCTTATCCTCCAAAATTAAATTTCATCGTTATCATATCCAAAGTTTTTAAGCATTTTACCGCTGTTGGGCCAATCGTCCTTGACTTTTACCCTAAGCTGTAAAAAAACCTTTTGGTCTGTCATTTTTTCTATATCTGCACGGGCATACGAACCGATGCGTTTGAGCATTTCGCCGTTTTTACCGATAATAATGCCTTTATGGCTGGCTTTTTCGCAGTATATATCTGCGCTTATTTTAATAATGTTTTCTTCTTCCTTATAAGTAATTATCTCAACAGCTGTGCCGTGAGGAATTTCCTTATCAAGCAAACGAAGCATTTTTTCACGCACTATTTCGGAAACAACTCCACGCATCTGCATATCGGTAACTTCTTCTTCAGGATAAAACAGAGGTCCTTCTTCAAGAAGTTTTTCCGCCTCCGCAAGGCAGATTTCGATGCCGTCACGGTGTTTTGCTGAAACGGGCACGGTTGCTTCAAAATCAAAAAGCTCATTAAGTTCTGCAATCTGCTGAGGAAGTTTATCCTTTGGTGCTTCATCAATTTTGTTTATAACAAGAATTGCCGGAACGCCGCTTTCTTCAATCTGCCCGATTATTTCTTTTTCTTTCTCGGTAACAGGTCTGCCGGCAACCGTAACAAACAGCACAACATCGGCATCGCCTATGCTACCTGTTGCCGCGTTTGTCATAAACTCTCCAAGTTTCGTTCTCGGTTTGTGTATTCCGGGAGTATCAATAAAAACAATCTGGCTTGTTTTTGTTGTGCGGATTGCAATTATTTTGTTTCTTGTTGTCTGCGGTTTTGAGGAAATTATTGAAATTTTCTGTCCGACAGCCGCATTGATAAACGTGGATTTTCCCACATTGGGAAGTCCCACAACGCTGACAAAGCCCGATTTAAAATTATCCATATTAATTCTGCCTTTCTGAAATTAAATTTCAGTTCATCTTTAATTAAGCGGTTTTTTTGATGGTGTTCCCGCTTTTCTCGGATACTGTGGAGGAGTTGGTTTAACTTTTTTAACCACAACAATTTTATGAGAAAGGTCTTCAAACGGAATTTCTACGTCAATGACCTCTTCAAGCTCTCCACCTAAAATTTTTATTGCACCGGTTTTAAGCTCTTCTTCAACAGACGGACCTTTAAGTGCAATAAATCTGCCGCCCACTTTAACATATGGCAGACAGTATTCGCACAGCACCGCCATATTTGCAACAGCTCTTGACACAGCAACATCATATTTTTCACGGTGCTTTTTATCACGTGCACCGTCTTCTGCACGGCTGTGCACAAGAGTTGCCTGTGTATCGGTTTCATTAAGAACCTCTTCAATAAATTTAAGACGTTTTGCAAGAGCATCAAGAAGTGTTAAATTTACGCCGTTTTCGGCAAACTTTATGGGAAGTCCCGGAAATCCTGCACCACACCCTATATCAATAACACTGTCTCCGCTTTTTATAAGTTTTTTTGCCACGGGAGTTATACTGTCAAGAAAATGCAGTGTTATGATTTTCTGCTCTTCCGTAATGGCTGTAAGATTAACCTTATCATTCCACTCCACAAGCAAATTCATGTATTTTATATACTTTTCTGCTGTTTCATCCGACAAACTGACACCCATCTGACTGCAACCGTCTAAAAGCAAGTTTTTCATCTGTTCATTCCCTCCAGATAAATCAAAAGCACCGAAATATCAGCCGGTGAAACACCCGATATACGTGAAGCCTGTCCCACAGAAAGCGGTTTTTGTGCTGTCAGCTTCTGCCTTGCTTCAAGGCGAAGTCCGCTTATCTGCGAATAATCAATTTCTTCCGGCAGTTTTTTGTTTTCAAGTTTTTTAAACTGCTCAATCTGCTCATTCTGGCGTTTGATATATCCTTCGTATTTAATTTTTATTTCTGCCTGTTCACAAATATCATCCGGAAGCTCCGGCATATCTGTCACTTTTTTCAAATCCGCATAGCTCATTTCGGGACGGCGCAGAAGCTCATCCGCATGAACACCGGTTGAAACTGCCGATGTGCCTTTTTCTTCAAGCATTTTGTTAAGTGCCTCACTTGGTGGCAGAACAAGTGTATGCAGACGTTTTATTTCTGCATTTATCATTTCCTGTTTATTTAAAAACTTTTCGTATCTTTCATCGCTGATAAGCCCTATTTCATGTCCTGCGGGAGTAAGCCTTTCATCGGCATTATCCTGACGAAGAACAAGACGATACTCACTGCGCGAGGTCATCATACGGTAAGGCTCGTTTGTGCCTTTTGTAACAAGGTCGTCAATAAGCACGCCGATATAAGCCTCGGAGCGGCTTAAAACAATCTGCTTTTTACCCTGAATCTCTCTTGCGGCATTGATGCCCGCGATAAGCCCCTGTGCCGCTGCTTCTTCGTACCCGGAAGTACCGTTAAACTGCCCTGCACCAAAAAGCCCTTTATTATTTTTAAATTCAAGTGTGGCATAAAGCTGAAGCGGATTACAGCAATCGTATTCAATCGCATACGCCGCACGCATGATTTTAACGTTTTCAAGACCTTTCATGGTACGCATCATGCGAAGCTGAATGTGTTCAGGCAGGCTTGTTGACATACCCTGAACGTACATTTCACCGGTAGAAAGCCCCATCGGTTCAATAAATACCTGATGACGCTCTTTATCTGCAAACCTAACTACTTTATCTTCAATTGACGGGCAATATCTCGGTCCTATACCTTTTATCATACCCGAATAAAGCGGAGCAAGATGCAGGTTATCCCTGATTATTTTGTGAGTTTCAAGGTTCGTATATGTAAGATGGCAATCCACCTTGTTTTCTAATCCCTCAGGGTCTGTTTCAAAGGAAAAAGGAACAATTTTTTCGTCACCGTGCTGAACCTCCATAACAGAATAATCAACAGACTGCTGTTTAACTCTTGCAGGAGTTCCTGTTTTAAAGCGGACAAGCTCAATGCCGTTATCTATAAGACATTGCGACAAATTATCAGCCGCAAACATGCCATCCGGACCGCCGCTTGTATAGGATTTTCCCATGATAATTGCACCTTTGAGGTATGTACCTGTTGCAATAATTGCCGCCTTACATTCATAAACTGCGCCTGTGTGGCACACAACGCCTGTTACGGAACCGTTTTCGTCAAAAAGAATTTCAACAACTTCTGCCTGACGGACATCAAGGTTTTCCTGTAATTCGAGGCGTTTTTTCATCTCACGGGAATATTCTCTTCTGTCTATCTGTGCACGGAGTGAATGCACTGCCGGACCTTTGCCCATATTGAGCATTCTGGACTGGATAAAAGTTGCATCAGCCACCTTACCCATTTCGCCGCCGAGAGCATCAATTTCACGCACAAGATGACCCTTTGCTGTTCCGCCTATATTGGGGTTGCAAGGCATATTGCCGATGCTGTCAAGGTTTATTGCGAACATAACCGTTTTGCAACCAAGCCTTGATGCCGCAAAAGCCGCTTCACAGCCTGCATGACCGCCGCCGATAACTGCAACGTCTACCCTATCGGCAATATATCTTTCGCTTGTATCCATGATTAAAACAGACCGGGAATGTTCATTCCGCCGGTAAGTCTGCCCATTTCACTCTGCATAAGTTCGTCTGCTTTTTTAAGAGCATCGTTTACTGCAACCATAACAAGATCCTGAAGCATTTCGATATCTTCAACATCTACTGCTTCGGGTTTTATAACTATATCAAGAATTTCTTTTTTTCCGTTTGCTTTAACAGTAACCATTCCGCCGCCGGCAGAAGCCTCAACCACCTGTTCGCTTACTTCTGTCTGCACACGTTCCATCTCCTGTTGCATCTTCTGTGCCTGACGAATCATGTTGTTCATATTTCCGCCGCCGGGGAAACCTCCAAATTTTTTTGCCATTTTAAATCTTCCTCTCTATTATTTTTAATCTAATATTTCTATAAAATCATATCCTGCAAGTTTTCCGGCAAGCTCTTCACCTTTATCCTCCTCGCCGCCTGCAAAATCAATTTTTTTAGGTCTTATGCCGCAAACCTTTTCGGTTGCATCAAGAATTGCGTTTATAAACTTTTCCTGTGCACTTATAAAATTAAGTGCACCGGATGCTTCTTTTGTTTCAGCGGTAATAACAAGTATTTCTCCCATTCCGGCCGCTTTAAGTTTTTTCATAAACATCGGAAGTCCGGGATTTGTTGCTTTTGTAGCCTCTGTTATTTCGTTCCATTTTTCGTTATATTCTCCGCCGAATTTTATCTTTTTCGGTTTATCTGCCACTTTTTGTTTATCCTGCTTTACAGGCTCTGTTTCATTGACAACAGCTTTAACCTTAACACCTTCGGCAATCTGTTTTTCAAGTGCCGCTATTCTGTCAGCCATACTTTCGCTTGTATTATCATAAACAGGCATACACAGCTTGATAAGGCTGATTTCAAGTGCTGTTTTGGGCGTGCTTGAAAATTTAAGAACTCCTGATGTTTGAGATAGCACATTTATGCAATTTATCAGTTTTTCTTTTGTGAATTTTTCTGATACCGTTTTTACAAAATCAGATTTAACAGTTTCTGGCGAAAATTTTGCCATAAGCAAATTTCGCGCTGATTTTAGAATACCATCATTTATCATGGACGGATTTTTTCCGTCTGCAACCGCTTTTGAAAGCAATGTCAGCGCACCGTTTATATCTGCATCTGAAATATACGAAAGTATATCAGTGCTCATTTTTTCATCGGCAATACCGAGAATGTCCGTTGCATCCTTGTACGATATTTTTTTCTCACCAAACGCAATACATTTATCCAAAATACTTATAGCATCTCGCATCGAACCTTCTGCCATATCTGCCATAAGCATAAGAGCATCTCTATCGACCGTTATACCGTCTGCGCTCGCAATTTCGTCAAGACGGTCTGCAACATCGTCAAATGTGATTGTATGAAAATCAAACCGCTGGCATCTTGACAAAATGGTTTGCGGAAGTTTTTGAACTTCTGTTGTTGCCAATATAAAAATAACATGTTGCGGAGGCTCTTCAAGAGTTTTCAAAAGTGCATTAAATGCACCCGACGAGAGCATATGCACCTCGTCAATTATATAAACACGGTATTTTGCTTCAGAAGCAGCATAAACCACCTCATCACGGATGTTACGTATATTATCAACACCATTATTTGATGCTGCGTCAATTTCAACAACGTCAAGGATACTGCCGTCGGCAATACCTCTGCATATACGGCACTCATTACACGGATTACCGTCTGTATTATTTTCACAGTTAACTGCACGGCTTAAGATTTTTGCCACCGACGTTTTACCCGTTCCTCGTATACCCGTAAAAAGATACGCATGCGAAACTCTGTTTGTAAGTATTTCGTTTTTAAGTGTTCTGGTAATATGACCCTGCCCTACCACATCGTCAAAGGTTGCAGGTCTCCACCGTCTGTAAAGCGCCTGATATGACATAAATCTCACCTCCGTAAAATATTTTGTATAATATAAAAAGCCGTACGGTCTAAATTCGAATAAGTTGAAACATGAAAACACCGCAGCGTCCAACTCCATACAGGCACCCTTGCGGCACATACAAACTTCCGCTTATTGCTGCTCGGTTCCCCGCCTGACAAGGTTCACGGCATCATATTGCGCAAGACCCATACTTCAACGCCGGCGTTTTGCGGCGCGGTTTCATTACAACTACCCTCAATTAGATATTCGCTCTTGCTATAGCGGATTGCAAGTACAGGGCACCGCTAACGCCCCAGCTAGTACGGCCAATTTCAGCGCACAATGTTTTATGCGCTCAGATTGCGTAAAATTATTAAATTGATAAAGTTTAACAACTTTATATATTATATCATATTTATTATCAAATTGCAAGCATTATTTTATTTTTTTTATATTTTTAATAAAATTATACTAATTATATCAGTTATTTATAGCATACTTTCCGTCAGGAAGCCGGATTATAAGATTTTCAATCTCCATCATTGTAAGCAAAACTCCCGTTTCAACAGGATTTTCACCCATAACTATTGCAATTTCTTCTTCGTTGGCAGATGATTTCTGCAAAAAGCTTAAAATTCTGCTTCTGCGAGTATCCGCCACTTCACCATTTATTTTTTCATCAGGGATTTTATTTTCAACTTCCGGCACATCAACTTTTTTATCACCGGCGATTCCGAAATATTCAAGCACATCAGCAGCAGATTCGAATGTTGTATATTCAATATCTTCAAATACATTTTTGCCGTTTTTTATTTCCGAGTCTTTTGGAACAAAAAGTTTTTTACCTTGTTTTACAGCAAGTTTTGCTGTTATAAGCGAACCACTTTTTTCTCCTGCTTCAACTACAATCACTGCATCCGAAAGAGCACTCACTATGCGATTTCTTTCAGAAAAATTTGCAGGATAAACAGTCTGCTCAAAACCATATTCCGAACATATACAGCCGGATGATGCAATTCTTTGCATAAGACCTTTGTTGGATGCCGGAAATGCCGTCGCAACACCGCATCCAAAAATAGCCACTGTTTCACCTCCGGCATCAAGTGCCCCTTGATGAGCACATGTATCTATACCTGCCGCCATGCCGCTTATAATTCTGACGCCTTTTTTCGCCAGAGAAAAAGACAACGCATAAGCCTTATTTTTCCCCTCTTCGCTTGCATCGCGAGTACCAACGATTGCTACCGAAAATCCTTTTTCTACTTCAAGCGACAATTCCCCTCTTTTGTAAAGAGCAAGAGGCATATCAGCAAGTTTTTTGAACTTTTCGGGATATTCACCACTGTCTACCGAAACAATGCGAGTGTTGTAATTTTCGGCAAGCCAAAGCTCTTTTTCTGCATTTTCAAGATTTTTATCCGAAAGTTTTTTCAGATATCTTATGTCGGTAACTCCCCAGTTTACATACTGTCCGATTTCGGCATTATATATTTTTTCGATATTCCCTGCTTTTTTATAAAGACGGCGTGCCTTTGAACGGAAATCTTCCGATGTAAGCAAAAACCACGCCCAATATAATTCTCTATCCACTCTTTCATCACATACCATTTTTATTTTCTCACCACAATTATATCACTATTATGCATTTATGTCAAGAATTTAACAAAAAACATTAATATTTTCAGCATTTTTCATTACCAAAGCATCTTGACATTTCGAATAACATATATTATAATATTATAGCACTATGCAGGACATATTTCACTGGAAAGGAAAATGAAAATACAATGATGGAAAAAATCAGACAAATAATTGCAGATGCCCTGTCACTTGATGAATCAGAAGTAACTCCCAATATGTCAATTTCTGAAGATTTAGGTATAGATTCTCTTGACCTTGTTGACCTTGCAATGGCACTTGAAGATGAGTTTGATATCCAGGTATCGGATGACGAACTTGCATCCCTTAAAACCGTACGTGATATTGCCACGTACATAAGTGAGCTTACCGACGAATATTAATCAAATAATAAATCAGGACTGTCTCATTAATATGAGACAGTCCTTTGTTTTTATATTAACTTTTTCAGTCTCAGGTCAATTTCTTTAAGAAATTCTTCAGTATCAACCTTTTTCTTGTTTTCAAGTGTTGAAAGCAGAGCGAGATCGCCTGTCATCACGCCTTCTTCAATTGTTGTGAGTGTTGCTTTTTCAAGTTTGTCTGCAAACTCGCAAAGCTCAGGAGTGTTATCAAGCTCGCCTCTTTTGCGGAGAGCACCTGTCCATGCAAACAAAGTTGCAACGCTGTTTGTAGAGGTTTTTTCACCTTTAAGATGTTTGTAATAATGACGCTGAACAGTGCCGTGTGCTGCTTCGTATTCATAAACACCATCCGGTGAAACAAGCACAGATGTCATCATAGCAAGACTACCGTATGCTGTAGCAACCATATCGCTCATTACGTCACCGTCATAGTTTTTGCACGCCCATATATATCCACCATCGGAACGCACAACACGTGCAACGGCATCGTCAATGAGTGTATAGAAATATTCGATACCTGCCGCATCAAATTTTTCTTTGTATTCAGCCTCAAAAATTTCGGCAAAAATATCTTTGAAACGGTGGTCATACTGTTTTGAAATTGTATCTTTTGTTGCAAACCAGATGCTCTGTTTTGTATCAAGAGCAAAGTTGAAACAGCTTCTTGCAAAGCTTGCAATCGACTTATCAATATTGTGCAAGCCCTGAATAATACCGGACGAAGACTCGTCAAACTGATGAATAAGCTGACGTGTTTCATTTCCGTCTTTATCTGTGCATACAATCTCACATTTGCTGCCCGCAGGAACCTGCATCTCGGTGTTTTTGTAAACGTCACCGTAAGCATGACGGGCAATTGTAATAGGTTTTGTCCATGTGGGAATAAACGGTGTGATACCCTTTACAATAATCGGTGTGCGGAAAACAGTACCGTCCAAAATAGCACGGATTGTGCCGTTGGGTGATTTCCACATTTCTTTAAGATTATATTCTTTAACTCTGTCGGCGTTAGGTGTGATTGTTGCACATTTAACAGCAACGCCATATTTTTTTGTAGCCTCCGCCGAATCGAAAGTAACCTGGTCGTTAGTTTCGTTTCTGTACTCTAACCCTAAATCGTAATACTCGGTTTTAAGGTCAACATAAGGAAGAATAAGAATATCCTTAATCATTTTCCAGATAACTCTGGTCATTTCGTCGCCGTCCATTTCAACAAGCGGCGTTTTCATTTTAATTTTGTCTGCCATGAAAATATCTCCCTTCAAAACATCTGTATATTATGACAATATTGTACATTATTATAGCATATTTTCAACTTCTTGTCAAGCAAATTTCCCGTATTAATCAATCGTTTTGTAATTATCTTCTATATGCTCAACATATCCGCTGTAAACATCCATATACTCTTTTGGAAAACAAAAAATAAACTCACGGATATAATCGTCAACAAATCCTTTTATGTAGTAACAATCATCACCGTTTTCAATGGACATCGCAAACCAGTCATCACCTGACGGAGAATAAGTTACAGTACCGCCTACGTCCGTCCAAAAACGATTTTTTACGGTTGTAACATCGTCACCCGCTGTATTTTCCTGCACAACAAGCTGCATAAGCGCCGTCTGATTTGTAGGCGCATAGCTTTTGGTTATGTTGTTTCCGCTTCCTACGGTTTCTAAATACATAAAATTATCAGGAATATCGCAATAATACAAATTCTCCGTGCTTCGTCCGTATGTAGGATTTGTATTCAGACTTGTGACACCGTATGCAAAGCCAAATCCGCCGGGGAAACCAACCCAATGATTGTTGTTTATAAATGTTATATCTGTCGCCTCATCAGGTTTGCCCGGTTTCTGAGGTTCGTACGGTTCCGGCTCATCGTAATCATCGCCGTCCAACGGCACGTCCGGCTCTGTCTCAACAGTTTCCTCTGCAACGTTTTGCGGTTCAACGTAGTTTTCATCATTACTGTTTTGATTAATCATAAAGAAACAGCAAAGAATCACTAATAATACAATCAGTACCGCAATTGCACTTATCAAAACAGCAACCAGTTTTTTTGATGATTTTTCTGTCGGCTTGATAACGCCCGGATTACAAAATTGGCAATATCCTATGCTTGCATCTATTTTACTGCCGCATTTAGCACAGTAGTTGTTGCTTCTTTGCACTGTTAATTCCGGATTTTTCACTCCGCAAACACTGCAAATATCCCCCTGATTATCAGCTCCGCAGTTTTGACATTTCCACATATAAATCCTCACCTTTTATTTAAGCAAAATTTTTCTGTGATAATATTAAACTATAACATATTTTTTGTGATTTGTCAATTTTCTCATCAAAAAAATCAAAAAAGTATTGATTTGATAATTAAAATGTGGTATAATGCAATTACCACAATAATAATTTCAATAACAATTTACGGATATTTTCACAAATATCTTTTTTTGCGTTGTCTATAAAAGATATTATACGACCATTTTGTGTTTGTTAAAAATGCAGGCTTTATATGGTATGGTTGTGTAATATTCATATATTGAGATTATTGTTGTGGTGACATGAAATCAAGCCTCGTTTTTAGTGCGTGGTACGATTTTACGTTGCCACGCATTTTTTATTTGCGTGAGAATTTAGAAAGGAGTAAAATTTTAAGTTAAATAAAAATTAAATACATACAGAAAGGAATGTTTGTATGCCGCTATATGCTATATTTTTATTTTTATTTATTTTTATGGCTATAATAATTGGTTTCGGATTTGGTTGTACCAAAATGGGGGTAAGCGGTCTGTTAATGCTTTTGGGAATGTTGATATATGTAATTTGGGGATTACCCAGCAAAGATTATCCTTCCGGAATTTTGTTTGCAACAATTATGGGCTGGACCATTTTTTCTGGCGGATGCTTTCTATTTATTTATAGTATTCCCAAATTATATTTCTCATCGGCTCTAAGCAAAGATGCAAACTATGACAAAAAAACATGCTCATTATATGTACACTCACGTAGCAAATATGTTTTTCATTCTCTTAATATAGTTCCTAACATGGATTTCAATTTAAAATATAACCCATCCGAACTCACATACACAGGTGTAACAATTGGTGGTGTAACTACCGGAAACTTTAATTTCGAAAAAGAATCCACTTCTATATTATCTCACAAAAACGGAACTTACTCTTTAAATTATGGACCCAAAAATACATACGCTCCAATAGATAAAATCATTCTTGACGATAGTTTAAAAACTGCTGCAAAAAATGATCCTAATATATCCGTATACCTTTCGGGGAATACTTTAGAATTAAACTGTAAAAATGGCAAAGCATTAGACGAATTGGAAAATTCAACCATTTTCAGTCTTTCGCAAGAAGGCTCATTAAGTTCTTTAACAGTTGCAGCAAATATGTTGTTGAATAATGCTAACGGGAAAGGATTATCTTGGAATGAATGCCAAACTATTAAACAATGGTTAAAAGGATGTAACAATTCTCAGAAGTCGATTGTCTATCACGAAAAAGAGCTTGAAACAGCAAAATCAAGAACAAAGGAATATAATAAAAATTCTCCATCAGCAAAAAAAACTGAAGTAGAAAAAGAGATACAATACTTAAAAGAGCAAATAGCACATTTAGAAGCCCGTTCTGAATCTGTAAAGACAAATTATGCAATCTTTGAAGTGGTATTTGGCTTTTTGGCAATTCCTATGTTATGTGTTGTGAACACAAAATTAATATTTACTTTATGTGTATTTATCTTCGCAATTTTGGGCATTTCCCTTTTTATTTATCTAAGATTAATGCAACAAATCAAAAAAAATATTGCGGATTTTAAAACATCTCTTTACGAACAAAAGACGAAACTTGATGAAATCAAAAAGGCACCTTCCTCCGGAAAGCAGAAATAGTAAAAGAATAAATAAGAAAACAGCTATATCGCAATGCACTTTATGTTTGAAATAACAAAGCACTAAAACTAACGCACTGAAGAAGAAAAATCTTTGGTGCGTTTTATTATTGATTTTTTTGTAAATAACTTATTATGAATAGGCATCTTTATAATTCCATGCAACTACAACAATTATAATCAACAGTCATGACCACCGGCCGTGCCGGTGGCTTGCACTGCCACTTGGAGCATTTTGCCTGCAGAGCCCATATGCTCATCGAATTAATTTCTCTTGCATCATTTGCACTACCGCCAAAAATTTAGTGGTTTAGGCTTCCCCTTGAGGGGAAGCTGTCGAGCGAAAGCGAGACTGATGAGGTGTTTATAGCGATAATACTCCTATATTTACACCTCATCCGAGTTTTGCTCCGCAAAACCCACCTTCCCCTCAAGGGGAAGGCTCAACCTTGCATAGCTAAAGCTTTTTTGAACCGCCAGCACTGCTGGTGGTTTTCTTGAGAAGTCCTCCTTCGTCAGACTTCTCTATACAACAAAAGAGTTCTGCTCCATTGCTAAAGCAGAACTCTTTTTTGTGTAATTTATGATGACCAGTTTAGTCCAATAATTTTTCCAAATCTTTTATATTTTTCTCGGTCATTTCTTCTAATTTATCTGTCATTGCATCTTCCATATCTTTGTCAGAGCAAGCAGTAAATGCAAGCATTAATGATAATGCCATTAACAGTGCCAGAATTTTTTTCATCATTATTCACCCCTTTTTATTATTTCATTTTACCTCAATAACTGCATCCGTTCAACACAAGAAACAGTTATTGTGGAATTTATATTGTTTAGTATGAACTAAAACCAATATCCTGTAAAGTTAGCCCTGCCTCACTAAACATCAAATGCTGCCAGGCTGCAGCAGCAAGTTTTACAGAGGAATTTGCAAGATTAGCACACGCTGCATCATCCATAGAAATGCCCAGTGCAGTCAAGGCTGATTTGTCAAACTGAAAGCTTAAGCCTGCATCTGCTGTGTATGATGAAATATTAAACGGCGCAGTTCCTGTAAAAAATCCCGGCTGTGACGGAAAGAAACCAAAGCTTATTTTTGAAGCAGCTTTTTCGCTTTCTATATCATAGTCAAAAGAAACTGTTACCTGCGAACCGTTGGCATCCATATCGGAATGGAAAATCAGCAAACCGCTGTCATTTCTGTATGTAATTGTTGATATTACATTATTTCTATTAGATTGTATTTGTTTGTAGCCTTTTTCTGTTTTTCCGTTAGCTACAATATATTCAACAAGTCTTTTTGCACCTGTTGCAGCACTTTCTGTACCGATAGTGTTATTAACATAGTCATCACTATCATCTTCGTCTGCATATGAATTATTCACAGATGAAGCACCATTTCCAAGAACTGCACTATATGTCTCGAATGAGTCGCTTCCGCTTATTATTCTGAATTCACCGCCAACAGTTGATACAGATGAGCTCATAGCCGAATCCTTTACCGTAACATTTACATTACCTGTTGTATAAGCTAATATATCATCCGACATTATGGTATTGTCATAACTACGACCGTTTATCACAACAGTTTCATTCTGTATACGAATTGTTTCATCAGTTTTATTCTGCACAGTTAAATATACTTCAAAATCTTCGTCATCATTTTCGGCGTAATCAAAATACACATTAATTCTGTTGTCAGAATAGAGCAATTCTTTACCTCTTACAGCCGGATAACTTTTTTCGATTTTGTTTGTATGCAAATTTTTATTCATGAATGTTGCATCATAGGTATCAAAATTTTTATTTGCACTTATAATACGAAATTGTCCGCCAAATGATGTAATATTATTAATATCAACCAAAGAAAAATCAAAATGTTCAAGTGTTGTATCAACAGTAGCAACGCTACCTGCACTAACATCATCGCTCATAATTACATAGTTAAAGCAATATCCGTTGAGGCTCAATGCATCGCACTGAATTTTCAAGGGTTCATTTGTTTTGTTTTTAACATCACAAAAAACTTTTACTTTATTTTCACCATATTTGCTTTTTTCAACTCGCAAAAAGTTGATTTTTACTTTTGAATCCTCATATACCAAAGTATTGTCACTCTGATTTTTTCCGGCTTCATTTATTTCAGTTTTTGTATTATCTGACGATGCAGCAGTAGTTCCTGTTGTGCTTATTACAACTGTTTTTTCACTGCTAATCCACTCAACCTTTGTTCCAAATGCTTCTGAAATAGCTCTAACCGGCACCAAGGTTCTGCCGTCAACTATACGCGGTGCACTATCAAGCATTACATCTTTGCCGTTTACATCCATTCTTGGATAGTTTACCGTTAAACTAATTCTGATACCATTTTTTGTTGAATTTACGGTTCTTGTGTGACTGTCCCAGTCAACTGTTGCCCCAAGAGCTTCAAATATTGCTCTCAGCGGCACCATAGTTCTGTCTTTGATTATTTGTGGCGGCACATCAAATTCAATTTGCTTACCGTCAATTTTTACTTTTATATCGCCACTTGCCATAACAGGAGTTATAGCAGATAACAATAATAAAATTGTCAATAATGAACACAATGTTTTTTTAATAGATTTCATTTGCACATTTTCTCCCTACGTTTGATTTGAATTTCAGTTCTCCTAACCGACAACGCATTCTACAGTTTTAATCAGGGAAACCGGTACAATTCATGTTTTAAAAGTTAGACACATCATGAGTAAAAACCTCAAAATGATGTGTCCAACTAAAAAATTTTACGTTTTTAAACTCAGGAAATTTTCAAAAGTTTTAAAACCCTTGTAATTTCTGATTATTTCATTGCTTCTTCGATAGCAACTGCAACAGCAACAGTCATACCAACCATGGGGTTGTTACCTGCGCCGATGAGTCCCATCATTTCAACGTGAGCGGGAACTGATGAAGAACCTGCAAACTGAGCATCGCTGTGCATACGACCCATTGTATCTGTCATGCCGTAAGAAGCGGGGCCTGCTGCCATGTTATCCGGGTGGAGTGTACGTCCTGTACCGCCGCCGGAAGCAACTGAGAAATATTTTTTATTCTGCTCGATACATTCTTTTTTGTATGTACCTGCAACAGGATGCTGGAAACGTGTGGGGTTAGTGGAGTTTCCTGTGAT
>JAZNOL010000096.1:0-7191 GCA_045580815.1 Clostridia bacterium | reverse complement strand
TAAATTAAGAAATTCGCCAAAGGGCGAATTTCTACATATATTCTACTGTTTCTTCCTAAAAGTTTTTAGTTTCTAAACCGCTTTGTATCAGAATAATTTATGCTTTATGCGGTCTGTGCATTTTGCTACAGCCCCTTTCTTTAAATTTCAGATATTTTAAAAGAGGCTGTAGCAAAATGAAATTTTTTGCTACAGCCTCTTTTGGGGCGAAAGGAAAATAGTGCAGAATGGACGAACTGAAGTCGGTCAAGGCTTTTTCAGCCTTGCCCGACCATGCCCTACGACGTACAGAGGTACGTCGAGAGGTGAAGTTTGTTCATAGCATAAAGCTTATTAAATCAAGAAATTCGTTAAGTGACGAATTTCTACATAAATTTTACTGTTTCTTTCTAAAAGTTTTTAGTTTCTAAACCGCTTTGTATCAGAATAATTTATGCTTTATGCGGTCTGTACATTTTGCTTTCGACCTCCGATAATGTTTTATTTTTTGTTTTTGTAGTGACGTTTTACTGTTTCGTAGGAAAGCTTGGGATGACGGTACATATCAACAATACCTTTGTTGTTTCGCATATTTGCGCGGGTCATAAACCATTCGCCTTCCTCAGTTACGCGGCAATCGGCAAACTGCCATATAAATGTGCCGACTATTGCATCGCAGTTCATATACACGTCAAGGCAACGATCCAGAATATCACACTGACGTTCCTCACTCCATTTGCGGCGTGAAACATCACGAAATCCGTACATTGCCGCACCTCCAAACTCACTGAGTATAAGTGGTTTGTCATTGCCACCGTGAGTGCTTATAAACTCAAGATGCTTTTCGAGTCTCTCTTCAACGTCGTCATCGTAATACCATCCGTAATAGAGGTTGTATGAAACCACATCCGGCAAATCAAGACATAGGTCATCAAAATATTTGCATGATGCAAAAGTGAGCGGACGTGATTTGTCAAGAGTGCGAAGCTGTTTAAACTGACGTTCGTACATTCCTCTTGCTTCAGGAATTTCCGAAGCACATTCGTTCAAAATACCCCATATTACAATGGACGGATGGTTATAATGAGCATCGAGCATTTCGTCAATACAGTCTTTGCACTGAGACTCAAAATTAGGGTTTTGCATATCGTAAATATTAAGTCCGCGTGCGTGGTTTTCTTCCCATACAAAAATGCCATTTTCGTCGCAAAGGTCTATAAAACGGGTGTCATTTGGATAGTGACAGGTGCGTACAGCGTTTGCACCCATATCAAGCATAAGCCATATATCGTTTGCCATAAGCTGCAGCGGAATGGCACAGCCAAGCTCTGCATAGTCCTCGTGGCGGTTAAATCCCTTTAAAAATACAGCTTCACCGTTAATATAGATTTTGCTGTTTTTTACTTCAATGCTACGGAAACCAACCCGGTCAATAAGGTCGTCAACAGCAACATCACCGTCATATAATTCTGCATTTAAATAGTAGAGGTTAGGATTTTTGTCTGACCATGGGATTATATTGTCAAACTCTTTTTCGAAATCTATTTGCTTTATGCTTCCACCGTCAACAGTAATATTATTTTCACAAAGTGTAAAGTCTGCAATGCGTATTTTAAGATTGCGGAAAAGTGCATAGTCAGACAGATTTTCAAGTGTTACTGTTATGTTTGCACCCCAGTTTCCGTTTTTGAAAAAAGGAGTGAATCTTACATTTTTTATATATACATCCGGTACGATTTCAAATGATGCCGGACGTGTAATTCCACCGTAAGAATAATAATCGTTGGATTTGTGAAGTGCCGATGCCTCAGAAAAAGAGTTATCAACCTCTACGGTGATTTTATGCTCACCGGCAGGTATATTTTTTAAAATTGTATCAAAAGGAGTAAAAGCATTATAGTGATGCTTTACAAATGTGCCGTCAAAAAAGACATCGGCAGTATGACTTACACCGTCAAAAACAAGGCGGATATTGCTGGTTTCGGGGACGATAATATCCTTTGTGTAGGTGCCTTTGCCGCGGTAGTTGGATAAATTGATGTTTGTTTCCCATACGCCGGGAACAGGCATTTTAAATTCGCCTTTTCCCGGTACAGATAAAGCCCAAAGACCGTCAAGACAGCGGGTTTTTCTGATAATATGTTCGTCAAAAATTCGCATAGACTAATGCCTCCGTAAGAATTAAAGTACTTTATATTTTTCTAAAGTTTTTGCAAGCGGCAGACCAAGAGCATAGCATACAACAATTTCGCCAAGTGCCACGGTTATTGCGTTTGTTGCAAACAGCATTAAGGTAAACTCGCTTTCTGCCCAGAAAAGACAAAGCTCAAATCCGATTATAAGCCCGTTTGATATTGCGGGCATAAGCAAGGCGATGAACTTGTGTTTGCGAAGTGCATACGTTAAAACTGCACCTATAAGCGTTGCTGCTGTGCCAAATATAATATCAAAAACCATAGGGCTGAAAAGGTTGCTGATAAAACAGCCGACGCTAAGCCCTACGATTGCCCAAGGTGTCAAAAGCGGCAATGCACACAGTGCTTCAGCAACACGGAACTGTATAGGACCGTAAGATAAAGCTGAAAGTCCGGGAATTTGGGTTAAAACAATGTACAGACAGGCTGTCATTGCAGCGGCGGCAAGGTTTTTGGTGTTTGAGTTTTTCATAAAATTCAGCCTTTCGTGTTTTGTTTATTGTCAGGTAATTGCGACTGACATTATTCAAATCCTTTAAATATTATCATAAAAAAACGGTTATGTCAATAGAAATGATAGAGGAAAACAAAAAACATATCAATTTTTAACAAATTAAGAATTAGGAAAAACCTGAATTTATTGCCGGATAAAGCCTGTTTAATGAGTGAATATAATAACAAAAAGCACAGAATATATTGTATATATTTGTTGAAAGTTCACAAAAAAGCAAGAAACTTATTGACATAAAGACTGATTTTTGAATATAATATAGTTTGTACTATACTGCGAATATCTATTGAGAAGGTGTTAAAGTGAGAATAATTGCAGACGCAATGGGCGGAGATAACGCTCCTATGCAGCAGGTTAAAGGCGCCGTTATGGCATCTCAGGAGCTTGGCATTGATGTTGTACTTTGCGGTCGTGAAGACGAGATAAATGCTGAACTTGAGAAAATAGACGGTGACAAAAGTCGTATATCTGTTGTAAATTGCAGTGAAGTTATAGAAAACGAGGACGAGCCTGTTACCGCTGCAAGAAGAAAAAAGGATTCTTCAATGGTTGTGGGACTTAAACTGCTTAAAGAGGGCAAAGGCGATGCGTTTGTATCGTCGGGTAATACAGGTGCGCTGGTTGCGGCTTCGATATTTACACTTAAACGCATTCGTGGAGTGTCACGTCCGGCACTTGCACCGGTTATTCCTACGGCAAAAGGACCGGCGTTGCTTTTGGATTCGGGTGCCAATGCTGTGTGCAAACCGGAAAATCTGTATGATTTTGCAGTTATGGGTTCGTATTATATGCAGAGTGTGCATGATATAGAAAATCCTCGTGTAGGTCTTATCAACATAGGTGCCGAAACTCACAAAGGAACACCTCTTGTTCAGGAAGTATACACAATGCTTGAGGATGCACCGGTAAATTTTGTGGGTAATGTCGAGCCAAGATACATACTTGATTCAAAGGCAGATGTGCTTGTTACTGATGGATTTACGGGTAACGTTATACTTAAACTTATTGAAGGAACGGCAAAATTCTTCTTTTTAAGTATAAAAGAAATGCTGTATAAAAATTTTGTGACAAAGCTGGCGGCACTTGTGCTTAAAGGTGATATGAAAAAATTTAAAGGAAGATTTGATTATAAACAGTATGGCGGAGCTTCGCTTATGGGAGTTGACGGTGTTGTAATCAAGGCGCACGGTAGTTCTGATGCTTATGCTTTTTACAATGCAATAAAACAGGCGAAAAAGGCTTCAGAAGGCGGCCTTTTGGAGAAAATAAAAGCATGTCTTGAAAAAAACGTAACCGAAACAAAAACTGCGGGCGAGGATGAGTAAGTCGGTTATACCGTGACAAACAATTAAATAAGAAAGGGAATAGAATTATGTTAGAAAAAGTTAAAGAAATTATTGCAGATCAGCTTGCAACAAATATTGATGATATTGATGTAAATATGTCTTTTAAAGAAGATCTCGGTGCAGACTCACTTGATTTAGTTGAGTTTGTTATTGCAATGGAAGAAGAATTCGGTATCGAAATTTCAGACGAAGATACCGATAAAATAAAAACTGTAGGCGATGCGGTAAAATATATCGAAGAACACACCGAACAGTAATTTAAGGTGATTTGATGTTAGAATATAAGTTTAAAAAAAAGGCACTTTATGAGCTTGCCCGCACACATACATCGTATGCAAATGAACACCGTAGCTCCGGGCTTATGAGCAATCAGCGTCTTGAGTTTTTGGGTGACAGCATTTTAGGGCTTATTGTAAGCGAATATATATACACCAACTGTCCTGATCTTCGGGAAGGCGATTTGAGCAAAATAAGAGCAGATGTTGTGTGTGAAGACAGCCTTTTTGATCTGGCAAGGGAAATAAACCTGGGCGATGTGCTTAAACTCGGAAAAGGCGAGGATAATGAAATTGGCAGAAACCGCCCTTCAACGCTTTCAGATGCTTTCGAGGCAATGATAGCGGCAGTTTATCTTGATTCTGACCTGGAAACAGTAAGAAAAATTCTTTTGCCGCTTATTGAAGAAAAAATCAAGCAAAGTGTAAAACATCACGATTCGAAGGATTATAAAACAACTTTGCAGGAAATTATACAAAAAAGAGACAAAGCACCAATACAGTACCGAACTGTGGGTGAAAGTGGTCCGGATCATAATAAAACTTATGAAGTAAAAGTTTTTATAAATGGAAAGGTTATGGGAGAAGGTTCGGGACGCAGTAAAAAACACGCCGAACAGAATGCGGCAAAAGCGGCAATTGTTAAATTGGCCGAAACCGAATGTTTCCAATAATTTTTGCGTGAAAAGAGAAAAATAAATGTCAAAGCATTATAATATACCGGTTTTTGTGTCTCACAGCGGTTGTCCGCACAGTTGTGTTTTTTGCAACCAAAAAACAATTACCGGCACAAATGACGGTGCAGACAGCAATTTTGTCAAAAAGACGGCAGACGAATATTTAAAAACCTTTGACAAAAACGCTTCGGTACAGCTTGCATTTTTTGGCGGAAGCTTTACCGGTATACCCATATGCCGCCAGAAAGAGCTTTTGTCGGCAGGATACGAATATATAAAGCGAGGGCAGATTGATAGCATACGTATATCAACCCGCCCTGATTATATTGATGACAATGTGCTTGACTTACTCGAAAGCTATGGGGTTAAATCTATTGAACTTGGTATGCAGTCATCAAATGACGGTGTGCTTTCGGCAAACGAAAGAGGTCACACTTTAAAAGATACGCAAAAAGCCGCAGAACTTATAAAAAGCCGTGGTTTTGAGCTGGGACTGCAAATGATGACAGGTCTGTATATGTCAACACCGGAAAATGATTTGGAAACAGCACGTGAAATAGTGCGTCTTGGTGCTGATACAACACGTATTTATCCTACAATGGTGCTTGGCGGAACAAAATTATGCAATCTTTATGAGGAAGGAAGTTATATTCCTCTGTCTTTGGAAGAAAATGTGAGTCTGTGTGCCGATATTTTTGAGATTTTTGAGGCAGCAGAAATAAAAATACTGCGTGTGGGACTCCAGTCAACTGATACAATATGCGAAAACGGACGTATTGTAGCAGGGGCATATCACAGTGCTTTCGGTGAACTTGTGCAATCACGCATTATACGAAGAAAGCTTGAAATGCTTGCAATGGAATCTGAAGAAACACAAATCACAGTTGAAGTGAAAAAAAGCGAGATTTCCAAAACAATTGGGAACAAGCGCTGTAACATGATTTATATTAAAGAAAAATTCGGTAAAGATATTATTATCAAGCAAATTTAAAGGTGAAGTATGAATATTCATAATGCAAAAATAGTTGTTTCGGCTGTGTCACCGAAACAGTATCCGAAAGAAAATATTCCCGAAATTGCGTTGGCAGGACGTTCCAACGTGGGCAAATCTTCATTTATCAACAAAATGCTTAATCGCAAAAATCTTGCCAGAACAAGCTCGACACCAGGGAAAACTGCGCAGATTAATTTTTATAACATTGACGACACGTTGCATTTTGTGGATTTGCCGGGCTACGGCTATGCGGCTGTGTCCAAACAGGAAAAACAGCGTTGGGGACACATGATGGAGGAGTATCTCAATAACCGTGAGCAGCTTGTGCAGACATTCCTTTTGGTTGATGCACGCCACAAACCGACTGCTGACGATGTTTCGATGGCAAATTGGATACGAAACCGTCACGGAGGCAGACTGATTGTTGTAGCAACAAAGCTTGATAAACTCCGTAAACGAGATATTGATCCTAATCTGGATTTGATAGAAGCTACTCTGCAACTTGGAGGAGAGGATATTTTAATTTCCTTTTCTGCAGAAAACGGCGAGGGCACAGAGGATGCATGGGAAGTTATATGCGACCTGTGCGGTATTGAAAAATAAATATAAACGTATAAAACAGCAGAATTTCAAAATGTTGATTCTGCTGTTTTTCGTTTGTGTTTTGCGGATTTATAAATACAGCTTATTTATAAATCCGCAAAGATATATCAATCCAAAGCTCAAACCAAACCACAGTAATGAATATAAAGGGCAAATTTGTCCCAAAACGTTAAACGGCATTGAGGAATAATCCCATATATTCCATTTAAGAACAAGGTTTATTACTACGCCGAAAACAAATTCAACAGCTGTTATTGCGCCGGCACAACAGAAACATCGAATAATAATTGGTAGGGAAGAATAATATTCGTTTATAAAATAAACGGCGCAAAAACATGTTCCGCCGGCAAGCATCATTGTCCAATGCGTGTAACCTCGCCATAATATTTCCAGCATACTGTATCCTGCCGCACCTAAAAGAAAAATTACTGAATATATCAAACAATCGCTCCAATAAGATTTTAGAGTTAGTTTAGGTAAAATTAAAAAAAATATGCAATGCAAAAAAATATTAAGCGGGAAACAAAAAAATAGGTTTTTGCTTAAATTTTTGGTTGCTATTTTAAAATAACTGTGTTATAATATAATCATAGGGTAAGTCGGAGGCCAAG
>JAZNOL010000095.1:0-75622 GCA_045580815.1 Clostridia bacterium | reverse complement strand
AGGTGGGTCAATTTTTTCTTCATTAAGCGGTGAGGGCGCAATGCCTGCCGGTCTTACAAAAGGTCTGTTGCCGTTTTCGTCGGTAATTGTAGCATTTTCTTCACTATTTTGTGTATCCCCTGTATTTTCAACAGTGTTTTCTGCATTCTCTACAACATTTTCGCTTTGTTGCATATTGGTATTGTTATTTTCTGCTTCTGCCGCATCATTGTCTGCTGTTTCTTCAACACCGGTATGAACAGCAACATCTGTTTGCTGTGTTTTCTCTTTAACAGTCAAGTTAATTATACACGATACAAGTATGCATACAGAACAAAGAAATGCCGCTATTGCATCGCCGTGGCGTTTAAAAAAATCTTGCGGCTTGGCAGGTTTTATATATTCATCAGCAGTTAGCGTAGTGTTTTCTTTCTGCTCTGCCTCCGTTTTGTTTTTAACCATAAATATCCCCTCTATTATATTATAGCACACTATACGTATCAATTTCAACATTTTTTTATAACTTTTGCATAAATTTATACTAACAACAAAAAATGAGGTGCTTTTCATGAAAAAATTGTTCACTTTTTTGCTTATTTCTGTTTTAATTCTATGCGGCTGCAACGAAAAATCTTCGCTTCCGGTCATAAGTGAGGCAGATATTTCTTCTGTTTCTAACGCAAAGCTCGCCTGGGGACTTAAAAAAAATAAAGGTGCAAAGCCCGATGCTAATCCCGGTGCAGACAAAATGCTGAAAGAATACGGTGCATATTATGTCGGTGACACATCGCAGAAAAATATTTACCTGACCTTTGACGAGGGCTACGAAAACGGATATACCGACGACATTCTGGATATTTTAAAAAAGCATAGTGTTCCTGCCTGTTTTTTTATAACAGGTCCGTATCTTGAAAAAGAAAGTGACCTTGTTATGCGCATGGTAAACGAGGGGCACGAGGTGGGCAATCACACAGTAAATCATCCCAGCTTGCCCACTTTACAAACCATTTTGGAGGTTGAAGAAGAGCTTAGGTCACTTGACCTTTCGTTTTATTCCCTTTGCCAGAAAAATATGAAATTTATGCGTCCGCCAATGGGTGAATACAGCGAAAGAACACTGGCAATTGCCCAAAACATGGGCTACACAACAGTTTTCTGGAGTATTGCATACGTTGATTGGGACACATCCAAATCACAGGGCATAGATTTTGTTTACCGCAGTGTTATGGATTATCTGCATGACGGAGCGGTAATTCTGATGCACGCCGTTTCAAAAGACAACGCCGCGGCTCTTGAAAAAATCATCATTGATGCCAAATCTGCCGGCTATACATTTAAACCGATTACCGAGCTTTCTCAGCCTCTGTAATTTGTTTTCAAATTTTGGAAAATAATTAAAAAACTATTGAAATAATGGAAAATATATGTTATAATAAAAAGTATAAAAATATTTAAGTTGCCAAAAAATATTTTTAAATTGAATAGTTCTGGGGGGAATTATTTATGGCAAAATTTTTTGGGACTGACGGCGTCAGAGGTGTAGCCAATTTAGAGCTTACACCTCAGCTTGCTTTTGACGTTGGCAGATTCGGTGCGTATGTTCTTACGCAAAATGTTGGCCACGGTGCCAGAATTTTTGTAGGCAAGGATACCCGCATTTCATGCGATATGCTGGAATGTGCCCTTGTTGCGGGAATGCTTTCCGTAGGTGCAGATGTGGAGCTTTTGGGCGTTATACCCACTCCGGCAGTAGCACACCTTACAAAAAAATACGGTGCCGATGCAGGTGCAGTTATAAGCGCCTCGCACAATTCCGCTAAATATAACGGAATTAAATTTTTCAGCGGTGAGGGTTTTAAACTCAGCGATGAAATTGAGCTTGAAATCGAGGAGTACATTCTGGGAAACAAAAGAATTGAAAGCTTTCCCACAGGTGATTCTGTCGGCAGGCTCAGCCACCGCACTTCTGCTGAAAAGGAATATGCCGATTTTGTGTCGGGTGTTGAACACACCGACCTTTCTGGTATGAAAATTGTGCTTGACTGTGCAAACGGTGCAAGCTCATTTGTTGCTCCGCAGGTGTTTTCACGTCTTGGCTGTGACCTTGAAGTTATATGCAATGTTCCGGACGGAACAAACATTAACGACGGTTGCGGCTCAACGCATATTGAAAACTTGTGTGAGCACGTCAGAAAAACCGGTGCAGATTTAGGTCTTGCATTTGACGGTGATGCTGACAGACTTATTGCTTGCGATGAAAACGGAGATGTCATTGACGGCGACGTTATCATCGGGCTTTATGCAATCTACTTAAAATCACAAAACAAACTTCCGAACAATCTTGTTGTCGGAACTGTCATGAGCAATCTTGGCTTTGTTAAATCGTGCAATGCTCACGGCATAGAGGTTTTGCAGACAAAAGTCGGCGACCGCTATGTTCTTGAAAAAATGCTTGAAACAGGCAGTGCTCTCGGCGGTGAACAGTCGGGGCATGTTATTTCTCTGCACGATAACACAACAGGCGACGGGCTTGCTACGGCGGTGCATTTTGCCGCCCTTGTAAAACGCAGCACAAAGCCTGCCTCACAGGTTGCAAAAGAGATTAAAATTCTGCCTCAGGTGCTTTTTAACGCAAAAGTACCCAACGACAGAAAACATCTTCTTACAGATGACAGCGAAATTGCCGCATTCAAAAAACAGCTTGATAAAAAATATGCAGATTGCGGCAGACTGCTTCTTCGCCCATCCGGCACCGAACCGCTGGTTCGTGTTATGCTTGAGGGCGAAAATTACAGCGAGATTGAAAAAGATGCACGGCAGTTTGCCGGGCTTATTGAAGCAAGACTTAATTTTTAACATCGGAGGTTTAATTTAATATGTGTGGAATAGTAGGCTGCATAGGCGGCTTTAATGCTGTGCCCTTTTTGCTTGGCGGTCTTTCAAAACTTGAATACAGAGGCTACGATTCGGCAGGCATTGCAGTTTTAACAAAGCAAAATAAAATAGAAACAGTAAAATCAAAGGGCAGGCTTTCTGTTCTTTGCGAAAAAACGGAGCCGCTTTTGGTATGCGGAAACATCGGCATCGGTCACACACGCTGGGCAACCCACGGTGTACCATCCGATATAAATTCTCATCCGCATTTATCGAGAAATGGTAAAATAGCCGTTGTTCACAACGGAATTATAGAAAATTATATTCAGCTAAAAACCCGTCTTGAAGCTCTTGGATTTGAGTTTGTTTCGGAAACAGACACCGAAACGGTTGCCCATCTGCTTGAATATTATTACAGCGGCGATATGACAGACGCCATAATCAAGGCCGCAAAAGATATTGAGGGTTCTTATGCTTTAGGCATAATAAACACCGACTGTCCCGATGAGCTTTACGCCATAAAAAAAGACAGTCCTCTTATTGTAGGCATAGGCAAAAATGAAAATTACATTGCTTCGGATATTCCTGCGGTGCTTGATAAAACCCGCGAAATTTATCTGCTTGAGGACGGCGAAATTGTCCGTTTTAAAACAGACGGCAGCATAAAAATAACCGACTGCAACAAAAACGAAATTAAAAAAGAAATATTTCATGTAAACTGGGATATTTCCGCCGCCGAAAAAGGCGGATATGACCATTTCATGCTTAAAGAAATCCACGAGCAGCCACGTGCTGTCCGTGACACGGTTTTTCCTCGTATTTATGAAAATAACGTGGTGTTTGAAGACTTTTCACTTACAGATGAAGAAATCCGCGGTTTAAACAAAATTCATATAGTTGCCTGCGGCTCGGCATATCATACAGGTGTTGTGGGCAAATATACAATTGAAAAACTTGCCCGTATTCCCGTTGAAGCCGACCTTGCATCGGAGTTTCGTTACCGAAGCCCCATAATCGGCAAAAACGACCTTGTTGTAATTATCAGCCAGTCGGGCGAAACTGCCGACACTCTTGCGGCACTTCGTGAAGCAAAAAGGCAAGGTGCAAAGGTTGTTTCTGTTGTAAATGTTGTGGGTAGCTCCATTGCGAGAGAATCCGACAGCGTTATTTATACATGGGCAGGACCCGAAATTGCCGTTGCCACAACAAAGGCATACAGTGCACAGCTTCAGGTGCTTTTTATGCTGGGCATTTATCTTGCCGACAAAAAAGGGCTCTTGTCGCCTCACGAAAAAAAGACACTTACCGACGAGCTTGTGTCACTCCCCGACAAAATTGAGGAGATTTTAAAAAAAGAGCCGGAGCTTAAAGCTCTTGCCTATAAACTGAAAGACACAGCAAACGCCTTTTTCATCGGCAGAAACAGCGACTACGGTGCTTCTATGGAGGGGTCACTCAAGCTCAAAGAAATATCGTATATTCACAGCGAAGCATACGCCGCAGGTGAGCTGAAGCACGGCACAATTTCTCTTATTGAAGACGGCACGCTTGTGTTTGCTCTTGCCACACAAAGCGGTGTTTTTGAAAAAATGCTCAGTAATATAAAAGAAGTCCGCACCCGTGGCGCAAATGTGGTTGCTATTGTCTGCGAGGGTGCAGAAGAAATTGAAAAAGAAGCTGATACTGTTATATATATCCCGAAAACTGCCGATATTTTTTCACCGGCACTCACGGTTATTCCTATGCAGATTTTTGCTTATTATATATCAGTTTTTAAAGGCTGCGACGTGGATAAACCGAGAAACCTTGCCAAATCGGTAACGGTTGAATAAACGAATAAACCCCAAGGGGGGCGATCCTGTGCGGTCGCCTGTATTACATAAAAATTCTCCAAACTAATATACAAAGGAGTGCATTCACTATGTTTTCAGTAAAGGTAAGCAAAATTGTAGAAAATCTAAAGCTTGAAAAGCTGTATTACAACGACCAACACGGCGATATTGAGGTTTCCAGCAGCGACGTTAACCGTCCCGGTTTGCAGCTTATGGACTTTTTTGATTATTTTGACCCCACACGTATTGAGGTCATAGGCAAGGTCGAAATGACTTATCTTGAAACCATGGAGCCCGATGCACGTGCAAAATGCCTTGATAAGCTGTTTTCAAAAAAATTCCCGATGGCTGTTATCTGCCGCGGGATGACACCGCATCCCGAGCTTGTTGCCGCTGCGGAAAAATATGACATTCCTCTTTTGCGTACCGACCTTTCCACAAGCCGTTTTATGAGTGAGGTTATATCCAACCTTAACGTATGGCTTGCACCAAGAATCACACGTCACGGCGTGCTTGTTGAAATTTACGGTGAGGGTATTCTCATTATCGGCGAAAGCGGTGTAGGCAAAAGTGAAACCGCAATTGAGCTTTTAAAGCGTGGTCACCGTCTTGTTGCGGATGATGCCGTTGAAATCAAAAAGGTTTCAAATCGTACACTTGTAGCATCGTCACCGAAAATTATTCAGCACTTTATCGAGCTTCGAGGCATTGGTATTGTGAACGTGAAAAACATCTTCGGTATGGGTGCTGTTAAAGATACAGAAAACGTTGACCTTGTTGTTAATCTTGAACAGTGGAGAAGCGGCATAGAATACGACCGTCTCGGTCTTGAAAACGAATACACCGACATTTTGGGCGTAAAGGTTCCGCAGATTACCATTCCTGTAAAACGAGGCAGAAACCTTGCGGTTATTTTAGAAGTTGCCGCCATGAACAACAGGCAAAAGCGCATGGGCATCAGCGCCGCACAGGAACTTAACCAGCGACTTACCGAAAGCATGATGGAGGATAATTAAGAAAATGGAATTTATTGCAGACCTTCATATGCACAATTCATCTTGCGTACATGCATACAGTTCAATTGATGAAATTGCACTTGCCGCAGAAGAAAAAAATTTAAAATGCATTGCTTTAACCGAGCACGGACCGGCAACAGCCGACGCACCTAAAATTTCGCATTTTTTCAATATGCACGTTGTTCCGTCACATCTTCACGGTGTGCGCATTTTAAAAGGTGCCGAAACCGGTCTTACCGCCCCTTTCGGCAACCCCGATTTGCCTGATTTTCTTTTGCAAAGACTTGATTTTGTTATAGCAAGTATGCACACCGAACTCACAGGTATGCCGCAAAGGTATAACAAATCTGATTATACAAATGCATACATACGTGCCCTTGAAAATCCGTATATTGATGCACTGGGACATCTTTTGCGTTATGGGCACGAGATTTATATTGAGCCGGTTATAAAAACCGCCGCAAAGCATAACAAAATAATTGAAATTAACGAGCTATCCTTTGCAAGGGATAAATCTTATGCAGATGTATTTTTGCCTGTTCTTGAAATGTGCAAAAAATATGATGTTCACATTATGCTGTCAAGCGATGCTCATCATGCTTCTCTTATTGGCAAATTTGAAACCGGCATACAGCTTGTCAAACAAACAGATTATCCACAAGAGCTTATTGTAAACAGTTCACAAGAGCGACTGCTTAACTATTTAAACGGCAGACCGCTTAAAAATAAAATTACATTATAATTTGGAGGTATTTTTATGTACTTAGGAGTAGACCTCGGCGGCACAAACATTGCTGTCGGTGTAGTAAACGATGCAGGTGACATTATTCACAAAGATTCTGTGCCCACAGGTGCAGACCGTGATTACACAGAAATTTTTAAAGATGTTGCTCAGCTTTGCATCAAAGTTGTAAAAGATGCCGGACTTTCTATGGACGACATCAAATCAATTGGTGTGGGCAGCCCCGGCACATGCGACAGCGAAAACGGCGTTGTTGTTTATGCAAACAATCTGCATTTCCACAACACACCTGTTCGCAAAGAAATCCAGAAATATATTGACAAACCCGTTTACATTGAAAACGACGCAAACGTTGCAGCTCTTGCCGAATATTACAAAATCGGCAAACCCATGAAATGCTTTGTTGCAATTACACTCGGCACAGGCGTCGGTGGCGGTGTTATTATTGACGGAAAAATCTATTCAGGTCCCAACGGTGCGGCAGGCGAGCTTGGCCACACAGTTATTGTTGCTGACGGCGAGCAGTGTTCATGCGGCAGAAAAGGTTGCTGGGAAGCATATGCTTCTGCAACTGCACTTATCCGCCAGACACGCCGTGAAATTGCCAACAACACAAAATCTGCAATGTTTGATATGACAGATGGTTGCCTTGACAAAGTAAGCGGCAAAACTGCGTTTGTTGCAGCAAAACAGGGCGACGAGTCCGGTCTTAAAGTTGTTAACTATTACATCAAACACGTTGCTGTAGGTATTGCAAACATGATTAATATTTTCCAGCCGGAGCTTCTTGTTATCGGCGGTGGAATCTGCAAAGAGGGCGACTATCTGCTTGACCCCATCAAAAAATTCTGTCTTGATGAAACCTACGGTTTAAACGATATTTCACGCACAGAAATCGCTATTGCACAGCTTGGCAACGATGCCGGCATTATCGGTGCGGCATTCCTTGGCAAATAATATTACCGAAAGGCGGAGGTTTATCCGATGTCCGTTTTAACTGAGAAATTAAAAAGCATTTGCAACGACAAAAATGTTCTGACAGATGAACCCATGAAAAAACACACCACCTTTAAAATAGGCGGAAATGCAGATGTTATGGTGTTTCCTGAAACTGCCGAAGCTCTGCGTGACGTGATCGCACTTTGCAAAAGTGAAAAAGCACGCATTGTTATCCTTGGCAACGGTTCAAATGTGCTTGTTGATGACAAGGGTATACGTGGAGTTGTTGTTTCCACCGCCAGACTTGATAATATTAAAGTTGATGGTTGCAAAATCACAGCCGGTGCAGGTGCAATGCTTTCTTCAGTGGCATCTGCCGCAACAAACAGTGCTCTTTGCGGATTGGAATTTGCCTCTGGCATTCCGGGCACTCTTGGCGGCGGTATATTCATGAACGCCGGTGCATACGGCGGCGAGCTCAAGGATGTTATTTCATCGGTAACATTTTTAACCGAAGACGGACAGATAAAAACTTTTTCAAACGAAGAATGTAAATTCGGGTACAGAAGCAGTATTTTTCAGCAAAACGGCGGATTAATACTTTCTGCACAGTTTGAATTAAAATGCGGATGCAAAGAAGAAATAACCGCTCTTTGCGGTGAGCTTAACCAGCGCCGCCGTGATAAGCAGCCGCTGAATTTTCCAAGTGCAGGCAGTACGTTTAAACGTCCCGAGGGGCATTTTGCCGGCAAGCTTATTGAAGACTGCAATTTAAAAGGCTTTCGCATAGGCGGTGCAGAAGTTTCCGAAAAGCACAGCGGTTTTGTTATAAACACCGGAGACGCAACAGCGCAGGATGTTCTTGACCTTATTGCACATATACAAAAAACCGTTAAAGAAAAATTTGGCGTTGATTTGCAAACAGAAGTAAAATATATTCCGGAAAAATAAATTTTTCAAAAAGAAAGGAAGCGCATTTTGTGAAGTTTTTAATTATAACCGGCATGTCCGGCGCAGGAAAAACAAGCGTGATTAAAGTGCTTGAAGATATCGGTTATTACTGCGTTGACAATATGCCGCCGGCGCTTCTTTCTCCTTTTGCAGACGTTTGCAAAAGGTCAAGCACAGCCATGAAACAGGTTGCTCTCGTGATTGACCTGCGTGGCGGAGAGATGTTTAACAGTTTGTTTGATTCTCTTGACGACCTTGCAAAAATCGGTGTTGAATATGAAATTCTGTTCCTCGATTCAAGCGACGAAACCTTGGTAAAACGATATAAAGAAACACGCCGCAGCCATCCGCTTTCGGGCGGCGACCGTCTGCTTGAGGGTATTTTGCGTGAACGCGGGCTGCTTAGCGAGGTTAAAAAACGTGCCGATTATGTTATTGACACAACAAAACTGAAAACCGCTCAGCTTCGTGACGAAATTTACACAATTTCAATGGGCGAAGTGCCTTTTAAAAACATTGTTGTAAACGTCATGTCTTTTGGGTTTAAATACGGAATCCCTACAGATGCAGATTTGCTTTTTGATGTGCGTTTTTTGCCCAATCCTTTTTATATTCCCGAACTTAAACCAAAAACCGGGCTTGATAAAGAGGTCAGCGACTATGTGTGCAGTTTTGAGCAGACAAATGTGTTTATCGAAAAGCTCAATGATATGATTGAGTTTCTTCTGCCCCATTACATTGAAGAGGGTAAACATCAGCTTGTTATTGCAATAGGCTGTACAGGCGGAAAACACCGCAGTGTGACAGTTGCAGAGGCACTTAAAGATTTTTTGCTAAAAAAAGAATATAATGTTGTGACGGATCACAGAGACTGTCAAAAACAATAAATAAAGGCTCTTGCTATTTAATGCGAGAGCCTTTTTTATATACGTTATTTAAGAAGTTTTAACCGTGCTAAAAGCGTTGCAATTTTTTCACCTTTGGGAAGAACAAGAACGTCATCTTTTTTAATTCCTCCTACAATAAGCATTGCAATAAAATATGCAATACCTGAAACTGCACCGCATGCAACAAACAAAATTGCAGCGTTAAGGCGCGAACTTGCATCTATAACATTGCCAAGTAAACTGTAAGCAAGCCATCCGGTAACAGCCATAACAAGCCCGGAAACAATGGGTTTTATCCAGAATCCAAACCCGATGTCAGCTTTTGTAACCTTGCGTACATAAATGAGATTGAGTGCCATATATGTGAAATAACATGCAGTAGTGCCTATGGGTGCTCCGTTTATGTTGATTGCAGGGTTGCTTACAAGAGATATGTTTATAACAAGCTTGACAATACCGCTTATTGCAATATTTGCAACCGGAACCATGACATGTCCTGTTGCCTGTAAAATAGAATTTGTAACAAGAACCATTGATACAAAGGTAACCGCCGGAGCAATAAGCTGTAACAGAGTTGTTGCATCGTTTGTGCCGTAAAGAAGAACTAAAGCAGGTTCAGCTAATACCAGCAATCCCACACTGCAGGGAACTGCAAAAAGCATTACCGTGCGCAGGGATTGTGTTGTAGTTGATTTTACAAGGGGACTGTCTTTTTGTGCAACAGCACGTGAAATGGCAGGAACAAGCGACATACAAAGTGCCATAACAAGAGTTGGTGGCATGTTGTATAAAACAACAGCTTTACCTGTGTATATGCCGTACAAAATGGTATGCACCTTGTCGGTCAATTCGGCAATGGGTATATTTATGTATTCGGGAGTTTCTGCAATAACCTGTTGCATCAGCGGAGTATTTACAAGCAGATGATTTATTGATTCAAGATTGCGGCCTATAAAAATGCTGTCAATTAAATTTGTAAGTGTAAATACAGAAGCACTTATTGTAACAGGTACGGCAATTGTTAAAAGTTTTATTGTTATGGTTTTTACGCTTCGTGCTTCGGGAGCATTTTCAATACCCGAATAAATTGATTTTTTGTTGTTCTGATATATGAGCATAATAACAGCAAGAGCCAAAAATGCTCCGGCAGTTACACCAAAAATAGCACCTGCCGCCGCCATGTGGCGTCCTTTGCCAATAAGCAGATATGCGGCAACATAACCTATCAAAAGCTTGCCCAAAGCTTCAATTACTTCGCTTATGGCAGTAGGATACATATTACGCATTCCCTGGAAAAATCCACGATAAACCGACATTAACGAAACCAGCAAAATCGCCGGCGCAATAGTGCGTATAGCAATGTTTGCGTCAATATATTTTGTTGTTGCGGCATATGCATCTGCACCAAAAAACAGTGCAGAAGTGCCGATTAATCCAATTATCAAAAACATTATGTAAGCGATGCTAAAAATTCGTTTTGTATCGCGCAGACGATTTTCGGCAACACTTTCGGAAACCATTTTTGAAACTGCTACAGGAAGTCCGGCTGTGGCAATTACAAAAAGCCCAGAATAAATACTGTATGCAGAGTTGAAATATCCCATACCTTCGTTGCCGATAAGATTGGTAAGCGGTATCTTAAAAGCTGCACCGATAAGCTTAACAGTAAAGTTAGCTATAAGAAGTATAAGTGACCCTTTCAGAATCGACTGTGCCTTATCCTTCAAAACTATTCCTCCAGACGTTGTTTTTTTGATTTGCAAAACTATATATTATTATTATATCACAAACAGCTGTCAAATAAAAGGGTTTTTTATAAATTTTATCAAAAATTTATTGTTTTGTAATTTCGCACGACCCTTCGGCATAAATTTTAGTGAGGTGTTGGTATGATTTTTGTAATACGCAAACAAACAGCAATTTTTGCAGTAATCAGTATTTTGACAATTTCAGCGGTTTTTCTTGCGGCATCTGGAATTGGCTGGAGCGAGCCTGCATCGGCAATGCCCTCTTCAAACCGTGTAATTATAATTGACCCCGGACACGGTGGGGAGGATGGCGGTGCCGTAGGAAGTGACGGCACTGTTGAAAAGGATTTGAATTTGCAGGTTGCACTTAAACTTCAAAAACTGCTTGAAATGAGTGGTTGCACGGTTTTTATGACACGCAGTGATGACGAATCCCTCAGCACGCCCGAAGATGCTGCAAAAGGGGAGAGAAAGGTTGCCGACCTGGCAAACCGCAAGTTGATTACAGATGATTTAAAGGTGGAGGCTTTTGTGAGCATTCACATGAATACCTTTACCGACCCACAGTATTTCGGAACGCAGGTGTTTTATTCCGCATCACCACCGGAGTCAAAAACTCTTGCAGATTTAATCCAGTCAGAAGTGAAAACTTATGACCCGGAAAATACCAGAGTGGCAAAAGACGGGTCAAAAAATATTTTTATTTTAAGTGATACTTCGATTCCCTCTGTTGTGGTGGAATGTGGATTTTTGTCAAACGAAAAAGACCTTGCACGGCTTAAAACCGACGACTATCAGCAAAAAATCGCAGCGGCTGTTTTCAGCGGTATAAACAAGTTTTATTTACAGAAAAATTAAAAAGAAACGGAATGTGGTATGGATAAAAAATTTGTATTTACTGGAAAAGGCGGCGGAACAGCATTAATTAAAAACGGCGTTGCCGAAATAAAGATAAATCCGACAAATTCCCTGTCACAAGAGGAATATTTTGATGTGTTTGCTTCATGTGACGGCAGACTTTCATATTTGGGAAAGCTCTCGGAAAATTGTGGAAGACTACCTGCAAAAGAAAGAAATACCAGTGCTCTGGCAATAGTCCGGAAAAACAGAAAAAGCGGAACGGGAACAGTTGAAATGTGGGGTGAACGCTGTATGGGTAGCGAAGAGTTTTTCCAGCCTAAAGCAAAACTCGAAAAAAGTGAAAAATCCGAAAATTATTTTGACAGAAAAACTGTGTTTACCTTTGATAATTTTCTAAATATGGATTTTTTGTGGCAAAAAATAAACGGTTATGTTATGCCCTGTAACTATAAAATCATGAAATATGTCATGTCGTTTGAAAATGTGTACCGAAGTATAAACAGCGGCGGTCATTATATGCTGGGCGTATGTGACGAGGATGGCGTGCATTATATTGCTGTAGCTGTGCCGGTTTTGAAAAACATCACGAACCCCTTTGGCAAAATGGAAGAAAAAACATTTAAAATTGATGATGGTAAAATTATGTATAAAGCAATTTGTATGGGAATAGACGAAAGCGGAGAGTTTTTTGTGTGTCTGTGATTTGCTTGCGATAAGGCTTCGCCTTGGGGGAAGCTGTCATGCACAGGCGTGACTGATGGGGGATGCCGTGAAACGGCATGAATAAAAAATCTTCACTTTTAAAACAAAATATCAATTTAAAAGCATACGCCATATGAATATTTTTGCAGATAAAAATAAATACTATTTGCAAAAAATATCAGAAAGGCAGTATGCTTTTATGAATATAACCGCAGATTTAAATGAAAATGTAAAGAATTTCAAAGAATTTGTAAAATTCGATAAAAACTTTGATATGATTTTCCGGTCATTTAAAATAGGGAATCAGAAAGCCGGTATGTTCCTTATAGACGGCAATTCCAGTGCACAGACATCAACGCAGATTCTGCGTTCCATGATGGATAAAAAAGTGCAGCCTGGGCAGATTTTCACCGAAAACGATATGCTTATGTCAAACATTCCTTTTGTGGAAATTGCGACGGGAAAAGACCTTGAAAGCTCGGCGTATGCACTGATGCTTGGGTCACTGGTACTTTTTGTTGATAAAATCGACACGGTTTTTGTCATTGATGCAAAAAGTTTTCCGCAACGTGACACAACCGAACCGGAAAAAGACAAGGTTGTGCGTGGGTCACATGACGGATTTGTTGAAATTTCTATATTCAACTCGGCTCTTGTCCGTCGAAGAATACGTTCCGAACAGCTTTGTATGGAACGGTTTTTAGTAGGAAAACAATCGAAATCCGACATTGTTGTGTGTTACATGGACAACCTTTGTGATAAAAAGTTTTTAAAAGAACTGAAAAATAAACTTGAGTCAATAGACATTCAGGCACTTACAATGAACCAGGAAACCCTTTCCGAAGCACTTTTTCCGCCAAAATGGTACAATCCCTATCCGGTTGTGCGTTACAGCGAAAGGCCTGATGAAACCAGTGCGGCAATACTTCAGGGCGGCATCGTTCTGCTTATTGACAACTCATCCTCGGCGATGATTCTGCCAACGCATTTTATAGATTTTCTGCGTGATGCAAACGACTATTATTTTCGCCCGATTACAGCGTTTTATTATAGAATTGTAAAAACCTTGCTGCTTGTGTTTTCGGTGGTGTTCACGCCCATATGGCTGTATTATATGAACAACCCGGAGCAGATTCCGGGCTGGCTTGAAATACTACGGATAAACAGCGAGTTTAAGGTGCCTATTTTTGTGCAACTGCTGGTGATGGAATTTGTGCTTGAGGTGGTGCGTATTTCCACTCTTAACACTCCAAGCTCGCTGGGTGGCTCGCTTAGTATTGTTGGTGCTTTGCTTATAGGGGAGTATGCTGTTTCCTCAGGCTGGCTTACGGCAGAAACAATTTTCTATATGGCGTTTTTGGCAATTGCACTGTATGTATATCCGAATTTTGAGTTCGGTTATGCCCTTAAATTTATTCGTATTGTGATGCTGTGTATGGTACAGCTTTTCGGACTTTGGGGGCTTGGTATAAGCATAGTCGGCTTTTTCATATTTACAGCAAGCATTAAGGCTGTGGACGGAAGCGGATACTTTTATCCGTTTATACCGTTTAGTTTCAAAAAAATTAAAGAATTTTTAGGCAGGGGAAGATTGCGTAGATAAAATTTCTAAAAACTATAACACGTATTTGGTTTATTATCCTATAAAATTGCCGGCTTTGTTTTGTTGACAGAGCCGGCAATTTATGATATAATAAATAAAAACCGAGGGTTAAAGGAGGTAAACCATGAAGAAATTTTTGATATGGTTGTTAGTTGTGGCAGTTACATTAAATATGGCTGTATGCTATGCTGCAGATGTTCCGTCTGAGTGGGCAGTTGAAATAGTGGAAAATGCCGTTGATACAGGAATTTTAGCCGGCGACATTGCCTCCGGATATACTAAAAAAATATCGCGTATTGAATTTTGTGAATTGGCATGTAATATGATAAAAGCAAAAGGCGTTGATATTTTACCTGATGTATCAACAAAAACCCCGTTTTATGACACAGAAGATGAAAGCATTTTATATTTATTTCAAAATGGTATAGTGAAGGGCAAAGGTGAAAATTTATTTATGCCCTATGATAACATAACGCGTGAAGAACTTTCTGTGATTTTATATAATATTTACAAGATTACAGGACAAAATGCGGATTTTGAAAAAGAGATTTCTGAATATAAAGATGTTGCTGACATTTCGGATTGGGCTGTTGATGCAGTTGTTGCTATGCAAAAACTTAACATTATGCACGGAGATGAAAGCGGTTATTTTAATCCGAAAGATAACACAACTAAACAGGAAGCTATAGTAACTGTTATGAGAATGTACGAGATTTTTCCTAAAACTCATAATATTAATGACATTGAGGAAAAACTTAAAAACTATGGGATAATTAATGAAAGTTTTTCGGATGATTTTATTACACGTCGCGAAATGGTGATTTCTCTTGCTAAATTAGTCGGTACAACAAGTGAATATGCTGTATATGCAAATATCGGATTAGGAACATCGCTTGTACCCATTGCAGAAGATTTGAAAAAGACACAAGAATTTGACGTTTACGGATATGCACTTATACTGTATAACTATATTGGTGCAAATAGTATTGTACAGGGGGAAAACAAGTACGTATGTCCTGATATGATTGTAAAATCAAATGAATTTGTAAACTTGATAATGCAGATTACATATGGAACAGCTTTGTCAGAAGACAGTATCGAAGATGTTTATCTTCTTGCCATCGAAAACGGCGTTGTAAAAAAGTCGGACTCTTTTTATTATAACCCGGACAAAGAACTTGACAGAGAAGATTTCTACATTCTTCTTGACCGCCTTTTAAATATGACGGCAGTGAACTACATAGGTGTAACAGAAACAAAACTTGATGGTAATAATGAAATTTTTTATCGCTATGCACATAAAATCAACGAAGATTCAGATTTGACATACGAAGATGTATTAATTGATACAATACAATATAAAGAGAATGTTTTAAGATATTATGAACTTGCCGGAATTATGGATTTAATAAACAGTGCGAAAAAATAAATAACAGGGACGGTTTTTCCGTCCCTGTCGTTTTGTATAACGAAAACAGGCGATAGTCGCGTGGTTCAAAAAAGGTTAACCGATGAGTGGAAAAAAATTAAATTTTTAATAAAATAAAAATTTGTTGCGAACTAGAATTTAGCTTAAAACTATTGTTGCTCATAAGCCTTCCCCTTGAGGGGCGAAGCTCACACGGTAGTGAATGACAGTGCGGGGAACTGTCAGAGCCGTGTGTGACCGAGCCATAGCGAGACAGGTGGGTTTTGCGGAGCAAAACTAGGATGAGGTGTAGAATTTCAAAGAAATCCGTTATTATAAAATACGCCGTAAAAGCGGCTACACCTCATCAGTCTCGCAATGCTCGACAGCCTCCTCTCAAGGGGAAGCCTGCAAAACAACAACCCGTTTATGGGTAGTAAGTAACAATCGCATGGCTGGCAGGTCAATAAAAAGGCGCACTTGTGCGCAGCCAGTAATGGGTAGGGCTATGCCCGAAAATGAAATACCCCCGTTATACGGGGGATATTTATTGAAATTAAACGTTTTCTATTACCCCGCAGGCAATTTTTGTTCCTGAGTTGCCTGCAGGTTGCGATGAAAAATCATCCGGATTTGAGTGAATTACAACTGTTTTTTTAAAAATCTCATCAACCGAAAATCTGTCGGTCAAAAACACCGAAAATGCAAATCCTTTACAACCGAAAAGGGGAGGCATATCTCCTGCATGATACGGATGAGGGCAGCCGTCGGGGTTATAATGGGTTTTTGCATCGGCAAAATAATCGGTTTCATTTCCGCTGCATCTTTCGCCTTCATGAATATGAATTGCAAAAACAGGACTGTTACATTCGTCGTCAGGATTGGGAAGACCTTGCACACGAGCGGCAACAATAACTCCTGCATTCGTCTGATAAAACTGCACAATTCCGTTTATATCGGGATAATCAGGACTTCCTGCAATCTTGGCAATTGCCAGGGGATTTTCTAAAATAAGCGGCATAAAATCAATGCTACTTGTCAAAATACATCACCTACTGAATTTATTTATGACAATGTATATGATTTTACCTCAAAAAATATAACCTATAATCCGAGAATTTTTTCTGCGTTTTTATGGGTGATTTTTTCAAGCTCCTCATTATCAAGGTTTAAGTATTTAAGTCCATTTAAAGTATCAATCGGATTTTCCCAGGGCAAATCGCTGCCAAAAAGTATTTTATCTGCCCCGTGGTTTTTGATTATTCGTTTATATTGTTCGGGATTGATATATCCGTTAAGAAATGCCGTATCAAAATTTATTTCTGTTCCCACCAGATGTTTTTCAACATCATCCCACATACGGAATGCACCCATGTGAGCGGCGATTATGTATTTTCCGCTGACATATTCAAGCACATTTTTAAGTCTGTCGGGAGTGCAGTGAACCGGTGGCTTAAGCCCTATATCCGCACCGGAGTGAATAACCGTATAAAGCCTTAGTTTCTCGGCTTTTTCAAAAATTTTTATTGTCTCCGGACTATCAATATAGGTCTGCTGAAATTCCGGATGCAGCTTTATACCTTTAAATCCCGACCGTGCAACATTTTCCATAATTTTGTCAATATCCTCATTTTGAGGATGGAGCGTTGCAAAAGAAATTATATTTCCGCAACAAACCGTTTTTGCGAAATTGTTTATGGACTCTGTCTGTGACGGTTTTGTTGCAATTGGCATAGTAATGCTTAAATCAACGCCAGTTTCGGTCATTGATTTTTGTATACCGACAACTGTACCGTCAGTATAAGCTGTCGCATGTATGCCCTCGCATTTTAAAATGCCTGCTTTAAGTACTTCTAAAGACCGTGCGGCAATTTTTTCGGGAAATACGTGTGTGTGAAAATCAATAAGCATAAAAACACCTGTTTCTAAATAAATTTATTTTTCCAAAAGCCACACGTGCATTTCGCTTTCGCCTCTGTTTGCAAAGGCATAATATGGAATCAAAGTAAGCTGCACTTCCTTCCGGTTATCCCCGGCAAGATAATACAGACTATCTGTTTCCGGTTGTTTATAGCCTGTTGTAACAAGACCGGGAAGCAAAAATTCTGTGTGGACTTCTTTAAATTCTCCATAAGGAGAAATTCTTATGTCTTTGACATTTTTGCCGTTGTCAATACCTTCTGCACAGTAAACAACGGGTCCTCTCATAACAGCAACCTTTCCGCATATATCATGAACATTCGGATTTGCACGCATTACATTTACGGTCATATCAAATGTGATATTTATTTCGCCGTCGCCGTCTATTATTGCATATCCATTTTCCATTGTATATTCTCTGTCAAGAGAAAAGTTTCTGCACCAGCCGGGAATACGAAGAGCTGTTTTCTTGCCTGTGCGGGCAATAATTTTAACATTTCCTGTTGAGGGATAATCGGTTTTTTGCACAATTTTCATACCGTCGCAATCTGCATCGGACTCCATATACTGATGGATATACAAAGTATCATCGGTATAACCGTACATAAATCCCGAAATTGACGGAATAAACCGCACCACGTTGGGCGGACAGCAGGAACAGTCAAAAACTTCTTTACGTTGTGTTATGGGATAGCGGCGCTTGTTGTTGCTGCTTGTGTCAACCACGTTGAAATCCGGGTCAATTTCCAACGGATTTTCATAAAAAAATGCATTGCCTTTCATAGAAACTCCGGATAAAAATCCGTTATAAATAACCCGCTCAACCGTGTCAGCATATACGGAGTTTATTTCTGCGTTCTGCATACGTCCTGCAAACATCGCAAGAGCAATTGCGGCACAGGTTTCGGCATATGCTGTTCTTGACGGCAAATCATAATCAATGGTAAACGCTTCTCCTATATGAGTTGAGCCAACACCACCGGTGATGTACATTCTTTTGTTAACCGTAGTGTCAAAAGTTCTGCGGCAGGCATCAAAAAGCTGCTTATCCTTGCGGATTTTTGCAACATCAGCCGCACCGCTAAGCAGATAAAGTGCACGCACGCTGTGCCCTTCAAGAGTATCTCTGTCTTTAAGCGGCATTTCATCCTGGTTTACTTCTTTTCTGCTTCCCTCGTAAAGCACATCGTCACGGTCATTATTGCCATGCTCATCTATAAAATAAGCAGCAAGGTCAAAATAACGTTTTTCACCTGTTGCTTCATAAAGCTTTATAAGTGCAAGCTCAAGCTCCGGATGACCGGGAGTAATAAACCCGGCACTTTTTTCAATTTTGAAAACTTTCTCAACATAATCCGCATAGCGGCATATCGCTTTTAAAAATCTGTCTTTTCCTGTTGCATTATAATATGCAACCGCCGCCTCAATCAGATGACCGAAACAATAAAGCTCGTGCATGTTGCGGACTTTAAACCGCTTGTCCTGTTCTGTAACAAGAAAATAACTGTTGAAATATCCGTTTTCGTCGCTGTTTTTTATAATATTATCAATAACTTCTTCAATGATGCTTTCAAGACGCTCATCACGTTTTTCCATAAGACAGTAGCTCACGCCCTCTATCCATTTTGCAACGTCCGAATCCCAGAAAATATGCGGTTTTATCGGGTCGCCCTCTTTCCATGTGCATTTAAAGGCATCAAATCTGCCGGTTTCTTTAAAACGGTTATAAACCGCATCAATTGTAACATCCTTCACCATGCGCTGCTTTTCTTTCCAGAATCCGCCGGTAATTTTAATATCCGAAAATCCGATTTTTTTAATTTCTTTCATCATAAATCCTCCCTGCAAGTTTGGTTATTGACATTTTGCTTTATATTTAGTATAATAAAAAACAAAGATATTTTCAATACCTAAACTTTGAGATAAAGTGAGAAAATCCGACATGATAAAATTACAAAACAACAAATTTTTTCAATATGAAATTATCGGGGAATTCCATTCGGACGGCAAGTGGATTCATCCGGCACGCACCATTGACAGCTATGAACTGATTTTTGTGCTTGGCGGCACGGTTTTTCTGGAAGAGGACGGTGTTTGTTATGAGCTTTCGCCAAACAGCATTTTTCTGCTTCAGCCGGGTAAATTTCACAGGGGATTTCAGAAAAACACTTCCGATGTTTCGTTTTACTGGCTTCATTTTTACACCGACATTGACATTCCTCATAAATTATACTGTAAAAACGATTATCACGACATAAAATTCCTTATGAAAAAACTGCTTCATATTTCAAACAGCGATTCCTGTCAAAAACAGGAAGCCGATTCACTTGCATTGGTAATTTTGCAGGAGTTTTTGCGCATATGCAATCCTCAACCTACCGAGAATAACGCACTTTTGAGCAAAATTTGCGAGTATATACGGATTAATTTGAAAAACGGTGTTACTGTTTCGCAGATTGCAGATTATTTCGGATATAATCCTGATTATATAGGTAAACTGTTTAAGAAAAAACTGAGCATGGGGCTTAAAGAATATATCGCAGCCGAAAAAGTAAACTTTGCAAAAGACCTGCTTCTGACAACTTCTATGTCGGTTAAAGAAATTTCGTATGAACTGGGTTTTTTGTCGGAAAATCTGTTTATAAAGTTTTTTGTGTATCACGAAAATTTAAGCCCGGCAAAATTTCGCAACCAATACTATAACACACATATGAACAACAGATAATTGTTTTGTTTATAAATCGGAAACGGCATTTTTAAGATTTTTATACACCGTAAACCGCATGGTAAGATAGCAGGATAATCCTCCTATGAGGTTTGATATGGGCTCTGCCAGAAACACTCCTGCAACTCCAAAGCCGACTTGCGGTAAAATGAGAGTGAGCGGCACAACAATAATTGCTTTTCGCAAAAGTGAAAAGAAAATTGCGTGTTTTGCGTCGCCAAGTGCCTGAAATGTGGACTGCCCGGCAAACTGAAACGCCATGAAAACAAAACCAAAAAAATATATTTCGAGCATATGTACACCTGCGTGTATCATCTGCAAATCGTCAGAAAAAATGCCAAGCCAGAATTTTGGAAACATCACAATCAAAAGCCATGCTGCAAGTGTGTATACTGAACCGACAGCCGTGTTGAAACGGATTCCCGATTTAACACGGTCGTATTTTTTTGCACCATAATTAAAACTGATAACCGGTTGTGCACCGTTTATAATTCCGCTTACCGGAAGCATCAGCATTTCGCGTATTGAGTTTAGCACGGTCATGATGCCAACATAGGTGTCTCCGCCAAAAGACTGTAAAGTAGAGTTGCAGGCAACCTGAACAAGAAAATTTGTGCCCTGCATTACAAAATTTGCAGTGCCGAGTTTGAAAATGCTTTTAGTTATACCGGAATTTATTTTCATGCATTTTGCTTTAAGAGGAATGAGTGCTTTTTTGCTAAATAAAAAGCTTAAAACCCAAGCGGCAGAAATTATCTGGCTGATTACGGTTGCCAGTGCCGCACCCGAAACTCCCATACTAAGCCCGAAAATAAATATCGGGTCAAGAATAATATTTGTTACTGCTCCGATAACCACCGAAAGCATGCCTGTTTTTGGAAATCCCTGAGCATTTATATATCCGTTTAGACCGATTGCGAGCATTGAAAATACTGTGCCGGCAAGATAAATTCTCAAATATTCGTTTGCATAAACAAACGATTCTTCACTTGCCCCGAAAGCAAACAGTATAGGTTTTGAAAAAATGTATCCTATAATGGTCAAAATGGCGGCACAAAGAAGTAGAAGCGAAAAGGAATTGCCCAGAATTTTTGAGGCTTTTTCTTCGTTTTTTGCACCGCGTTCTATGGCAAAAAGCGGAACACCGCCTATGCCGAATAATGCCGTAAACGCCATAATAAGAGTTGTAACCGGAAATGTCAGCCCGATTCCTGTTAATGCAAGGCTGTTTCCGGTTTCCATATGACCTATATAAATTCTGTCTACCACATTATAAAGAAGCTGGACAATTTGTGCTATTGTAAGAGGTACTGCCTGTGCAACGATACATTTCCAGACAGGACCTTTTGAAAAATCGTTTTTCGGGCAAACTTTCATATCTGCCATGATTACATCTCCCGATTATATTGTTACTATTATTTTATCACAATGATAAATAAAAGTCAATAAAACAATGTGTAAACGTGCTTTAAAATAATTTCTTGACAAATCAGTTTAAAAGTGCTATAATATTATTTGTGACTTATTTTGGAAGAAAGGAGATTTGACTAAATGAACACAGAAGCTGCAAAACTGTTTAAAGCACTTGGCGACGAAAACAGGCTTGAAATTTTAATGCTTATAAAAGAAAAAGAAATCTGTGCAACAGACATACTAAAAAATGTTTCTATAGGTCAGTCAACTCTTTCTCATCACATGAAAATTCTTTGTGAATGTGGTATTGTTAAGTGTCGCAAAAGCGGAAAACAGACGTATTATTCTATAAGCTATGACGGTGCTTTGCAGGCAGGTGCATATATAGAAGAATTTATTCCGGCTGAAAAAGAGACCGTTTTAGAAAAAAGAGCAATAGACGTTGTTTTGCTTTAATTAAAATTCAAATAAAAAAGGCTGTGACAAGTGATTTTGTCACAGCCTTAGTTTTTAACATTTAAAGCTTACGCATTAGTTGATTCTTCAACGGTTTCTTTAAAATCAAAGTCTTTTCCGGGAAGAATTGCATTAAGAACAATACCTGCAATTGAAGCAACAGCAAGAGCTGAAAGTGAAATTGTAACAGCACCGATTGAGAATGTTGCCGCACTGCCAAGACCAAGTGCACAAACAAGAATAACTGCTGCAATAATAAGGTTACGGCTCTTTGTGAAGTCAACCTTGTTTTCAACAACGTTTCTTACACCGATTGCAGAAATCATACCGTAAAGAATAAATGAAATACCACCGATTACCGCTGTGGGAATAAGGTTAACAAGAGCGGCAAATTTAGGTGAGAACGAAAGAATAACTGCAAGGTAAGCGGCAATTCTCACAACTTTGGGGTCATACACTTTTGAAAGTGCAAGCACGCCTGTGTTTTCGCCGTATGTTGTGTTAGCAGGTCCGCCAAAAAGTGCAGACAGTGCTGTTGCAAGACCATCGCCGGTGAGTGTTCTGTGAAGACCGGGTTTGCCGATAAAGTTTTTGCCAACTGTTGAAGAGATAGCGGAAATATCGCCAATGTGTTCCATCATTGTTGCAAGTGAAATCGGAACAATTGCAATGATTGAGCTGATTATAAGTGATGTGTTTGACCAGTCAATACCGCCAAAAACAGTTCCTTCCCATTTCACAGGAAGTCCAAACCATGCTGCAGTTTTAAGCTGGTTGAGTGCATCTACTGAGAAAAGCTGCAGGCTTTCCATGTTATTGATGGAAATAAAAGTTTGTGTATAAACCTGTTCTGCACCCGGAGCAAGGTTTGCTATAAACGCATCAAATTCAGATGCTAACATCCACTGTTTTGAAGCAACACCGTCAATTGTATAGTTTACATAACCTGCATCCGGTGAACCGAAAATAAGTGCTATAATTGCTGCGATTGCACAGGAACCGAGAACACCTAAAAGAATCGGAATAATTTTAGCCATGCCTTTGCCCCAGATGTTGAAAATAATAACAATTGCAAGAGCAATAAATGCGATGAGCCAGTTTGTTGTACAGTTGTTTACTGCACTGCCTGCAAGACCAAGACCAATTGCGATTATAATAGGACCTGTTACAACAGGCGGGAAAAATTTCATAACTTTTTTGATGCCCACTGCTTTAATAAGAGCTGCAAGAACAAGGTAAACAAGACCTGCACAAGCAACACCGAGACAAGCATAGGGGAGAAGCTGTGCTTGTGTCATACCGTTACTGCCGGCAATGGGTGCAACTGCACCATATCCGCCGAGAAAAGCAAAGGATGAACCTAAAAATGCGGGAACCTGACCTTTGGCAAGAAGATGGAACAAAAGTGTACCAAGACCTGCCATAAGAAGGGTTGTGGCGATGTCAAGACCTGTTAAAAGCGGGACGAGTACTGTTGCGCCAAACATAGCGAACATGTGCTGAAATCCGAGAACAAGCATTTTGCCGCCGCCAAGGGTTTTTGCGTCATAAATTGCGTCTGTGTTTTTGCTCATGATAAAACAACTCCTATGTAAATTTTTTTATTTAAAGGCAAAATTGCCATCAAATCAAGTTTATCATATTATTTTTAAAAAAAACATCGGCAAAAGCCGATGTTTTTAAAAATCAATTATTCAGCGGCACCTGCATTTTCATCTGCGGGTGCTTCTTCGGGGTTTTCTGCTTCAGCGGATGCGTTTTCATCAACAACGACCTCGGGGTCAATGGATTCTGTTACATCATCAACAAGCTCGATGTTTGTTGCGTTAGCATCTGCCCCTGCGTTGGTGCTTTTGTTAACAACAGCATCACCGTAAGCAAGGAATAAAGAAGTGATAAGAAAACCTACAGCGCAAATCTTTGTAAGACGAGCGAGCATTGCGTCCATTGTTCTGCTTTTGTTCTTGCCGAAGAATGAATCAGCAGCACCGCCTACCGCACCGGGAAGACCTGCCTGTTTACCTGACTGTAAAAGAATGAGTGCAATAATAATAACAGAAAGTACAATATGAACTATACCTACTATTAATTTAGCTGTTTCCATAATAAACCTCCGTAAGCAGACGTGACAGCCTGCGTTTTCTTTTTCGTTTGGCGCAGAATATGCGCACTCTCAATTTCTTATTATAACACAAAATTTTGTATAATGCAAGTGTTTTTTGAAAAAATTTCAAATTTTTTTAATTTTTTCTGTAAAAATTAATCAGACAGCCTGCAAGAATGATTTTTCGCTCGTCATCTGTCATGGGCGAAAGTTTTAATGTGAATTTTTTCATACCGCTTGTTACAACGTAAGCATCAACCTCTGTTGCGGCGTTTTCAATCGCATTTTTTATGCCGGGAATATAGATGAAATCACCAAGAGCAAACGGAAGCTCGCCCTCATCAATAAGAAATGGGAGCATACCCCAGTTTATAAGGTTGCTTCTGTAACGTTTTGTTGCGTATTCATTTGCAATGTTAGCAAAACCGCCAAGAACTTTCTGGCAGGATGCAGCCTGTTCACGGGCAGAGCCGTCACCGGGCTTTTTAGCAAAAATTGTGCTGCCGATTGATGTGTTTTTTGCGGAAAATCCGGAGAAATTACCTGAAATTGCAGAGTAAATATCATCAAGACCGGTTACGGTTTCACCGTTTCTGCGTGCAGTTTCAAACGACTGAACTTCTTTTGCACGTGCAACATATTGCGGGTCTTTTCTTGAAAGTGCAAACTCAGCAAGCTTAAGCGGATTTGAACGGTATGACGAAGTTTCACCGGAGGGGATAAGCTCGTCTGTTGTTGTAACGGGGTCATGAATTTCAGATACAACTTTCAAAATAACATCGTCAGTGAGCTCGGACATTTCCGGCCAGTCAGCAATGTTGGGACCGAATTTCAGCGAAAGTGATTCGTCAGCTTTGCCAAAACCGGAATAAATACGGTTTTTATAAATTGTATCATCAAATTCATAGCCATAATCTTTATAGTTAACATCAAGGTCGGTTGCCGGAGTAAGCACACCGCCATTTGCCGCTGTTGCCGCAATTGAACGTGCGTCCATAAGAGCAACAGAAGAAATCTGACCCTGACCGGGTTTTGAGCCCTCGCGGTTGGGGAAGTTTCTTGTGGAGTGACGTATGCTGAGTGCACCGTTTGCCGGAACGTCGCCTGCACCGAAGCAGGGACCGCAGAATGCTGTACGAAGTGTTGTGCCGGATGCCATAAGTGCCGCCGCACATCCGTTTTTAATGAGCTGCATATAAACAGGTTGGCTTGAGGGGTATGCGCTGAGTGCAAACTCGTCATTGCCTATGCTTTTTCCACCCAGAATATCAGCTGCCGCACAAAGGTTTTCAAAAGTGCCGCCTGCACAACCGGCAATAACACCCTGGTCAATCATGAGACGTCCGTTTTTAATTTTGTCTGTAAGTTTAAAATCAATGTTCGGTGCGTCAAGCTGCTGTTTTGCAGACTCTTCAACAGCATGAAGAATATCTGCTGTGTTATTGTTAAGCTCTTCAATAGTATAAGTGTTGCTGGGGTGGAAGGGCATTGCAATCATGGGACGGATTGTTGACAGGTCAACTGTCAGCACACTGTCATAAAGTGCAACATCAGCAGGAGAGAGTTTTTTGTATCCGTCTTTTCTGCCATGAATTTCAAGATATTTTTCAGTTTTATCGTCTGTTGCCCAGATAGATGACAGACAGGTTGTCTCTGTTGTCATAACGTCAATGCCAATACGGAATTCCATGCTGAGGTTTTCAATGCCGGGACCAACAAATTCCATAACCTTATTTTTAACAAAACCGTTTTTGAATACGTTGCCGATAATTGCAAGTGCAACGTCCTGAGGACCAACGCCGGGAGCCGGTTTACCGGTTAAATAAATTGCAACAACTTCGGGATAGTCTATATCGTAGGTTTTTTCAAGAAGCTGTTTTACAAGCGCAGGACCGCCTTCGCCTATTGCCATTGTTCCGATTGCACCGTAACGTGTGTGGCTGTCAGAACCGAGAATCATTTTTCCGCAGGATGCAAACTGTTCACGCATATATTGGTGAATAACTGCCTGATGTGCAGGAACATAGATTCCACCGTATTTTTTAGCGGCAGAAAGACCGAACATATGGTCATCCTCATTGATTGTGCCGCCAACAGCACAAAGGCTGTTATGGCAGTTTGTCAGAACGTAGGGAATAGGGAACTTTTCAAGCCCACTTGCACGTGCTGTCTGAATGATGCCGACATATGTAATGTCATGTGATGCCATTGCATCAAATTTTATTTTGAGTTTTTCATCATTTCCCGATGTATTGTGTGCTGTAAGAATTGAATAAGCCATTGTGCCTTTTTCGGCATTTGCACAGTCTTTGCCGTATTTTGATTTTAAAACTTCATCGCATCCGAAGGTGTTTTCAACAAGGTCTGCGCCGTTAATAAGGTAATGACTGCTAAGTTGTTTTATCATAAAAAAGCCTCCTTTGTTTTATTAAAAACTATATCATTTTATATTATAACATTATATATTTAAAACGTCAAGCTAATAAATGTATAAATTTAAACGCCTCAAGTCAATAATATCTATACAAATTTATCTATGGGAGAGAAGAAACCATGACGCAAAAAGATGTTTACAGCAACCCTGCAGAAAAAATTTTTGATTTATGTAAAAAATTTGCAAACCGGACAGACGGAAAAATTGTTTTAAGTCATGATAATGACAACTTTTCTTCGGCAACTGCGGCACTGTGTGCATCGGCAATAGCGTTTTCAAACAGACAGTGTATGTATTTTAAAAATCAGCCGCAGTTTATAACAAGGTGTGCCGTAAGAACATACTGTGCGTCGGGAGGAGTGCATATTTATATAAACGAGGATAGTAATATTTGCATGACGTTTATTGATGAAAACGGCAAAAATTCGGATTTCTGCGGAGGAAAAACGGAGGTTGAAGCCACATTTCCGGCGTGTACAATTGTGCCCATGCTCGGATATAAATTTCATTATGAAAGACAGGTTGTAAAAGAATGCGAAAACATACGGCTTGGATATAAAATTCTTGTTTCGGCAAAAAACACATCAGTGCGTGAAACCACCAAGAATTTGCTTGCAGAGTTGGATTGCGAATATTCGTTTTATACAGAAAAGATTTCTAAAAATAACCAAGCCATATTGGTGCAATTTGGAAAAACTGTAAAAAATGGCGGATATGATATTGGTATTATTATTGGAGCTGAAGGGGAAACGGCGATTTTGGCAGACGAAAACGGTGAAATAATATGTGAAAGGGAATTTGACAGGCTTTGCATAATGGTTGAAAGGCAGGTTATGTGCGTATTAACAGACAAGAGGTGTAAACCGGACGCGATAGGAGGAATTATAAAAATTCTTGATTACATGAAAAGCAATAAACAAAAATTGAGTGAAATTGTAAAACAGAGAGAAAACTCTTTTTTGCCTGAATATTGACATTTCAACCATAAATATGATATAATAAAAATGTTATAAATGAGTAATGAGGTATCAATATGAAAAAGAAAATTATAGCTGTAAATGCAAGTCCACGTACAGATTGGAATACTGCCACATTGATTAAAGAAGCTGCAAAAGGTGCAGAATCAGAGGGGGCAGAGGTAAAGGTGATTCATATTTATAAACTGGACAAATTTACGGGATGCATATCTTGTTTTGGGTGTAAAACGCCGGAATATTATGGTAAATGCATTTGTAAAGACGGTCTTACAGCTGTGCTTGAAGATATTCGCGGTGCAGACGGGTTGATTGTCGGAACACCTAATTATTTGGGTGAAGCTTCAGCAGGGTTCCGTGCTCTTTACGAACGATTAATTTTTCAGTCAATTACATACAAAACCGAGCAAATGAATTGTAACAAACATAAAATTCCTGTTCTTTTTATTATGACCAGCAATTCATCCGAAGAAATTTATCCGCAAATCGGTTATGATGAAGTGGTGTCAAAATATCAAAACACGTTAAATAGTTTTTTGGGACCGACAAAGATTATGATATGCGGCAACACACTTCAGGTGAATAATTATGAAAAATTCAATTGGACATTATTTGATGCAGACGAAAAAAAACTCAGACGAGAAACAGTATTTCCGAGTGAACAGCAAAAAGCATTTTTGCTCGGAGCAGAAATGGCTAAAAATTAGCGGCAATAACGTTGCCTACAAAGGGAGGGATAACATGATAAATAAATTATTCAAAAGCATACTTGAGCAAGATATTGCTCCTGTTGTGGTATGTAATATGGATGATATTATTGTGTATATGAATCCGTCATCGATAAAACATTATCATAAAGATTTGACGGGTAGCAGCATAAAAAATTGTCATCCGCCACAAGCAAATGAGAAAATTGAAAAAGTAATTTCTTGGTTTAAAGAAAGCAATAAAAATAATATTATATATACATACCGTAACGACGAGGAAAATAAGGATGTGTATATGGTAGCTCTTCGGGATGATGACGGAGTTTTAATCGGATATTACGAAAAGCATGAGTACAGAAACAAAGAAACAGCAGGTCTTTATCAGCCGATAAAATGATTTAATAGCAAATAAAAACAAGCCATCACTTTACAGCGGTGGCTTGTTTGTCAGTTATTATCTGTAAAACTTTACAACAACATTTGCCCAGGTGCGGTCTTTATCAATGGTATATGGTGAATTATAGATATATGTGGCATAATATTCTTCATAAGTGATGTTTTGCTGATGAATAACAGTTGCAACATCAACGCCTACATATCGGTAATGCCAGGGTTCGTAAGCATATCCAGTGATAAATTCTTTGTTTTTGGGATACCGTTCTATAAATCCGAATTTGTGCGCATTGTTTTTAAGCCATGCATATTCTTTTGAGTTTTCAAAGGATGTGTAAAGGCTGTTTATATCCACCGCAAGTCCGGTCTGGTGCTCTGAGTATCCGGGCTGGGCGGAATATTTCTGCGCATGACCTGAGCCATATCGTACAGTGTATGAATTATACAAACTGCGTTGCTGACTTTCAGTTCGGTAAGAAGAAATTATTTTTGGATATAAGCCTTCTTTTGCAGCGGCATTGTACATTTCTTTGTAATGGTCAAATGCTTCGGAATTCAGTATATGATTTCTGCCAGAGCTGTATGGTCTTTCAACAGTAACAAGATTTTGCGGTGTGTAATTAGAAGGCAACCGGTTAAGCTTGTTTACCAGCACAGTATTTGTATTGGGATTGTTTATTAGAATTGCATCGTCATGATGATTTTTGTCAAGCCCGATATTTACTCTGCATATTACTGCTCCCGGATCCGTTGTAGGGTGATTGCTGTAATATTTGTAATAGCGAATAAAGTTTTCCGGATAAAAATCGTCGGCAAGGCAGTAATTTAACAATTTGCCGATAAGTGTGTGGTAGTAGTTTGAATCGAGCGTGCGATAGATAAATGCTCCGTTTTCTTCATGCGAAACTGTTACGCCAAATATTTGCTCAATCATACTTGTAGGAACAAAAGCACCATGCAATTTATCAGAAAAAGATGAGTACTCGGTAAAAAATTCGTTGCCGTTAAATACAAATGAGTTGGTGGACGGAGTATGAGTTATTATATCGCTGTCGCGGGAAATAATAAAAAAACTGTTGTCCAAGGTGTTTTGATAAACAACCGAACCCAATGCTTCGCAGATATCGGTAAGAGACAGATAGTTTTGACCATTGTCGGTATACAAACCATCGTCAATAACAGTTGTGCCGTAGTTTGTTATGATTGTGACTGTGCTGCACTCTTTTGCACTGACCTGCGATATAGCAATACAGAGAATAAGTACTATCATTAATAAACATTTTTTCATTTAAATCACCCGTATTATATTTTACAATAACGAAAGTGATTTGTCAAGGTTTTTCTTATTTGGTCTGATTTTGCAAATTCTGCGATATGTTGAGGAATAACAATATAAACAAAAGACACCGTTTCTTCTCCTGGGGAAAATGGTGTCTTTTTAGTATTAACTGTTATTTAATGCGTTCATTTGCAGATGGTTATGATGTATTCATATAAAATTTGTTCTTTTTGCAATTTTAATGTTAGGCTTTGTCGGTGTGTATGTGTGGTAGCCGGTCAAAGTGTTTGCATAAAAAACCATATTTTACTCTTTAACAAGCTCAAACATTTTTGTTTCGCCTTTAAGCATCGAGAATTCAATTTTATCAGTATTTTCACCGTAGAGCTTTTCTTCATATACTTCGTAGGCGCGGCATTTGAACGGGAAATTCAATATTTTAGTGCCGGATGTTGACGCATGTATTGTTATATAGTTTCTGCTTGCATAAACAACATCACTCCGGTCGTTAAATATATGACATCCGGCATATTTTGCAACTTCGCGAAATATGTCACAGCTTAAAATTTTACTTCCGCAAAAAACAGAAGTCCAACCGTCCTGCTCTTTTACCGAAAATGCACCTTCGCCGGTTTCAAGATAATGGGCGAGAACCGTTGCTTCGTCATCATCAGTGTAAAAATACGGATACAAAAACGTCGGTGTTGCACTCATTGACGGAGCCGTCACGCCTTTTTGCAGATTGTAGTTGAAACCGTGAATTTCGCCGCGGTCAATATTTTCTGCGAGCTTGTGCGGCTCACCATCAAACTTGATTTTTGACATAATATCGTCAACGCACATTTTGGTTTTTATACCGATAAGATCCGAAAGATTGTCGACATCAAACGGTTTTTCCTTATCCAAATTTACAATGCCGGGTGCATACATCCACAGAGCAACAGCGTTGTCTTTTTTTAGTTTGTTTATTATTGCTTTGCGTTCTTCGTCTGTCAGTGAATAAACGTTGCAGAACACATAAAGTTTGTATGACGGCATATCAGGATTTGCAAAATCGTTGTGATAGTACTGGTCTACAGATGTGCCGATTTTTGAAATTTCATAATCCCGCATAAGCTCAATAGCATCAAACGACAGTTTCTGCGAAGAAAAAGCAATACTTTCTTCGTCATAAATAAAAGCAATGTCGCTGTGCTTTGTTCGGTCTTTTTCGTATGCTTTTTTTGCAATTTCCTGCTGTTTTTTTATAAGCTCATAAACCTTGGGATCTTTATATCTTTTTCCACCGATAAGCTGGTCAAACCACCACGCCTGAATATCTTCACAAATATTTCTACCAAAATCACGTTTCATAATATTTATGGTATCTTCGGCGGTATATAGCTCGTTGCATCTCTGGAAAAACCTGTTTTCGTTGTGAGTTCTGGTGTCCTCCTCAACGATAAACATACGATTACGCAATCTGAAAGAATCTACCATTTCACGCTGACCTGTAAATCCTCCGGGCTGACGGTTTTCATACACACCGGGAGCCGCAAGAAAATCCACAACGTCAGAATCTAAAATTTTAAGTGAACCACCGGCAGTGCCGCAATAAAGATAGTCTGTGCAACCGAAAGAACCGTAAAAAGCACCTACTAATTTATCTTTTGATTTCTTTTTAATAATATCGGCAAAATAAATAACCGAATCTGCCGTGCCGGTGTGCCATGCTCTGAAATAGTCAAAGGTTTTGCGATAGTTGTTTATATCTAAAAATTCGCCTATGTTTGTTCCGTTTGAGACCGGAGCCGGCTTATCGTCCGTTGAATAAAGATGAGGTGGGTTTGTAAGGCTTTTGCTGACATCAAGTATAAAAAAACGGCTGTCAAAATCAGCAATCCCCGGATTTTCAAAGGTTGCGGTTTCGTCTTTCCATGCTTTTTTTAAAGCATCTTCTGTTTTATAGGTTTCTTTAAGATATTTTGAAAAATACTGTTTAAAAGCATCACTTATATCGCTACATGCACCTCTTTCCTTATGCTCACTCTGGTCATCAGCGGCACCGTAGTACCATTCGGAGGTATTGCCTGCCGCAAGAAAATAGCCGATAATTCTGTCAGCATAGGGGAGAGTCTCAATTTTATCATAGATTTCAGAAAGGGCTTTGCCGGCATCCTGACGCCATTTTTCAGAGCAAAGAGAATACGATGCCGGAATGTCTGCCACATACGACTCGGTGTAAAGAAGCATTGGGCGAAGCGAACCGTCAGAATATCTCACAAGCTCGTCGGGATTTTCTTCAAGCCACCACATAGGCGGATGAAGCCCTATTCTTGGTACAAGATAGGCATCGGGAACTTCGGCTAAAATTGCTTCGGCTTCTTCTTTGAAAAGCTCGAATGCGCCGGGTTTAAGCCATTCTGTATCACAGATAACAAAAAATATTTTAATTCCTGCTTTGCCAAGCTCTCTTATATATTCCCGGTCAATTTTAATATGGTCTTTCATATTAGTGCGGATAGTCGCCATCATCGGTGGATATGCAACACCGTCTACCATAATCGCCGGATATCCGTTGTAATTTTCTACTTTTGCAATGCTCATGAATGTGCCTCCTTTTACCAATCAACACTCTTGAGAGTGTTATCCGTTCCCGAAACAACAAAAACAACACTGTTTGCAGGAACAAATACTTCGGAAATATTGCTGTTTGTTACTGTTTTTGTGCAAAGTTTTGTAATACCCTCACGGCTGTCACGCACACTGTATGCAGAAGCTATTTCGCCTTTAAGACCGCTAAAATTCATTGTCATGTCATTGTCGGAGTCGTTTACAAGCATAACAAGACTGCCGTTTTCGTGTTCAAATGCCGCAATATCGGCTCTGTATCCTGACTCGTTTACAAGAGTGGGACATGTTGTTTCCACACCTTTTACAACAGAACCGGGTTTTACATTTCGGAATATGGTCGAAAGTGCGTAGTACAAATTGCTTCTGTAAATTCTGTTACTGCCGGGAGTAGCAAAAACAAGTGACTGATATACCCGCTCGTTATTTCTGTCAATGTAAACAGGGACATCGTTTTGCGAAGGAACTATTGCATAATATGTGCCAAGCCAATAGAGCCATACATTGTGTCTGCCCCATTGAACGTCACCGGCAAACACTTGCATTTGCTTTTTGAGTGCTTCTACATTGCGGTTTGAATTGTCAATACCTTCACCTGTTATATCGTCAAATGAGGTTTCGGTCATCCAACGCTCTTTTTCGGGGAAAGAATTTGCAAAAAGAGCAATGTCACCGGGCTTTTGACCTGATGAACCATATGAGTGAACACCGACTATGTCAACAGCATCTTTATAACCGGGAATTTTTTCAACCTGGCTGAAACTGAAGGAAGTGTCGCTTGACTGTGAACGTCCGGTAATTTGCTGTAAGCCTGTGTAGTTGGCAGTTTCAAAGCCTATAATCGGCAAATCATCAAATCCCGCTTCGTCAAGTTTGTTGCGTAAGGTTATAACAATTCTTGAATACTGCTCGTGGAAAAGAAGAGGATGAATGTTGCCGTTTGTGGGTTCATTGTAAGGAGAAATTGCCACAGGCATTGTGTAACCGTTGTCACGCAGATAAATCATCTGGTTTACCATTGCCCGGCAGTAAACGTCCTCATATTCTTCGAGGAAAATGAAATCAAGCGACGGGTTTGTTTCTTCAGGGTCTATTAGGCACCAGTCAAGTCTTGGACCGGTAAATGTAAGCATATAGGTTTCGAGTCCGTTTTTCGTAATATAATCAATAAAATCGGTAACATCCTTGAAAATTTCATGATTAATACTGCCGTCAAAGTTCATAGACTCGGATTTTACAAAATGGCGTGCCATGCTGATTCCCGATTCTTTGATAAGTACATCTGCCAGTGCCTGATGATTTTTAAACCCAAAAGAATTATCAAAGCCGTCAGCGGTTGATATGAAGTTTAGTGTGGGCGAAAAACCGAATGCACGCATGGTTTGTCGTGTTTCGTCCGTGACGTTTATTTCATATTTGTTTAACTCTGTTGCATTGGCAGGATAAACATTTTCTTTCGCATCGGCAATTGGAATAAGATTGCCAAACCCGTCCCACATCATAAGTTTAAGTTTGTATTCGGTCGGTGTAAGAGTACGCAGGTTTACAGGAAGGCTGAATTCTGTTTCTCCGGGCTGAATTTCTTTTGTGAAAGAATAAACCTCGTTTAATGTGCTGTTTTCATAAACTGCAACAATTACTTTAGCACCTGTAGGATTGCCTGTAAAGTTGGATGTGTTTATTACGCAGTTTTTTATGTCATCGGAATTTCCCGAAACAGAAACTTCGTTGCCTGAAGTATCGGTAAATTTATAACTGTCTATGACAAGCTTGGTTTCAATACTGCGGTTTTGTGCAGTTATGGCATCCGAAAGCTTGTTTGAATGCGAATAAAATGCGCTGACGGTGTAAACATCGCCGGCAGAATAGTTTTTATCAATATAATAATTTGTTGTTGTTTTGCCGCAGAAACTGCCGTTTTTTGTTATATAATAACGGTCGGGAGTGTCGTCACAATCCCACACAACAGTTGATACTGCTTCGTTTGTTACAATAAAAACGTCTTTTGGCGAAGTTAATGCTGTGTCGGTTGTAATTTGTGCCGAAGAGTCAAAAACCGAAACAATTTCAACAGCAGGGATTGAACGGTATAATGTGCCGTCACGCTCACCGAGAGTCTGTATATAATAAACATACATTTTGTCGTCACTGAGTTTAGTATCGCTAAAATGTGTTTTGCTTGCATCAAGAGTTTCAAAATGGGCGAGGTTGTTGTCTTTTTCAAGAAAATATCCTTCGCCGGCTGTCAAAACTTTTTTGCTCATGCTGATAGTTTCTCTGTAAATATCATAGCCGGTGATTTCGCATACACTGCCGGCAGGCGGGTCAAATGATACCAGGCATCCGGACTGAGTTGTGGAATTTTTGAAGTTTTGAGGTTTGTCAATATATTCTGTAATTTTTATATCATCAAAAGCACCAATGCCTGTGCCGACAGTCATACCGTCAGTAGGTAACACAAAAGCAATGTCTCTTATTCTTTTCCAGTTAAATTCGGTTATACTGTTGCTGAACAAATCACCGTCAAAAGTGCCGTACTCTTTGAGGTAATTGAAAGGAATTACAATTTTTTGCCAACCGGTTTTTGTTTTGTCAAAACCGGGAACATCTGAAATATTTAAATATATGTATCCTGAATCCGTTACGTCATTGTTTGCATCTGCTTCGATTCCGTAGCAACGCAGACCTATACGGAGTTTGTCGGTAGTGCCAAGGTGTTTATAATAAAGACTTATTGCATAATTTTCGGGATCGGGAAGGGTGAGGCGTAACATACCAAAATTGTAATATGCAAAATCTTCTCTTTTTTCTGAATAAGTCATAAAAATAGACTGTTTTGATGTAACGCCGCCAAATGCTGTTGTTCTTGTAAAATTAAGCCCTGAGGTATGATGGCTGTGGCTGATGTTTGAATATTTTCCTTGCGAAAAAAAGCAGAATTCGGTATATCCGTCTGCTTCGGGCAATTTTGTTTCGGCAGCATCAACAAGAGAGTATGTGCCGAAAGTCATAACAAAAATAAGAAACGAAAAAATTAAAAGTTTAAATTTGTGCATAGAGCGTATCTCCGTCTTTCTTGTTAAGTTTAATTTATCCGGGGATTTAGAAAATCCCCGGATAAACCTGCATTACTGTGATATAATATCGTTTACGGATGCGCAGTAGGGAACTAAATCGCCAATACCTTTCCAGGCAAAAAGTTTAACATTGTCATATGTTGTGAAGCTTGCAATATCAGTGTTAAATGTTTCTGTTGTACCGCCTGCAACTGTCTTTGTTTCGATAACAGGTGCACCTGCAAGGCTTCCGTCGGCGTTATAGCCGGCAACAATATATGTGAGAGGCATATCGTCTGTGTCAAGGTTAGCTGCTGTAACAGCGGCATTTGCAAGAACAAGTCTGTTGCCTTCTGCATCAGATTCATAAACATCTATGCTGTCAATAGTGAATTTTGCTGCACCGGCACTTATGATGCTAAGGAAAGATTCACTCTCGTTTGCAAGAATAATACCTATTACACTTCTGTCGGAGTTGGCATCTTTAAGTAAACCTTTATCAAATACACAAGTGTATGTAACATATTCTCCGTCATTTTCGGAAATTTCGGCATATTTTAAATTCCAATTGTCTGTACCCCAGTTTTTGCCGGCAAACATATAAAGTTCGGGCAGAACATAGTCTTCATCGGTAGCAGAAGTGTCAACTTTCATACGTACCTGCATCGCATACTGTTTTTCTGCGTCAAAACCGGGCAGGTTCTGATAAACAACAGGCGGTATGGTGTTTGTTGCGGTATTTGTAATTTCAAGAGTGCCGTCTGTTCCTCTTGAAATTGTGCCACCGAAAGCTCTGCCGTTCCATTTGTGCCATACATTGTTATAAGCAGCAACAGCAGCGTGATGTGTAAACATTGAAACGTTTGCAAGAGAGTAGCTTGCTGTGAAATCAGCATCGCTGTTTAAGGTCTCTGCTTCGCCGCTTTTCATGTTCATATCGATGACTTTTTTACCTTCTGTAACTGTGCAGGTAAAGGGAGCTTCAAGCAGATACAAGGTTGTGCCGGCGGTAACACCTGTCATTTTTACGTTTACATAAGTTCCGATAAGAGACCAGTCTCTTTCCATATTAAAGAACTTTGAATATTTTTTAGCAGTACCCGGGTCAACCGTGCCGGATACATTACCATTAAAAGGTTCTGTAAATCTTATTCCGCCAAAAGCTGCTGTTATACTGTAGCGAAGAGCAGTAGGTGCTGCTTCACCGTTTGCAAAGGTGTTTGTCTGATAAAACATTGCATAGTCTCTTGTTGCACCAAGTGTATTGATACACTGTGCACCAAGCATATATTCAACAAGTGTTGTACCAAGAATTTCGCCTGTTGTGGGTTTAACCACCAGGTCAGCCTCTGCTGTGGGATTTCTCAAAACAAATTTTGGCTGATAAGTGTATGAACCAAGTCCGTAGTGCATTAAATCAGCAACCGGAATATAATAGCGAAGTTCAATAGGCATACCGTTACCTTCAACTTTAATGGCTTTTTTACCGTTGTAGGTTGTGTAAACAGCATTTGTGTTGAAATTTTCTTCATTTGATTTGCTTACAACATTCCATGTGTAATAAGAATGTGTAGTTTCGTTACATGTCGGAAGCTGTGTGCCGTCTGTAACATCGTTGCCGCAAACAGCAGAATCAACAATGTTAAATGTGAATGAATCATTTTCAATAGCAGTTGATGCAAAAACATTCACTGATGTTAATGCAACAAGTGAAATAGCTAAAACAAGTGATAAAACTTTACTTTTCAAAGAAAACATCTCCTTTTAAATTTTTTGTTTTTAAGTTCAGACCCAAATCAGTATTTTTTAAATTCCCCCTTTTAAAATCAGGCTGTATAACAAATTGCGGTAAATCATAATATGACATTATGCGGAATGTCAAAGATTTTTTGTTAAATCAGTCTCATTTTATAATATACATTACCCTGGATGCAAATCTATTGGTAACTCTGATGAACACCAGTGATGCGTTTGCGGGATCCGTTTCACAATCAATCAAATCATCATATTCGGATCTGGTGATTGAACCTGTTTCTCTGTCATAGGTTGCAAAGAAAATGGTTTGTGCGGTTGTACCACTGCTGAATGGCCACACATGCACATCGGTTACATCAAATGTTTCCAGCGGTTTTAATGGGTTGTACGGTGCCGGGTTGTTGTTAAGTGTAGTCAAAAGCTTCATGCCGATACCTGTTTTTTTGTAAAGAATACCAACATCAAAGGATGAGTTGTCTGTATAGCTTGCAAATATTCCGTTGTCGCTACGCTCAACATCCAAATCAACATAAATATTTGTTGCCCTGCCGTTAAAATCGGTACGTATTCTTATGATATCGCCTTTGTGAAGCGGTTTGAATTTGCCATTTATTTTTTTGCCGTTTTTGTCATATACAGGTTTCATAAACACATTTTTATCAACGGCTTCAACCGTATATGTTACGTCTTTAAAGTAATATGAAAGTTTTGTTACGGTGTTCCCGTTTTCATACACATCAAAAACTTTTTCGACCATTACAGATTCGTTGTATTTACCTATATCTGTGAAGTTTCCGCCCTCTTTAACGGTTTCGGACCATGTATAATAGTAAACCATAATATCCGAAATGCCGCCGTCATCTGTATCTACAGCATCAAGACGTGGTTTGGTCATCTGAAAATCATACATTTTTTCTGTGCCCTTCATAACTTGGAAATCTTCGTCAGAAAATTTGTTTGAATCAGAAGGAGCTGCCGATGATGAAAGCATAGGCACGCAGAAAACAGTGGAATCTGTCATAAACGAAACCGTACTGTCCAAAGTGTTTATGCCATATGGAGAGGATAACCATGTTTCGTCTTTAAAGCTGTCAACCTTAAGGTTGGTTTCGTTTTCAAATTTACCCTGCTTTGCCGTGTCAAGCCTAACAAGACCGTCTCCTGCGGCATTTGTTTCGTATGCCACAACCTGCATTTTTGTGTAGGTTTCGCCGCCGTTTTCCGTATCAATTGCCGTAAAGGTTTTATAAAAATCGTCGCTTGACATGTTTTCGCCGTCAACCGATATGTTTTTGGGCACATTAAGAACAATAAAGGTTCCGTCAGCAGTAAAGATTTTGACTTTTACATCAGAGCTTATACCGCTTTCTTTAGCAACGGTTTTTAAATAACCACGCGGTGATTTAAACGCATCGTCATATGTTCCGCAGATATTACCACGCCAGTCGAATAAAAACGAGGCTTTTTTACCGAGAATAAGGTTTGTTTCAGCTCTGAAATCCGGGTCAGTAAAATGAGTTTTCCCGGAAGCAAGCGTAACGCTTTTGTCGTCAATACTTTCAATTTCGTCCTCGGTTTTGATGTCGGAAACCGTTATTTCAAGCCTATTTCCGGATGCAACAACAGAAACAACATCATTTTCTTTTATATCTTCAAGCGTAGCTTTTTTTCTGTCCTTGTTGTAAATATAAACGTGCTCATATTTTTCAGTGTCGATTGCATCAAGATTTTTTGTGTAAATAATTTTGTTGTACATATCGATGCTGTGTACCACATGGTTTTTGGGGTTTGTGATAATTATAACATCGTATGTGCCGTCGTTGTCATTGTCAATAAATGTTGTAATTCCGCTGTTGTCTTTTGCACCGAGGTCGGCAAAAGAATAGTCGATTTTTGCTTTTCCGTCAATAACAACATCGGTGTATTTTGAAAATTTTGCCTTTTTTAAAGTTTCGTCCACATAGTAAGAAACTCTGTAATCCTCGCATTTTGCAACATCCCGATTGTTTACCGTGATAACCTGATTATCAAGAGGAACTACGCAAACAAGAGTTTTTATTCCGTCTGTTTCTTTGTAATAGTACCCGAAAGAATAACCAAGTTTATCAACAAAATTGAAATCACCTGCTTTAAAGATGGTGTTTCCAATAACAACTTCATCTTCTTTTGTGCCTTTCTGCGGCGATTCTGAGGTGGTAGAGTTTAAATAACGTGTTACAACGCCTTTTCCGTAAGTAAGCCCCAGATATGCTTTAAGCGGAGTGTCGCCTGCGGCAGTTTCGTATTTTATTTCGCCATCGGCAATGTAGCTTATCATCATGCTTATATCCATTGCGTTGAAAATAAGTCTTGATGCATCGCTTTGTGTCATTTTGCCATTTTGGGGAGGAGTGATATTTTTAAGAAGTCCTATTCTGTAAGCTGTTGCCATATAGCTTGTCTGATTGGCTATTTCTTTGTATCCTAAAACATTCACAACCATAGTCACGGCTTCGTCATAGGTTAAAATATCATCAGGTCTGAAATTGCCGTCCGTGTCACCCTTTACTATGCCAAAAACATAAGAAGCATAAATGCCGATACTGTCTTTGTGTCCGTAGGTTACGTCAGCAAACACATCTTTGTACACAAGCTCACTTTGCTTTTTACCCATAATCAGGTTGATAAGTGCTGTTGCCATTTCTCCGCGCGTGATTTCCGGGTTTTCTTCGCCAATTTCCATAATATCAAGCTGTGACATTACTTCGGCAGGGTCTATTTTAGCAAAAACCCGCGTATTTAAACTTGCGGTTAAAACTGCAACTGTAATAACAAGATATAAGAGTGATTTTAATTTTATATTCATATTAATTCTCCTCCTAATCTATTATAAATACAGTGGCGGTTTCGTAGTTGGTAACAAAACTTACAACAAAAGACGGGTCATCGGGATAATCCTTATATCCTTTTATGTCAGCAATCGAGCCGGCTCTTACAATGTTGTTTTCGCTGTCATAAATCGTGATAGATACTTTTGATTCGCTGTATTTTCGCACTCTTGCCTGTGAAATGTCAAAGGTATCTTCAATTTTTCCGGTAAAGGGAAGAGCATCTTTTTTAAGTGTACCCAGCAGTTTGAATCCTCGGTCTGATGCAGAATATACTATTCCGCATTCGGTTATAGTGTCTGATATACGTTTTGGTGCATTAAATCTGCCGTTGTCGGTACGTGATATATCAAAAAGCACTTTAGCTGATTCTGCTCTGCCTTTGAAGTCGCTATAAAGATAAATTACATCGCCTTTTTCAAGGTTTTTGAACTGCCCGGGAACAATATTGCCGTCAGCATCATAAACAGGTTTTTTGAAAGCCTGAGGTGTACGTGCAATAATTGTGCTTTTTTCGCCGTTTGCAAAATATTGCAGTTTTAAAGTAGGCATTCCGTCTTCTGCAAGGCAGGCGCTTACCTCGTCAACCATGCAACGCAGTGTTTGGGACACAGCTTCGTTTATTCCACCTTCGGGCGGTGATTCAAGATAATCGTAATAACAAACAACAATGTTTGCAATTCCGGCATCGTCAGGATCAATAACATCTGCTTTTTTGCTTGTGCGGTTGGGCAGATATTTCCACACCTCTTCTCCTGCTCTGAATGCCGAGTCGGAAAAATCGTTTGCAAGAGAACGGGGGAGCTTTACTCCATCAAGCTCATCAGGAACCTGAGGAATACAAAGCACAATACCGGGCGTTGCAAACGCCGCTTTGTGAGTTATAGACCAGGAAATACCGAACTCCACGTTACTGTAAGTGTCAATTTTTAATGAAATACCGTTTTCTTCAGCAGTTTCTGTTGATGTATCAATATAAACCACTTTTGTTTTGTCTGAATTAAGACGGTAACGTATCATCTGCATTTTTGTGTACCGCTCACCGGTTTCATCAACATCAGTCAAAAGATTAAATGCTTCTTCGGCAGTTTTTGACTGCGAGTCGAAAGAAAGCTTCTGTGGTAGGGTATAAACGTTTATTTCGTTTACTGTGTTTAAAAGTTTAAGCTGAACCTCTTTGTCAATGTTGCCGCTGATTGCGGCTTTGCACAAATATGCATATTTCAGCTCCATACCGACATTGTCGGTGTTAAGTGCGGCAAGTCTACCACGATAGTCGAACATAAACGATGCTCTGCGACCGATTGTTGCCAGCTCTTTAAATGGAACAAAAGATTTGTCCATATAATATTCCTGACCGTTGTCAAAAGCTATTGTGTTTGCTTCTTCATCTATGCCAACAACAGTTAAATCAAGCGAATGGGAGCTTAAAATGACTTTTGCATAGGATTTGTTCTTTGATGCCATAACTGTCATAACATCAGATGCCAAAACCGCATCAATCGAAACCTGTTTGCCGTTTGAAAGGTAAAATTCAACAGTATCATAAATGCTAAAATCCAGTTTGTCCTTTGGAGCAGAAGTATAAATGATTTCATCATCACGCACAGCCACATCAACAACATAGTTTTCGCACCGGTTAACGTGAATAACGTCTATAACTGAGTCATTGTTGTTGTCAATAAACACGTTGTATCCGGATGTGTTTTTAAGCAGTATGTCGTCATTTGTATATGTGGGGAAAGCGACACCGTTATATGTTACATCCACCTTGGATGAAATTGTAAGTGACGCTTCCTTATACTGTGTTCCAAATGATTTGTACATTTCAAAATATTTGAATTTGTTTCCTGAAAAACTGCGGAATTCTTCGGAATTAACCTGCACAACCCTGTTACCGTGAGGTCGTATATAAACAAGAATATTCTCGCCGGTAGCTATGTCATGGCGGTAATAATACTGCACATTGTATCCAAGCAGCTTGTCTGCATCTGTTTCTCCGACTTCAAAAATAATATTGTCTATAACAACACTTGTTTTTGAGGCTGGTTTCTTCATAAACGAATCAAGAGAAGTTATGGCGTTTTGGGTTATTACACCGCTGCCGTATTCCATACCTAAATATTCGTTTAAAACATTTCTGCCTTCGCAAACACTGATTCGAACTTTGCCGTCAGCCATATAAGAGGTTGCAACATCAACTTCAAGTGCATTGTATAAAAGTGTTGCACCCTGACCGACAGTAACACCGCCTTCACCGTTGAAGCTTATGTTTTTCAAAAGATTAAGGTCGATTGCATGAGACAAGGCGGTAGATTTTCCGTCATCAAACACATCATATCCTAAGGCATTAATTAAAACAGAAATTGCATCGTTCATGCTGATTTTATCGGTGGGGAAGAACAATCCGCTGCCATTTCCTCTTACGATACCAAGCATATATGCCATATTTATTTCTACAAAAAACTCTGTGTTATCTGTGACGTCGTTAAATCCTCGGGGAGTAGCTGAAAAATCATCAGGTTTGAGTCCAATAAGATGAATAACTGCACTTATAAACTCTGCCCGTGTCATTTCGGTATCAGGATTTTGCTTTTGCAAAGATGTGTCTAATATTTCCAAAGCAGACATAACTGAAATCTGTTTAGAATAATCAGGTTTTACTGCATTGTCATCTGCCAGAGTGACAAACGAAAAAAGCTGTAAAATCATGCAAATTAAAATTGCATATGTTATTTTCTTCATGATTTCACCTATCTTTAATGTGTATTTTTAAGTGTTGATGCCTGAGAAATTATTTTTGCACACTCAGCACGTGTGGCATTTTTTTGCGGTCTGAAAGTGCTGTCTTCAAATCCGCCGATAACACCTGTGCTGTAAATATTGTATACAGCTTCACGTGCATAAGACGAAATTGCATCATCGTCACTAAATTCAAATGTGTTTGGAGTATCGTCTTTACCAATTATTCTGTCAATAATAACAGCCATATCCTGGCGTGTGATTTTTTCGCCAACACCAAAACTGCCGTCGGGCATTCCGCTGATTATCTGTTGTTCCTGAGCTTTTGCAAGATAAGGATAATACCATGCGCCGGCGGTGGCATCAGTATATGTTGCAAGTCCACCGGAGGGGCTGCCGTAAAATGCCACAACAACCATTTTAACAAATTCTTCGCGGGTTATATCGTCGTTTGGTCTGAAATTATCGGATTTTGAAATTACTCCAAGATTTACAAGATTTTCAATGTAATCATATGCCCAAAAATCTTTGTTTACGTCTTTAAAGGTTGCGGTTTTTTCAAAAATAACAGCTTCTGCCGGAACAATTGCGCTCATAGTTTCGGTTTTGATATTGCCGGAGGCACCAAAGCCTCCGCCACCGACGCCTCCGCCGCCAAATCCGCCACCGGAGGAGCTGGTATTGTCATCCACAGCATCTGAATAGCTGTCTTCAATATCTTTTATGCTGTCAAAAGGAATCATATCCAACATATCTTTAAAAACATCACCGCTGTTTACGTCGTTGTCTTCAAGCTTGTTGAGGTTTACACTGATATAATTTTTATAATTATCAGAGATAAACTGTTTTATCATGCCATAGGTTTCGGCATTGTTTATCATAGCCGTAACATAACCGTCTGTAAAGCGGTTTTTAACAAGCTCTACAGTCAGGCTGTCAAGTGAATGAGCATTGCTTTTCATAAGAGATGCAGTATCGGTTTTAACATCCTCGTCAGCAGTTTTGAATTCTTCAAGCAAAACAGAATCAAAACCTAACAGGGTTCCGTATTTTTCAATCAGGGATACAGTAGGAGCACTTGACAGAAGCACGGTGCTTACCGATGTATCAAGCAACGTCTGTATTTGCCCTACGGACGATATGTCTTCTGTTTTAACTTTCATAAACACATCTTTTGCATATTTTTTGTTGCTTCCAAGGGAGTTGTATTCCGAAAGGTCAAGCTTTAATTTTGCATCGGATATACATGCATCGAAACTGTCAAAATCAACATTTGAACCATTAAGAGTTGAATAAGCATTTAAAAGTGTGTCGGGTGTAGTGTAAGAATAGTCTTGTGTGTTTTTAACGCCAGAAACATATGCGGTATATGTACCGTCCGGGAATTTGTAGGTTTCACCATCAGGTTTTTCGGTGGATTTTTTTACACTTGTAACATTAGATTCACTGTTTACAACAGCGGCAACATTGATGTTTATTGTATCGGCGGTTATGTCAGATAAAACAACATCTTTTTTTGTTATAACAACAGTTGCCGTACCGTCCCCACCGTCTCTTGTGATATCAGCCGTTGCTGTTACGGGATTAAAATCGGATGTAACAGTTGTAACGGATGCGTTTGCTTTATATCTTTTTTCGGTTGTGCCTTTGGTGTCAATTACATATTCGCGGCTTAAAAGCTTCATGGATGAAATTGAATCCAAAAGAAAGAACCTGATTTCGTCTCCGCCTTCACCGAGACAAATGGAATAATTACCGTCTGCACCGGGGATAAGCGACTGAACATCGCAGGCAATTTCTTTTGCACTACCGTTTTCATAAAGAACACCGATTAATGTGGAGTCACCTTCATAATCAATGCTTTTTGCTGTAACCGAAACTGTTTTTGCAGTTTCAGGCAAAGTGATTTTGTTAAAAGGTGAAGCAACTCCGTTTACGGTAAACCCATTAACATACACACCATTTGTGGGAACATCTGCAAAAAAATCTGTTTCAACAATTTTTTTGCCATCTGTTTCAAAGAAAGTGTTCATGCTTTTTACAGATGTGTTTTCTCCGTCTTTTACACATACATAAAAATCATCAATATTGTGATAAAAAGCAATGTCTGTTTCAAATCTTCCGTTTTCATCGGCTGTTACGTCTTTTGTGTAATAAACCTGCTCTTCATATTTGTGTTTAAGTTCAACTGTCAGTGTCGAATTAGGCTCTGTTTTGCCGATAACAGTATAGATATCGGCTTTTTCAATAACAAACTCAAGAAAATCCATTGTAATTCTGCCGGTAGGGAAGTTTGCATCAGAAAACAGAGAGCCGGAAGACGGACAATCTATGTCCATATACATTTTTGTGTGACCGTCAAGCATTTCTTCGGTCATTACAAATTCCTGAGTATGTGTAACAAACTCATCGCATTTGTCAATTATGAGACGTTGACTTTCAAAAACAGGGTTTGTACCGTCATACATAAGACGCAGTTTGAAATTTGCTTTATTATTGGATATAAAACCTGTTTTACCGTCAGAATTTATTCTGAAGGTTGCTCTTAATCTGTAAGTGTTGCCTGCTTCAAAGGTGCTCGCCGGCACATATCGCCAGAGACCGCAGATAGCATAGTTTGTTGTAATGCGTATTCCGCTTTCGGTATGTGCTGCCTTTACAACAAGATATCTGCCGTCGGCAGTGGTAAGCTCACCGTTTGAAAGACCGCGGGCATACCATTTGTCATCCCAACTGCCGTTGGTAAGAATGGCACTTGTGGTTGTAACATTGCCTGTGCCGCTCATAGGGTTTACATAAACCTCTTCGGCAGCGGCTGTTATTGCGACACATGATGCAATAACACAAACAATGGTGAACAGAGAAAATAAGCGTTTTAAAACGTTTTTCACAAGAATAAACCTCCTTGTTATTCAGTAATGTTGACTGTTTTTGTTGTGGAATCGTAAACTGCTGTGATTCCGAGATATTCGTTCATAAACTTAACCGGAATATAAAGCTCATCGTCCGATCTGTAAGGTTTGTCGCCTTTAACATCCACAGCTTTGTCGTTAACGTAAACAGCATCACGGTCAGGCCAGAACGTATATTTTTTGCCGTTATAAGTATAATCAATGGTGTCAAATTCGCCCCAACTTGTAACGATTCCCAGTTTGTTGAACACGTTGTAGGTAACATACGGTTTATCACCGATTAAAAGTGCAATTGTGCCACCTTCAACTTTAGTACCGTTAATGCTAAGATCAATCGCAACATGCTCTGCTTCCACCGGTTCTTTTGGAGCGGCTGTGTAGTCGCTTTCGGTATCTTCATAAGTTATATCCGAAGATTTTGTTAAAACAAGGGTGCCGTACATGCTTGTGTCGTTGTAGTTGAGGTTGCTTCCGCACCAGGTAGCAACACCGCGGCGTTTGTTTCCGCCGATGTCATTGTCGTTTACTGCTAAATCAAAACCGAGTTTAAGCCCGTCCGAGGCAGTAAGTTCCATTGAACTCCATGGAATAGCAATTTCAACGGTATATCCGTCTTTTGTGAAATTCCACGCACTGTTAAACGGATATTTATTTTTGTAAAGAACAGATTTATCATTGTCCACATATGCTGACCACAACTGTCTGTCAAGAGGCTCAAATGCACCGTCTTTATTGTTTGACGGGTTAAGGAATATTTCGACACAGTCGTTTTGATATGGGTTTACGTCTTCAAAACGTATATCGGTGTCTTTTACTTTAGCGGCAATGTAAAGATTTTCTTCATCCCACAAAGTGCCGAAAATATTAATATTATCCATGCTACCTTCAACCACTTTGTCGGCAATAAGGTCAAGTTTCCAATCGGTTTCTTCAAGCTTACCGTCAAGTTTTACGCCCGATGTGGCATATCTTGTGTATGCTGTACCGTTAACCTTGTGAGGTGTGAAAGAATCTTTTGTATATTCTACCGAAACTTCTTTTTCAGAAATATTTCCCATAAGGTCAGTTGCTGTAAGTTTGAGAGTGTTAGTACCCTCCGAAACTTTCACGGCATCAGAAAAAGTAAGGTTTTCATCAACAGAAATATCAACGCCGTTTACTTTAAGCGAAGAAAGTTTTTCGCTTACATTACCTTTGAGAACATACCGTCTTAAGTTTGTTGTTCCGCCGTTTGTTTCAAGATTGATATCAGGAACGACAGAGTCACAGTTGATTGATACTTTCAATGCATCGGATTTGTTGTTGTTTTCGTCAACGGCAACAACTTCAAAATCATTTTGTCCTTCGGGGACTTTAATTTTAAGTTCAAAACTGTTATCGTCCTTTGTCTGTACTGAAAATTCGCCGCATCTAATGGTGGATTTACAGTTGGCAATACCTTTTATCACATATTCGCTTGATGTGATATTTGCCTGATGCTGTTCAAGTTTAAGCCCTGTATAAGAAGGGTTGTAGTTGTATTCCACAACCTTACTGCTTTTGTTGCCTTCTTTGTCTATAGCAGAAATTGTAAATATTTCTCCATTGCTTAACGTTACCGGATAAGCAAATTTGTTGTTTTTGTCCAGTTTAACGCTTTTTCCATTTATTGTAACTTTTGCATGTTCGTCAACACTGCCTGCTAAAGTAATGCTGTCGTTACGGGAGTTGCGGATGCCATCAACAATAAAAATATCTTTGTCGCTGTCAATGGTAACTTCCGGAGTGCCAAAGTCTTCGTTTTTTGTAACTATGATATTTATGCTGTCGGGTTTAAGAACAAAGTTTTTGATGCTTCCGTCAACAATATTTCTGCCTGTTTTTACAACAGTATCGGAATTATCCTGTGAGATTGTATTGATTTCTGCACTTTTTCCTTTTAAGTTGTTGATATTGTAGGTTTTTTCGTTTTTAGTAGTATTTACAACCAAAAGTACAGTGTGGTCATCGCAGTCAAAAGCAACGAGAGTGCCTTTGCTGGCAACGCGGTTATAATGCTCCGGGTCGTCTGTATAAACTCTGTGAACAACAGAGCCTACGGGAACATTGTTGTATATCAGTTGAAGTGCGTTGTAAAGCGGTGTTTTCAAGAACGAAGTTGAGGTGTTTGTGCCCCAGCCTGTACCGAGGAAGGTGAGAAGTCGGATGGCGTTGTTTGAATACGCTGTACCGTCTTCAAGGAATCGGTGAGAACGGTCTATCGTATCAAAATAAAACCAAGTATTCACACGAAGCCATGCAATGTCGGCAATAAGAGCAGTAATCATATTGTTTGCCGCAAAATAACGGAAATTCTCATACTTCTTGTTAAGGCCATCACCCAAAACAAGCTGAGAAATTTCAGTCTGCCAGACTTCTTTGTCGGGATATTTTTCAAGACCCTTTGCAAATTTCTGCGAAGTTTCCTCCTGCAAAGTGCTGCCGTAAGCGTGGTACGATACGATGTCAAGAGCTTCTGCATACTCAGGGTCTGCATCAAAATATGCAAGAGATTCGCCAACGTTCGCATCTACCCATTCAAGCCCGGCGGCATCAGGACCAACAAGTCTGATTTCTTCAAGCCCGTTTTCGATAAATGATTTTTTATATTTTTTGATAAATCTCACATACTGTTCACCCACGACATAACGTTTGAAGTTTGCCGGCTCGTTCATTATATTAAAAGCTACAGGTAAAACATAGCCTTTGCTTTTCATATAAAGAAAATAATCGGTAACAAATTTAACCATTTTATCTTCCGATTCTTCGTCAGGATAGGTCGCACGTCCGTTTGGTGCAAAATTAGCAAAAGGTATCGCGGGTCTTTCGACAGTCATTGCATAGTCGGGAATTCCGCAGGCTATTGCCGGATAAATATGGTTATAATAGTATCTGTCAGCTTCTTTTTCGTTTAAAGTGCCGTCTTCATTCATAACCTCATTGGGATCCCAGAACGCCCTGTTAATTGTTGCACCAAGTTCTTTTGTAGATGCAGCATACGAAGCCTGCATAAAATATTTTGTTTTATCAGCGCCTTCGGTAAGATGAATACCCCACCCGTTTATGGTTTGGCGTTCTTCGTCAAGTATAGTAAGTTCGTAAACTTTTTCTTCTAATCCGTCGGCACATACCGGAACAGACATCAGACTGCAAGCAATAGCTGCCAGAAGAATGAACGTCAGAATTTTTTTCATTTAGCCTGCCTCCTTGAAAATAATAGTTATATGTGACATAATAATAATTTAATGATTTTATATATTTTCGTTGTTCCACTTATATTTTGCAAGCATTACTGCACCTTTTACGGGAGGAACGTTCAAATAGGACATATCAAATTTTTCAGGATTTTTAAGCTCCTGTTTAATATAATTTATAAGCTCCGGCTGTTTTATAAGTCCACCGGCAATAACTGTGCGAACAGGAGAGGTCTCAAAAGGTTTTGCAGCAGTTTCAATAATGTGTGCTGCAACTTTCATGTTTCGTGTTATTATTTTTGAGGCAATTTCGTCGCCCTGCTTTGCAGCTTCAAATACCATGGGAGCATAAGATGCTACCTTCTTTTTGCCAAGAGCATATACATCGGTGAGGATAGTATTTAAATTTTCATTTGAATTAAGAATTATATCTGTAATCTGTGTCTTTTTACCGGTACCGTCACTTTGAGCATAAACTGCGGCAAGTGCATCTCTGCCTATGTTATAGGCGCTTCCGCCATCGTCGATAAGATGTCCCCAACCAGAGAGTCTGTCCATAATACCATTTTTCACACGGTAAACACAAACACCCGTTCCCATAATGACGGCAATACCATCCTCTGTTCCAAGTCCGGCAAAAACAACGTTTTCGTTATCACTGCCGTTGTATGCAGCGGCAAAATTAAACTCTTTAAAAAAGTCTTCGTAAATTGCCTTGTTGTTACCGGAAATTCCACCGGCAATTCCGGCAAAAGTCACAACATCGGACATGGTTACCTTTGCACAGATTTTATGTATTGCGTTTCTTAAAATGTTTTTAGATACGTCCATACCCACATCAAAAGGATTACAGCCATCGGTTTCCAAAAAACTAACAACCTTGCCGCACTCGTCCATAAGTTCCAGAGCGGTTTTTGTGCCGCCGCCGTCTATGCCGAGGTAAAGCCGTTTGAATGAGCTTTTGAGCAGTGCGTCTATTGATGTGTTAAAAATCTCGGACATTTTCAAAAGAACATCCGCTCCGGGAATAGATGCACCAATTTCCCATTTGCTTACAGTTTTTTCGGAAAAGTTAAGCATATCTCCAAGCTCACGCTGGGTCAGTCCCATTCTTTTTCGGTGAGTATATAAATTGTTTGAAAAATTGTTTATGTAGTCTGTCATTGTTACTCTCTCCGTTATGTAGTTAATTGTTATTAAAACTCTCTTTTTTGAAGAATGCTGTTAATTGCATTTTTAGCGTGTAGATATAATAAGGAAAGGAATACCCTTATATCTGTATTATATCATACACATTTTTTGATTTCAACATATAATTAAGAGAATGAAATTTTTGGAATTCTCTTAAAAGGAGAGTTTTTATAAGTAAATGAAAAATATGGAGAACAGATTCACATGACATTTTAACAAAATTTCAGAAAAATCCCCCCGTTCGATGGCTTCGTCCTAAGACTAACCGCCGTTATACGGGGGGATTTTGCTGGTGTCTGTAGTTGTTTAACAAGCTTATTTGCCGATGATTATGACTGGTATTATCTATTTATATAGAAGCGATTCTTTTTGCATTTGGCTTCCTGTAATTTACCCAGAGCCTCACCGAAATTAGTAATTTAAGGAAAGTGCTGTAACCCTGTATATAATCAGGGTTTACGGCACTTTGTGTTTTTCATGTTTTTTAATTTTTTTAGCAATTTTAATGCTTTCATAATGGAAGAAAAAGAATCTTAATTATGTTTTTTTTATCTCAGTCTGCAAGTTTGGTCTAATTAAGAGTGATTTTCGGGGAAATTTTTGAAAAATGAGTATAATTTATCATATTGATTTTGTGTTAAAGTTGAATTATAATTAAAATAGCATATACCGAAAAATTATTTAAAGGAGGAGAAATCCATGAAAAAAACATTTAAACGTGCTGTGGCATTGGTGCTTTTTGTGCTTATGCTTGCGGCAACAATGGCAACGGGTTCGGTTTTTGCCGCAGATACCGAAACTGATGCAACAGGTATTATTTATACCGAAGATTTTGAAGACTATGAAAACATGACAGACCCGGTTACAGGTCCGAGCCAGACAGTCGGCGACTGGACAACATCAACCGTATGGAAAGGCTGGCAGGACGGTCTTAAATTGCAGTCAATTACTCTTGACGACGGCAACACCGTTCTTGCGGCAATGGGTACAGACAACAGCTGGGGTGCATCAAATCTGAAACTTGAAAATATTGGTGCAAATGATGATTTTGTTTTCAAAACAGATATGAAACATTCAGGTTGGAATAGCCGGAATAATGACATCCGCATATGTGTAAATGAAAAAGAAACATCATATTACGCGCTCAGAATGGGCACAAATCCCTACAACCCCATGACAATGAGTTTTCACAAGGTTACGGGAGACACCGCAACAGAATATACATATTCAAAAAGCGATGTTGCGGCAATAAATAATGCATGGGTAACTCTTGAACTGAAAAAAACCGGCAATTTAATCAGTTATTCAGTAACGAAAAAAGCTGACGGCGTGGTAGTGTTCAGCGGAAACTATGTGGACCTGGCACCTCTTGCAACAACAGGGAAAATTTCTGTTGCAAGCAACAGCGGAATTTATAACTATTATGACAATATGGAAGTCAGTGCTGTTGCACCTGTTATTGTTGAGCCGGAGGACAATCTTTATAGAGAAGATTTTGAAGACTATGAAAACATGGAAGCGGCACTTACAGGTCCGAACCAGACAGTCGGCGACTGGACAACGTCAAACACATGGAAAGGCTGGAACGATGGCGTAATGTTGCAATCGCTTACTCTTGATGACGGCAACACCGTTCTTGCCGCAAGAGGTACAGATGGCAGCTGGGGTGCATCAGTACTTAACATTGAAGCTGACCCCGATATGGATTTCATGTTTAAAACAGACTTGGCGTACACTCATTGGTCAAACAGAAATAACGATATCCGTATTTGCGTTGACAGCACACAGAAAAAGTATTACGCACTCAGAATGGGCACAAATCCCTATAACCCCATGACAATGAGCTTTTTAAAGGTTACGGGAGACAGTGCAACAGAATATACATATTCAGAAAGTAATATTGCGGCAATAAATGATGGATGGGTAACTGTTGAACTGAGAAAATCCGGAAACACTATCTATTATTCGGTTGCAAAAAAAGCTGACGGCACAGTGATTTTTGAAGGCAGTTATAACGACCCGTCACCTCTTGAAACAACAGGAAGAATTTCTGTTGCAAGCAACAGCGGACAGCCCAACTATTACGACAACATGGTTGCAGGCAGTGTTGACCCGTTTGTAGGTGCAAAAGAAGACCCGGCAACAATAATGTATCAGGATATTGCATCTGATGCAACAGTAGAAACAAACACAGAGTACAAATACGTTACATACACATTTGAAGACGCACAGAAAATACGCCGTGTGATGCTTGACGGTCTTGAAACACCAAGTGCGGTAAGCGTTTATCTTGCAGAATCAATTGAAAACAGTATTTCAACATGGACAAAGCTCGGCGAACTGTCAGCAGAGGGAAATATTCTTAACACAACTGCAGTTCAGCAGGCTAAAACAGTTATAATTGTAAATCACGGCGGCGATGATTTTACTGTTGACGGCGTTAAAATTCTTAATGAAGCAGACCTTACCAAAACATATCAGCTTGATGAAGAAACAGTGCTTAAATTGTACCCCCGTCTTGGCGGAGAAGATAAATTTGACGGCGGTGTATGGTCAGTAAGTGACGACAAAGTTGCTATGGCAGATGGTGCATACATAAAGGCAGTCGGTTTTGGTACTACAACAGCAACCGCATCATTCGGCGATGCATCACTTTCAGTAAAAGTTGAAGCAAACAAACCTGTTACACTTCTTTATACAGAAGATTTTGAAGACTATGAAAATATGGAAGCGGCACTTACCGGCCCGGGCAAAAAAGTTGGCGACTGGTCAACATCAAGCCAGTGGAAAGGCTGGAACGATGGTGTAAGCATGCAGTCAATAACTCTTGACGACGGCAACACCGTGCTTGCGGAAATGGGCACAAATAACAGCTGGGGAACTGCAAACCTCAAACTCAAACCCGATGAGAAAAAAGATTTCATGTTTAAAACAGATATGAAATTGACGCATTGGGGCGTGAAATCTGCCGGTATCAGAATGTCTGTTCAGGACGGCGAAACAGTGTTTTATGACCTGAGAATCACCGGAAATCCGTATAATCCGATTACAATAAGCTTTAATAAGGTTGCGGAAACAGAGGAAGACAGTTATATAGATTCAGTATCTGAAATTCCTGCCATAAACTTAACCTGGGTGACTCTCGAAATGAGAAAATCAGGCAATGTTATCACTTATTCGGTAACTAAAAAGGATAGCGGAGAAGTGCTTTTTGCAGGCAGCTATGATGACCCCTCACCCATTAAAACAAACGGCAGAATAGCAATTGCAAGCAACAGCGGATATATGGCATATTATGACAACATGGTTGCCGGCAGCGTTGATACATATATTGACGAAAAAGAAGAAGCGGTTAATATGATGTATGAAAACGCAACAGCAAACAAACCTGTTTATGCAGAAGATACAAACGCAGGTGTGCTTAATGACGGCAAAACCGATGCATTATACACTTTTGCAGGTGATGTTGTTATTGATATGCAGCGTAGCGGAATTATCAGAAAAGTAGTTGCTTCGGGCGTAAATGGCACAGTTGATATGTATGTGTCTGATGATAATGCAACATGGTATTATCTTGAAAAAATCACCGAAGACGGCGAAATAGTAAACACAAAAACAAACAACCTTTACAGATACATCAAACTTTCCTCAAATGGCGGTAGTGCTTCGGAAATCAAAGTTTATACCGAGGTAGATAATCTTGATGTGAGAATTGGTTCAAAACTGCATCTCGTTCCGAGAATTGACAGTTACGATACAGATGCGGCAGTTTGGACATATTCTGCGGACGGATACGTTACAGCATCAGGAAACGAGCTTGTTCCCTCAAAAGAAACAGACAGTGCTGTTAAAGTAACAGCAACAGAAGTAGGTAACTCTGTAAGTATTGATGTGGATGTTATCCGCGAATATTCGGTTAATACAAGCGGCGGCGGTCTTGAAATTACCCTCGGCAGTGCTTATTATACCGAAAACGCAAAATATATTGCGGCATTCTATGGAGAAAATGACAAACTCATCAGCGCATCAGAAGTTGAGTTGCCTTATTCAAACACAAATGTTGACACAATGACGCTTGATATTGAAACACCGGCAGATTACAAAAAACTTAAACTCCTCTGCTGGGACGGTTCTTTTGCAGGAGTAAAACCGCTTACACAGGCTAAAGTTTATGAAAAAGGCGAAATTAACGAATATCGCATTACATACCCCACATTCACAAATAAGTCAATGAGCATCAACTATGATGACGGTATTGTTGAACCTGACAAACGTGTAATGGAAATTATGGATAAAAACGATATCAAAGGAACCTTCAACCTTGCATACAACAACGTGCCTGAGTTTTACAACACAGCACTTGAACACGGTCACGAGCTTGCAAACCATTCTTCACACATTGCAATGAGTAATGCAGAGGTATATACTCTGGAAGACTGTAAAAAATCAATTTTATCACAGCACGAAAAAATGATTGAAGCATACGGCGTAACACCCAGAAACTTTATGTGGCCTTATCAGGCACCTGTAGCACGTGGCGAAGAAGAATATGAAGCTCTTAAAGATTATCTCAGAGAGCTTGGTTATGTATCTGCACGACATGTAGGTTTTTCAAGCTCGTTCTCAATGCCTGAAGACTGGATGGAATGGAGATGTACATACACACTCGAAAGTGCACTCTGGTATGATTATCACAACGATGTTGTAAATACTTTCCTGAATACCGAAGACAACGAAGAACTGCTTATGTTCTCTGTATGGACACATGCGGCAGAAGTTGCACCTGATGAAACTAATCCTGATGCAGGTCCCACAGCAAAAGTAGTTAAAAACTTTGATGCCTTTTGTGCAAAATTTAACCGTCCCGATGTGTGGAGAGCAACCACTATTGATATTTACGACTACTACATGGCATCAAAAAATGTTGAGGTTGGCAAAGATTATATCTACAACCCAAGTGAAACTGTAACACTTTACGGATTTATCAACGGCGAAAAAGTTGTTATTCCTCCGATGAGCAGTGCAGTTGCATATACAGAATAATTAAAAATTAAAATTGCATCTGCCGCAACCGCATATGCGGCAGATGCAATAAAATAAAAAAAAGGAGATAATATTATGAAAAACGGCAAAAGAATTATTTGCGCAGCGCTTTCGCTTGCAATGGCGGCATCGCTTTGTGCCTGCGGCGGCAATGATACGGGTTACAACAAATCCAGCGACACATGGACATTTACAGCGTGGACAAACGATTCACACTCCAAAGCAACAATGGAGGCTCTTGTAAGCAAATATAACGAGGGCGAAGGTAAAGAAAAAGGTATCAAAATTGATTATCAGATTCAGTCAAGCGGCGAAGCTGTTACAATGGCGATAGAAGCTGACAATGCACCTGATTTCTTCTCGGCGGCAGTTAAAAAATATTCAGAGATGGATAAAATAATAGCTCTTGACGATATGCCCGGTGGTCCGGAATATATCAAACAGTACGAAGGCAAACTTGTTGAAGGCACACATATGAACGAGGGCAAAACATACAGAGTTCCGTTTTATGTAACAACATTTGGTATGGTTTATAACAAGGATATGTTTAAAAAATACGGTATTGTTGATGAAAACGGCGAGGCTACACCTCCCAAAACATATGACCAGGTGCGTGACTATGCAAAAAAACTCACACATCCCGAAAATCAGGAATACGGTATTATGTTACCGCTTAAAAACAAGTGGTTTGTTGACAGCGATATAGAGTTTGTGGGTATGGCAAATCAGGGATATATGAACTTTAATCCCGAAACAGGCGCAACCGATTATATGGGATATAAACCGATTGTTGATATGTATATGGGCATTAAAGCGGACAAATCATATTATCCGGACCCCGAGGGTATTGACAACGACCCCGGCCGTGCACAGTTTGCAGAGGGTAATGTTGGTATGAAATTTGCAGGTTCTTATGACGTTGGCGTTTATACAGACCAGTTCCCGGCAAAATGTGATTGGGCAGTAGCACCTGCTCCCACAGCAAAAGAGGGCGTGCGCTATGCAACAAGAATGGCTTCTGACGGTTATCTTTCAATCAACAAGAAATCGGCAGAAACAAAAGATAAAGAAAGACTTATGGAAGCATTCAAATGGATTCACAGTGAAGAAGTGCTGACAGGTCTTTATAAAGACGGAAAATCAATTCCCTATGACTGGAATATTGTTAAAGACGTTGATCTTGGCGAAAATGCTCCCACAGGCTGGAAAGAATTCTGTGAGCTTGTAGAAGTGAGTGTGCCTTCATGGAGATCACCTACAGCAACACTCACCGGTCAGAAAAACTTCAACCAGGTATTTATTGAAGATATCTGGACAGAAAAAGTGAGCGTTGATGATGCACTTGCTGACCTTACAACACGTGTTGGTGAGGCAAGAACAAAATGGCTTGAAGAAAACAGCGATAAATATAAACTTGAAGATTATATTGTAGAAAATTCTCTTGTTCCTGTAAATTAAGTTTTTTGCAACTGATTTGAATTTAGTTTACGGAGTGCCGCTTTGCGGCGGCACTCCGTAACAACTGCGCAGTGAAAGGAAGACTGTTATGACTACTGCGACAAAAAGTAAAAAGAAAAAATATTTCGGCTCTTCTCAGCAAAAGCATGATCTGACGGCGTATGCAATGATTTCGCCGCAGATTATCGGTTTTTTTGTGTTTACACTTTATCCCATTATATGGGCGGTTCGTCTTGCATGGTTTTATTATACGGGCGTTCCCTCCGAAACAAAGTTTGTCGGCTGGGAAAACTTTATAACAATGTTTACTGTAGATGACAGATACTGGAAAGCACTTGGAAACACTTTCTTGTTTGCAGTTTGCAAACTTCCGATTGAAATACCGCTTGCACTTATTCTTGCAGTGGTTTTAAGCCGGAAAATAAAATTCAAGGGTTTTTTCCGTTCAATATATTTTTTGCCGAATATTATCAGTGCGGCAATTGTCGGCATAATGTTCACAAGTATGTTTTCGCATTTCGGAATTATAAACTCTATGCTTAAAGCGGCAGGGTTTATAACAGAAAACATCAGCTGGTTTTCGGAAAAAGCAACAGCAATGGCGGTTATCGTAGTTGCCTCGGTTTGGCATACCTTTGGCATAAACGTTCTTTATTTTATGTCGGCAATGTCTAATGTGTCGGAAGAGCTTTACGAAAGTGCCTCTCTTGACGGAGCAGGACCCATCAGACAATTTTTCAGCATAACCATTCCGCAGATAATGCCTGTTATGAGAATTATCATAATGCTTGCAATAAACGGAACTCTGGCAACAGGTGATTTTATCCTTATGCTTACAAACGGCGGTCCGGGCGGCTCAACAGAGGTTATTATGACACATCTTCTCAAAAACCTTGTGCCAGGTTTTATTATGGACGGCGGCAATATAGGCTACGGCTCGGCAATGGCTGTTATTACGTCATTGGTGCTTGCAACAACGTCACTTATATATCTTAAATTAAGTAAAAACAGCGAAGCATAGGAGGAAAAGAAAATGAGAAAAATTTTACCCAAAACTCTTGCTTATCTGTTTTTGACAAGCGTGCTTGTTATAACCTTGTATCCGCTTGTCTATACGATTCTGGCATCATTCAAATCAAATCAGGAAATTATGACCTCGGCATCACTGTTTCCTGAAATATTTACCTTTGAAAACTATAAGATAGCCTGGGAAAGCGACAGCTTTCATGTGCCAACCCTTATGTGGAACAGTATTTATTATTCAGCATGTATAGTTGTTATTCAACTTGTGAGCACTGCTCTTGGGGGATATGTTTTTGCAAGAGGGCATTTTACCGGACAAAAAGTAGTTTTTGGAATATTAACAGCACTTATGTTTGTTAATCTGGGTGGTGCAACAACAGTGCCGCTTTTAAAAATAGTAAAAAGTATGGGCCTTGGCGGCTCACTTGCCGGTCTTCTTGTAATAAAGGCTTTTGGAATAAACATAACAGGAATATATCTTGTCCGCGGGTTTATACATACGCTTCCAAAAGAAATGGACGAAGCGGCAACAATTGACGGATGTGGCTTTGGTGGAATATTTTTAAAAGTTATTGTTCCGCTTCTGCAACCGGTACTTACAACAATAGGAATACTTGCGTTTCAGAGTTCATGGAACGAAACCCTCATGCCAATGATTTTTACAATAAGCAACCCGGCTCAGCGCACACTTTCAGCAGGACTTTATGCACTTAAAAATGTGGGCGAATCGGCATCTCAGTGGAATCTTATGATGGCAGGCTCTGTAATTTCAATGTTTCCTGTTTTAGTGGTATATGCAATAGGAAACAAATATTTTGTTTCAGGTCTTGCAAATGGTGCCGTAAAAGGTTAAAATATATATAGGGCAAAAATTTGTCTTTATATTATATTTTAAAGAGGGTGTCTTTTGGATGATTGTTGCAATCGTACTTTTGTTTATATTTGCAGTGGCACTTCTGGCGATAAACTATAAAAACCGTCATACATGGGTGTTTGTGCTTATGAGCTTCAGCATAGCTTGCATGATGCTTGCTATGATACTGCTTGTAAGCAAGATGTCCGCTATAACTGCTTTCTTTAATTTTGAAAATAAAATCTATATGTGGCTGTCAAACAGAAAAATTGGATTTTATGAAGCGGTGAATATACTGAATTTCGGCATATTCGTTTATATGCTGGCAATGTGGATGTTTGCAAGGTTTTTTGAACCAACAAAAAAAGACGGTAAACGAGTGCTTATAAATGTGATAAGCCTGATTCCGGCGGTGTTGTTTTTTATTGTAAATTCTTCGGAATTTTGCCGCAAACTGCATGCATTTGTATATTATTCTTTGCATGATGCGGAACGTGCCGTTGCGTTTACTGTTTTAGAAGTTGCCAGGTATCTTAACTATGCAATTGTGATATTCTACATACTGTATCCGATTGTGACGTTTATTATGGAATATCACAACACAAACATCATGTACAAAAAGCACAAAATAACAGTTATGGTAATTGTGTTGTCATTCATAAATGTATTCTATATTTATATGCTGTTTATCAGTACATTCGAATTTTCTCTTATTGATCTGACAAATTTGCTTAAATTCAATAATGCATATTTGAGATATTCGCAGGTTATGTACACAATAATCCCCTTTGCGGTTCTTGTTTTGTTTGAAGGAACTGTTGTTATGCTGGCAAAATTCCGCGTGCTTGAGCGTGTGGACTTTTTTAAGAAACTGACAATTTCAAAACGAACAAAACTACTGTTTTCGGATATACGTCCCGTGCTTCATTCATATAAAAACGTGCTTATCAGCCTTAAATTTTTAAGTGAATCGATTGAGGAAAATTACGGCACGCCACAGGGACTTGAGGATGTTAAAGAACTACAGATAATCACAGAAAAATCAGCACATTCGCTCTCTAATCTGCTCAGTGTATTCAATGAATCTGAAATAAATATTGAAGAAGCGGATATTTGCGAGCGAATTGAAAAAGCAGTTAAGTTAACGGTTGTTGACCGCAATATAAAGGTTGAGTATGATTTTCCGGAAAAAAGAGTTGAGGTTTTGTGCGATAAAAGGCATATAACAAGAATGTTTGAAAATATGCTTTACAACGCAATAGAAGCCGTGGAAGAAAATGAATCGGAAAAGCGTATAGAAATTTATGTAAAAAGTGAAAGCGACTGGATTCTTACATCAATCCGTGATAACGGTTGCGGAATACCGAGAAAAAATATGAAGAAAATTTTCAAACCGCTTTTTTCCACCAAGCACAACTCAAAAAGCTGGGGGATAGGGCTGTCGTATGTTTATAAGGTGCTTTCGGCGCACAACGGTCTTATTTTTGTTGAAAGTGAAGAAGGCAAATATACCGAGTTTCAGATTTTGTTACCGACAATGAAGGAGATAGATCTTGATGAGTGAAATTAAAATTATTATTTGCGATGATATGCCGCAAATTTGCCGGCACTTTGAAAAGATAATAAACTCTCAGAACGATATGCAGGTTGTGGCAACAGCAGGCAGTGCATCAGAGGTTATACCGCTTGCCGAACAACTGAAACCCGATATAATTCTGATGGATATTCAGCTTGAAAGTGAAGAAGCAGGCATTGCCGCTACCGAAAAAATATTGGTTAAAAACCCCGAAATCAAGATTATTACAATCACAATTCATAAAGAGGATGACCTTATTTTTAAATCCTACGGTGCGGGTGCCGTTGATTATATTGTAAAAACAGCTTCCGATTCGGAGATAATATCTTCAATCAGAAATGTATATAAAAACGAAATTTTTATAAGACCCAACATAGCCAAAAAAATTCTTGGCGAATTTTCAAAAATGCATAAACAGCAAGGTAGCCTCATGTATATTGTTTCGGTAATAACAAACCTTACAAATGCAGAGCTTGAGATTTTGAAAATGGTTTACAGCGGCGTAAAACGTAAAGAAATAGCCGATAAACGTAATGTTGAAATGGTAACAATCAATACCCAGATACGCAATATTTTAAGAAAACTCGGTTACAGCAGCACAAAAGAAATGGTAAGCAGTCTGCGGTCACTGAAAATATTTGAAATGCTTGATTTATAAGAAAGGCGGATGAAAATATGAAAAAATTTATAACCGTTCTTGTTGTGGCGGCGATGCTGCTTTCATCATTTGGAATAGTGTGTAATGCCTCTGCCGAAATGTTTAATTTTTTTGATGATTTTGAAGATTACGAAATAATGGATGTGGCAAATACAGCAGGCGTATTTACCGTTGGTAATTTTTCAAAATCTTCGGTTTACAGAGGCTCCGGCTGGCAGGGCAGATATATGTCTGTTCAGGTAATAGAAAATCCCACAATTGCCGGCGAAAAAGTTATGGCAATGAGCAGTTTTGGGTCCGGCAACCAGGCGTGTCTTAATCTTGTTGCCGATACATCTGATGCAAAAAATGATATGCTTTTTTCAGCGGATATGTATATTCCGAATAAAAACGGCGATGCATCATACGGTGTGCGCTTTATGACAAGCAGCAACGAAAAAAGCTACTATGAAATGTATATTCCTAAACATGCGGTAAAAATCACATTTCGAAAAGTTGTTGAGGGTGAGGAAAAATATTCGTCTACTTTGACAGATATGCCAAACATCGCATCTGCAAAATGGATGACACTGTCGGCAAAAATTATGGGTAATAACATTAATTATAGTGTTACATACGACGGAAATACATATTCCGGAACCTATAAAGATGCGTCACCTTTTGAAATTGCCGTTAAAGACACAAAGGTTCAGCTTGCATCAACCGGTGACTCATGGGTTTACTATGATAATATCACATACAGAGAATTTGATTTTTACGCTGAAGGTATGCAACCCGAAAACATGATGTATTACAATGCGGCGGCGGGTTTTGAAATGCCAGACGGTGTGGCTTTTGCGAAAGCAGAAAATGCAGTGATTGCAAGAAAAATTCATGTTTATTCAGACGAAAATCTTGAGGGTAAAACACTTTACGGCTCAAACGACGATAATTTTGAAGACAAAACCGAAATCTGCACAATAACAGCAGAAGAAGTGACAGATTACGGTGCAGAGATCATAAATAAAACAACAAAAGGTGCGTTTAAATACTGGCTTGTTGACAGCGAAAATGTCAGCAATATTGATATTTACTGCGAAGTGACAGATACAATTACAGTGGCACTTGGAAAAACCGTGGATTTGCTTGCGCGTATTGACGGTGCAGACATCGCAGAAACATGGACAAGCAGTGATAAAACAGTTGTAACAGCAGAAAACGGAAAAGTTGTTCCCGTAAAAAAAGGTAAAACAAAAATAACTGCATCATCGTCGGGACATAATCTGTCAGTTGACATTGCTGTTATAGGGGAGCTTGAAAATGCAGTAAATAAAGGAACGGAAGAAGAATATATTGCTTCCAAACAAAGCGTTGTTGATGCAATCAATGAAGCAATAAAAAATAATGATAAGATGGCAATGGAATCGGCACTTACCGATGAAATGCCGAAAATTCTGGATTTTGATTCTGCTGTTCTGTTGTCCTTTGGTGGCGACAAGCTTTCTGCCGTTGCTTTAAGACTTCTTGACAGTGAAACATTCGGTAATGAAAATATTACTGTTGCAGATATAGAAAATCTCATAGCGGCTGTCAGCCGTGAGGTTGCTGTAGAAGACATCAGCGGCGAAACAGATACAGACAAAATACTTGAAAAAATCGAAAAATATTCTGATATTTACGGTATCGATATAACATCAGAATATTATCTGAAATATAAAACGGAAATATCATCAGCTTTTGTCGGTCAGACATTTGAGGATATTTTGCAGATTGCCTCCCTTGCAGAAAAAATATATGTTCTGGGTGGATTTGGTGATGCAAAAACATCTGCCGATTATAAAAATATAATAGAAAAGAATGCCGGCATTATAGGCTATGATGTAAACAAATATAATGCGATAGGCGAAAAATCAGACCTTTATTATTCAATTTCGGATAATAAATCACAGATAACAACATTAGAAGAGTTAAGAGATTTTATTGACAGCTTCAAAGCACCCTATGTATCGCCCGTGCGTAACAAATTTGCATTTTACGATGATATTGACAGCTATGAGCTTAAAATGAATGAACGCACTGAGGCGGTTCAGTATATCGGCGATAATTTCAAAACCTCGGCGGTTTACCGTGGCAGCGGCTGGCAGGGTATATATATGACAACCGGTGTTGCAGGCAATCCGGCAAACTCATATGAAGACGACAGAGTAATGTTAGTAAAAGGTTATGGTGCAAACAATTATGCGTGTGTCAATCTTATAGCAGACCGAAACGGAATTTCTTCAAATACATATGGAAAAGCCGATATATTTGGCAAATCGGTTTCGGCAAGATTTGGCATACGTACAGCGGTGTCATCAGACGAAAAAAGTTATTATGAGCTTGCAACAAAACAGCAGGGAAACAGTACACTTACTTTCCGCAAGGTTCAAAATGATGAAGTGAAGTATGAGTCTGATTTGGAATTAAAAGCACCGGTAGGTTCATGGATGACATTTTCGGTAGGTGTTGCAGGAAACAACATTGTTTACAGTGTTACAGTAAACGGAAATACCGAAACAGGGGTTTACGTTGATCCTCAGCCATATATCCTTACGGGCAACAGTGCAACCATGCAGTTTATGTGTCAGGGCGATCAGGGTGATGTGTATGTGAATAATGTTGAGTACCGTGATTTTGACGTATATACCGAATCACAGACTCTGCCCAAAGACATGGTTTATTATGATGTTGCCTTTGATAAAGAGCTTAAAACTGAAGATAGCGGTTACAGCATTGCCTTTGGCAAAACCGAGGTAATAAGAAAAATAAAAGCATATTCAAGCGGCAATTTTGCAGAGAATGTAAAATTCTATCTTGCAAACGAAGCAGATTTGTCAGATAAAGTCCTTATAGGAACATCAAATAGTGAAAACATAAACGGAAATATTTGCGAATTTATCAACAGAACAACAGCAGAACCTTATCGTCTTGTATATGTTGAGGGTGCAGACATTTCAAAAGTTGCGGCATTTATTGAAACTGACCCGACAGATGTAATAAAAACTGTTGCAGGGGACAAAACAGAACTGTTTGCGGTTATAAACAATAAGACAGACGGAGTTTCTTACCAAAGCGGAAACGCTATTGCGGCTACTGTTGTAGACGGTGTTCTTCGGTCGCGTAGTGAGGGAACGGCCGTTATCACGGCAAAAGATGAAAACGGCAATTCAAGAAGTGTCAAAGTGCAGGTTGCCGGTGAAATTTCAAGTGCCGAAGCCGCAGGTAAAACCCAGGAATATCTGGATGAAAAACGTCCTGTTATTGAAAAAATCAATAAGGCAATTAAAGAGAACGACAGTGCAACCATTGAAACTGTTTTAAAAACCGAAATATCGGTTATAAACGATTTTGATGCCGATATGGTTTCAGATATTATCCCGGGTGATTTAACCCTTATGGCAAAAAGAATTGTTAACGGTACACCTTTTTGTGATGCTTCGGGCAATATCGGTATTGAAGATGTTAAAAATCTTATTGATACTCTTATAAAAGAAACTGTTGTTGCACTTGCATCAAACCGTGAAACCGGTGATGCAGTTAAAGACAGTTTTGAAAAATACAGCGATTATTACGGCGTTGATATGCAGAACAAATATTTCTTGGCATACGAGACAGAAACCTATGATGCGCTGAAAAAACGTACGTTTACATCACTTGAGGAAGTAAAAACCGCTTTTGAAAAAGCATATGCGTTTATTGCGTTTGATAAAAACGAAAGTGTGCTTAAATACCGTTCAATTGTTGAAGACAATGCGGCGGCAATAGGCTATGATGCTGATAACTACGCTGATATAGCAGATAAAGGAAGTCTTTATGATGCTATTGCAAGGGATAAAGACACCATAACTGATATTGACAAACTTAAAGATTATATCGACAGCTATGAACCCGAAAAATCGGGTGGCGGCTCCGGTGGCGGTGGCAGCTTCGGTGGAGGCGGCGGTGCCGGTGGCGGCAGTAGCTTTGCATCAAGCGGAACTGCGGCGTTTATAGAATCGCAAAAACCGGTAGGCGAAACCAGCCCCTACAGCGATTTACAGCAGTCGCACTGGGCGTATGAAAGCGTTAGTGTGCTTTCTGCAAGAAAAATTATAAACGGTTATGAAAACGGCACATTTGTACCGGATAAAAACGTTACACGAGCAGAGTTTGCAAAAATGCTTGTGTGCGCATTTAACCTTGAAAAAGCCACACCGGAAGATGCGGAAACAGTAAAAGTTTTTGAAGATGTGGCGGAAAACGACTGGTATTATGAATATATCATGGCAGCATATGAAAACGGAGTTCTTAAAGGCGACGGCGGATATGCAAATCCCCAAAAGACCATAACAAGAGAAGAAATGAGCGTTATGGTGTTCCGTATCTTAAACAGCACAGATAAACTTTTGGAAAAAGAAAGTGTTACTGTTTTTGCAGATGATGCATCTATATCAGAATGGGCGTTTACATCAGTTAAAAACTTGCAGGCAAACGGTATTGTAAACGGTATGCCTGACGGCAGATTTGACCCGGCGGGTGCTGTTACAAGAGCACAGGCGGCAAAAATTATATTTGAAGCAACAAAATAATAAGCCTTGATAACACAAGGAGTGGTAAAATGAAGAAATATTCGGCGATGTTTTTAGCGATAGCGGTTTTATTTGGTGTATTTCCGTATGCGTCAAATGCCGTAGAATTGCTTGAAGCCTCGGCTGTTATAACCGAAAGTACGGTAATTCGCAAAGCCGACCCCGAAATTTTAGGGGTCGGCAGTGAGTGGTCGTCCGGCAACAGCAAAATGATGAAATCCGAAACTTCTCTTGAAATATCGGACGAATTTGCAAAGGGCATATCAGGCATAAAATATATGCCTCTTGCCCGTACGGCAGGCTCATCGCTGAATAATTTTTTCTGGAAAAATTCGGTTGGTGAATACGAAAACAGAAAAACACCCGGAGCTCCCGGTGTGTGGTATTTTACCGGAGATAAAATAAATTTCGGACCTGTTGAATGGATAAAATCAAGTCTTGCCGCAGATGAAAACTGCAAATTTGTTGTAGGAATAAATGTTTACAATGAATCACCGCAGTTAAACGGCGAGTATGCAGAGTTCATGACAGGTGATGCAAAAACATCAAAGCTTGGTGCACTTCGTGCTCAATGCGGCATTGAAAATCCTGTTGATGTTTTTGCTTATGAGTTGGGAAATGAGCTTGACGGCTCACTTTCGGCAGAGGAATATTGCAAACGTATCAAAGCATCAATTAAAGAAATAAAAAAAGCAGATCCGGACGCAAAATTTATTGCCTGCGGAAAAACTTATCCGGTAGAATATAATGTAACATCGGACGAATGGCGAAGCTGGCATAAAACCATTTTAAAAGAAGTTGGCGGAGAAATTGACTATATCTCATATCACGCGTACTATGACGGCGTTGGAATGGCAATACAGGAAAAATATCTTGATATGATTTCGTCAGATATTCAGGACATAACGGGCAGTAACCGCATAAAACTGGTTATTACTGAACAGGCAAAATGGTCAGAGGTGGGTGTGGAAAGTTACACAAATGCTCTGACAGGTTGCATTTCTACTGCGGATTTTCTCATCCGTATGTATAACCGCAGTGATGTTGCCGGTGCAAACTATTACTGTTATCCGGGCACTCTTGACGGACAGTGGGGTTTTATCGGAAAAGGTGTGGACGAAGAAAAATGGTATCTCTCCGGCATTGGCAAGCTATATAACGATTTTGGTGACAATCTGGGGGATTATGTTTTAAAAAGCGATATAAATCTTCCCTCAGAGCTGAAAAATAAAGTGTCACTTCTGGCAATGTCGCAGGAAAACGGAAAGCTCAAGCTTGCACTTTCAAACAAATCTGCCGATTATGATGTAGATATTAATTTTGATTTTGAAAATGCATATACTCTTACTTCTCAGACTGTGTTTGCGGCAGACGATATTAATGCAAAAATACTGGGAAAAGATACTGAAAATGCAATTTATTCCACTACAACCGAAAAAAACGAAGTGGATTTTTCATCATTCGTTCTGCCTGCAAAAAGCGTTGTTTTTCTGACTCTTGAGCGAGAAAATGAGACGGCGATAAATGATGCTGCGGTTTATGCTGTTACAGACGATATGGAAACCTATGAAGAGATGGGAGATTTTCTGAAAGGACCGAACAAAACTGTCGGCAACTGGAGAACATCGTCGGTTTATAAAGGCTACGGGGACAGCACAAAAATAAAAAGCGGTGTTGACCCGGCAGATGAGACAAACATGGTGCTTGTTTCAAACGGCGGTGCAAACCCAAGCTGTACATCAACAATAAATTTTAGCGGTGACAGAACGCAGCTTGATTCGCGGCATTTTGCACAGGTGCAGTTTTCGCAGAGCAATTATGCATTTTATATCGGACTTCGTACAATGGTGCACGACAAAGAAAAGTCTTATTATGAACTTCTTCTTGAACCGCAGTATACCAAAGCGAGGTTCCGCAAGGTGGAAAATGGCGAGATAAAATATGAAAAAACCTTTGTAAACAGCACAAACCGAGCAGGTGACGATAATACTTTAAAAATCACCATGAACAAAAATGTGATTTCCTACAGTATAGGAACAAAATATTCACAAAACTGGGTGTCAGGAATTTTCTTTGACGAAACTCCATTTGAGCTTTCGGGAAACAACACCGGTGTTGCACTTAATATTTCAGGTGATGCCGGATTGGTTTATGCGGACAATTTTGTGTTGTCCAACATAGAGGCAGAAACCCGCAGAAACTATGCAAAACGCACAGGAAAATACAGCGATTATAAGGAATATGTTTCTTCGGCGATTAATGCGTTTAACAGTGCTGCAGATAAAGATGCAATGAAACTATATCTTACCACGTTGGCTGAGCGAATAATGGAATATGACTATTATCAGATAACAGACCTTGCTGACGATGTGCTGGAAAGCCTTGCTCAGAAACTCGTTACATACAGTCCAGTGGAGTGTAGAGATGTTTTTGAAACAGCAGAAAAACTTGAAGAAATCACCAAACGTGAAATTATGGTTGCTGTGATTGAATCAGCAGATAAAGATGAAATAAAATCCGTGCTTTCCGCATATGGAGACAGTTTCGGAATTATTCCGGCTGAAGGCGTTTTTGCACAATATTTTGATGAAATATGCGAAAGTCTTTGCTTAAAAACTTTTAAAAATGCAGATGATTTAAAGAAAACTTACGAAAAAGAGGGCACACTTGCGTTTTTAAAAGGCAAAAACACAGCAGATAGAATAAATGAAATTTTAACAGAAAAAGAATATTACATAGGTTTTAACAGAAAACTTTACAATAAAATACCTGACAAAACAGCTTTTGCACAAAAACTTGGCGCAGCATCGTCAAATTTCAATTCAATTGATGAAGTTACTTCGTTTATTGACGGTTATGTTCCCGATGCGGAGGAATTTTTGCAAAAAACTGTTTACAGTGATGATTTTGAAAATTATGAATTAATGGAAGAGCCTTTTTACGGACAAGGAGCACAAATCGGTAACTGGAGAAATTCTCATATTTTTGGCGGATACGAAAATAAGAATTATATTCAGATTGCTTCTGACCCGACAAATGCAGAAAACCGTGTTATTAAAGCCAACGGTTGCGGAATAAATTTCCCCTCCTGCACAGATTTGACTGTCGATACAAGCACAGCAGAAAATCAGACGGTTGGTGTTGATATTTACCGTGAAAACAGCGGTCATTTTATATTTGGACTTCGCACAAAGGTAAATTATTATGAGCTGGATTATTACGAGGTGTCATTCCCCATATATAACGGCACACCTGTTTTAAGAAAAGTTGTTGATAATAAAACTGTTTTTGAGACAACTTTCAGCGACAAAATTTCGGGCAATGCATGGTATCGGCTTGAGCTTTCGGTTATTGGAAATGCAGTAAAAGGCGAAATAAAAAATTCTGATGGGGAAACTGTTGCAACAGCTTCGTTTACTGATGAAAGTCCTTTTGAATGCGAAACCTCAAAGACGCAGCTTCTGGTGCAGGGTGACGGTGGGTGTGCATATTTTGACAATTTTGAAATTAAACGTGAAGAAAAGTCTTCCGTTTTTGCAAGTATGCCGCAGACAGCAATGTTTGAAAATCTTACGGCAAAATCGGCAGTTACTGTTGCACGCAATGCACAAAACGATGTCGGATATGCTGTTGACGGTGATGAAAATACCGTGTACAGTTCAAAAAGTTCTTATTTTATAATAGATTTAAAAGAAGAAAAAATTTTAAATAAGTTAGAACTGATTAATTCTGCGGCAACCGCGGCGATTACTGTTTCGGCATCTGCTGACGGCGTATCCTATGAACAGATTGCATATATATCGTCAAGCAACCTTTCAAGCGGAAATTATGGGTTACTTCTGAATAATCAGAAAGATAAATACCGTTATTTAAAGATAAATTCTTCAAAAGCCTATGAAATAGGCGAGATAAAAGTTTTGTCGGATATCGAAGAAAAAATGCTTGATGTTTTTGCGCATCAACCGATATACATTGAAATGTATATAGATGGCGATCCCGTATCCGTAAGCGATGCTGATATATGCGGTAATTTGTTAAAACAAGAGTCGGCATCGCTTACACCACAAAAAGACGGCGTTTCAAGAGTTTTGATAAATGATAATAGCGGCAAGCCTCATTGTTTCTATATCAATGCGGTGCAGGCAGAAAAAGAAGAAAACTCATCAAAAGCAGCTGTTAAATTAGGGAGCGGATATTACACCCAAAACGCACAGTTTATAGCGGCGTTTTATGGTAAAAACGGCAAGTTTATTTCTGCATCTGTTTTAGCTGACAAAACGGCGATTAATAAAAACATAAAAACATCAGAGATAGAATTTGACATCCCTCAAGGGTGTATTGATTATAAAATAATGTGCTGGGACGGCGGTTATAACAGCATTTTGCCGCTTGCACCGGTGTATAAGTTTACTTACGGAGAGTGATTTTATGAAAAAAAGATTTTTGGCACTTGTGCTTCTGGCGGTGCTTTGTGTGTCGGCGTTGCCCATGACATCTGCTGTTGCAGAAGAAGATTTTATCCCTGTTTATAAAACAGACGGAAAAGAAGCAGAGCTTGACGTTCCCGAAACAATTGACGTTGACGTTACCGTTAGAGAAAGTCAGGTTATCCGCACAACCGAAGACCGTGCTTTGCTTGGAATGTGCCTTGAATGGGGCAGGTCAAACAGCGGATTTATGAAATCGGGAAACAGCACAGAGTTTAATGATGAATATCTTAAACTTGTTCCCGAGCTTGGTTCAATACACAGCACCCGTACAGCAGGCACATCGCTTAACCATTATTATTGGAAAAACGCAATAGGTCCAATGGCAAAACGAAAATCACCGGGAACGCACTGGGCATATTCAGAAGGTCCGCAGAACTACGGTCCCGAAGAATGGATAAAACAGTTTCAGATGATAAACCCCGACTGTGAATTTATTGTTGGTCTCAATATCCATGATACACCCGAAAATCTAGCGGATTATGCGGAGTTCTGGCTGGGGGATGAAACAACAACCTATGGCAAAATGCGTATTGATGCAGGCATACCCGACCCGGTTAATGTGGGTGCTTTTGAGCTTGGTAATGAGGTTGACTACACTTATATAGATAATCCCTCGGAATATGGTAACATATGTAAAAAAGTTATTCTTGCAATCCGTGAAAGATTTCCCGAAGCAAAGTTTGTAATGTGCGGAAAAACATATCCTCTTGAACAGGATATAAAAGATATGACCTGGCGTAGATGGATAATTGACAACATGAAAATTATCGGTGAATATGTTGATTATATTTCGTTTCATGCTTACTATGACGGTCAGACAATGGCGTGGACAGAACTGTATCTTGACCAGATGCAAGAAGATATAAGAAGTGTTGTAGGGGATAAAGAGATTAAATTTGCTTTTACCGAGGCGGCTGTATGGCCAAGAAACGGCGGTCATACAAACTGGCCCGAATCACAGACACAAATGCTTACCGGCGTGCTGTCAACAGCAGACTTTTTAAGCCGTATGTTCAAACGCACTGATACATGGTCATCAAGCTATTATTGCTGGGGTGCAAACCTTGTGCAGAACTGGGGTGTACTCGGTCCCGGTGTAAACGAGGACAAATGGAAAAACAATCAGGAACTTCTTTATGAGCAAAAGTGGTACACCGGCGGAATTATAAAGATGTATGACCTTTATGACAAAATGCTTGGTGAAAAGGTTTTGTATTCTCATGCAAAATCTGATAACAAATATGGTCTTTATGAGCATCGTAATTCAAAATATTCAGCATTTGCAACACAAAACGGCGACGATGAGCTGATGCTGATTCTGACAAACAAAACAGAGTTTAAAAAATTCAATACAAACTTTACATTTGAAAATGAGTATGAACTTGTTGAAGAAACAATTTTTACAGCACCTGATTTTGAATCAAAGGTGTACGGCAAAGACACGGCAGATGTGTTCACAACAACTACAACACCTATGAGTGTTAAAAACTTTACAAACTATGTTGCACCCGAAAAAAGTCTTGTATTTTTAAGACTTAAACGCACAAATAAAGCGCTTGGCGGTGATGAAGAGGTTGCTTTTGAGGGCGAAGCAAAGTTTGATGATGTTGACGATTTCTGGGGCAAAAACGAAATATTGAATCTTGCAGAGCAGGGGCTTGTTTCAGGTGTAAGCGAAAGCAAGTTTGCTCCTTTTGAAAACTTAACCAGAGCGCAGGCGGCACAGATGATTTCAAACGCACTTGTGCCTGAAAGTGAAAACTATTCAAGTCTGTTTTCGGATGTTGCCGATGATGCCTGGTATGCGCAGGCGGTTTATAATGTTTATAAAGCCGGATTTATGCGTGGAACAGGCGAGGGAAAATTCAGCCCTGACAAAAAAATAACTGTTGAAGAATTTATTACACTTGCCTCACGTATATCAAAGTATTATACAGGCAGTGAAGAGACAGAAATTGTCGACACAAAATTTACCGACAGATTTAATTTTGCCGGCGATATATCACCCTGGGCGAAAGAAAGCATGGAATATGCCATAAATAGCGGACTTTTAAACAGATTTTATGAAAACGGCAATCTTATGCCGAAAGAAAATATAACACGCGGTCAGGCGGCAGTTCTGATTTACAGACTTAATTCACTTAAATAATGTCTTTTGGAAAGGACGGTTATAAAATGAAAAAACTAATATGCTTCATTTTGCTTGCAACCCTTGCACTTTCGTGCGCGGTTTTTGCCGAGCCCGCTCAGGAAGAGCAACCGGCAGAAATTGCAGTTGATGCATTTGCCCTTGAAGCGGCGGATTTCCTGCAAAAAACAGGAGTGCTGGCAGTTGCCGATGATGCTGATTTTAACGCAGAGGTTACAAGAAAACAGGCAGTAAATGCTCTTCTTGAAATGCGCGGTCTTTCCGGCAACGTAACAACAGAAGTGCGCAAAGATTTTTACGATGTTCCCACGTCATATGAGGATTATAACAACATTATGGCGGCAACAAAGCTCAATATTGCGCAAGGGTATACCGACAACACATTTAAACCCGATGATATAATCACAGTTCAGGATTTTTCCGTTATGGCAGTGAGCACCCTTGGTTATAAAATGTACGCCCTTGTAAATGGCGGCTATCCGTCGGGATATATTCTTGCGGCAAATGAAGTAAAGCTTTATGAAAATGTTAATAAAACCGCACAGACACTTACCTACGGCGAAATGCTTAAAATGGTTTATAACGCAGTAAAAGCACCTTTGTATAAGCAGACGGCTTTCGGTGATGATGAAAATTTTGAAAAGCACAGAGATGTTACAATACTTACAGAGTATTATGATATTTATAAATCAAAAGGTATAATGAAAACCAATCTCAAAACATCAATCAGCGGAAGTGATGTTGTTACCGGCAAGGTTGAAATTGACGGCAGATACTATATCGCATCTGATGAATTTGAGGATTTTCTCGGTTGTAATATAGATTTCTGGTATAAAGCCGAACCCGGCGAAGATATAGGTGAAATTTTATATGCAAAACTTCGCAACGATACAAAAACAACTTTAATAAAAGCAAAAGATATTAAAAATTATCTTTCATACCGTCTTAGCTACAATGACGGAGAAAAAGTAAGAGTGCTTAAACTCGACAAAGCGTTTAAAATCGTGTATAACGGCAAGGCAATTTCTGATTATATTCTGAATTATAATGACAGCAAATGCATATTTAAACAGAAAAACGGCGATTTTGAGCTGATTGATTCTGACGGTGACGATTATTATGATTTGGTGAAAATAAATACGTACACAGATGCGGTTATTCAGCAGATAAAACTGCTTGACGAAACAGAACTGAATGTTATATTTGAAAATGGTGCAAAGCCGATTATTCTTGATTTTGCAGACAAAGAAATAAATGCAGAAGCTGTGGCAGCTGACGGAACATATTACGAAAAAGGCGATATAACAAATTTAACGGCAGGCAATGTTGTTTCAGTTTATGCCGATAAATACGAAACAGTAAACGGGTTAAATGTTGTTGCAGATGATGCAAAATATGTGCGTATTATTGAAAGTGATAAAACCGTTTCGGGAACTTTGGACGGAAACTATAGCGAAAACGGAATAAACTTTTATATAATAAACGGCGAAGAATATCCCGTAGCGGTAAGCAATTATCTTAAAAAGTATAATCTTAAACTTGGCGACAACGGAACATTTTTGCTTAATATTCACGGTGAAATTGTTGATTACAAAGAAAATACCGAAGAATCAACCGGTTTTAAATACGGTTATCTTATAAATGCCGCAACAACATCGGGCATCGGTGGCAAATTGCAGATTCGTATGCTTAAAGAGGATGGCACAGTTTCCATATATGATGTGGTCGAAAATCTGAATTATAACGGCAAAACCGAAAAAGATTACAGCAAGGTAATTTCAGGTCTTACAGCATCAGCAAAACTTATTATTGCGGATAAAACCGATATGTCACAGCTTGTAAAATATAAGCTGAACGCTGACGAAAAGATTTCTGCATTAGAAACAATTATCGATAACAATCATCATGACGACAGATTAAGTCTTGACAGCAAGAAAAAGACTGCGATTGTCAGAACAAAGGGTGGTCTTTTTGCATCGGGACCATGGACAAGTATTGAAATGGATAACGGTGAAATGTCAGGTACAGCAAGAGCTTTTTATTTTGTATCAAAGCTTGTGTTCAGTGTGCCGGATACGATGAAAGATGAAGATAGCAGATATTCGCTTATGAAATTTACCGACGAGCGTACATATACTGCCGAAGCGTGGGATATAGGCGATAATCTGACTCCTGCTGTAATGGTGTGTTACACAAGCGGAAACGATGTTTTGCTTGGCGCAAGAGCTGTTGTAAAAGAGGTTGCAAAGGTTGCCGATGATGACGGTTTTGCAAAAGAGGTTTTGCGTGTGCACACAGGTATGGTGGATGCGGAATATACAATAGAAAAAGTTGACGAATCAAAAGAAAGCATTGAAAATTATAATATGCTTAAAAATCTTCAGCCCGGTGACGTGGTCGCTTTGTATGGCGATACCAATGAGAATATTGTAAGACGTGCAGAGCTTTTGTTTTCACTTTCTGCTCAGCCGGATTTGTCAACACGTACAGAAATAAACAAAGCAACAAGCAGAAGCCAGTTTGCAGAGCTTTATTATGTTGAAGGAAAAAATCTTGTTACACAGCGTGGTGTTCTTGAAACAGGCAAAACAAAGCGTGAAGAACAGTTCCCGTGGAACTGGTCAACCGATACTTCGCTTATGAGAGGTGCTGTGCTGGTGGATGTGACAGAAAATCCGGATAAACCCATAATACGCAAAGCAACACTTGAAGATCTGCGTCCGGCATATAGCTTCGGTAACGAAAAAAGCAGCAAACTGTTCACAATGGAACAAAGCTGTACACCGTATTATATAGTTGTGTATAACGGAATATAACAGCTAAAATAGTCATTTAAACCCTCGCGGAAAATTTGATTTTCCGTGAGGGTTTGTCGATGAATGAGAAACTGCGTTTTGCGTAAATATGTAGCTTTAATTAATAGTGAAAAGTGAATAAGTAAATCAAAACCGCCAGTTTACAAACTGACGGTTTTGGTTGAAATTTATTTATTCATATAAAATCTGTTCTTTTCACATTTTGCTTCCTGTAACTTGTTTAGAGCCTCGCCGAAATTAGTAATTTAAGGAAACTGCTGTAAACCCAGTAATATCAAGGTTTTGTGACATTTTTAAATTCGTCTAAAATTCATCGTTTAAAAGGAAATCTGATATATGCATTGTTTTTATTCCTTCATAATTTCCACCGGCAAAGCTATCAGTTGTTAAAAGATATTTTGGATAATTATCCCGTATTTCAAGAAGTCTGTCATATTCTCTTTTTTCGGTTTCTTCAGATTTGATTTCTTTTGTTACCTGAACATAGATTTTATCACCTTGTTTTTCTGCAATAAAATCTATTTCGCCGGTTGAGGTTTTTACAATATTTACTGAATAGCCTCTGCGACATAATTCAAGATATACAACATTTTCAAGCATAGCTGAAATAGATGTTGGTTTATATCCCAAAACACTATGTCTTAATGATGTGTCTGCAAGATAAAATTTTTCCTGAGT
>JAZNOL010000094.1:0-19395 GCA_045580815.1 Clostridia bacterium | reverse complement strand
GGGTGCTGGATTTCGGCGTGACGCAAATTCCACCTGAAAAAATATTCTTGGGCGTGCCTAATTACGGTTATGACTGGACATTGCCGCATATTGAAGGCAGTGCTGCCAAAGCCGTAACAATACCTTATGCAATTGAACTTGCATCACGTTTTGGTGCCGTTATACAATTTGATACACCATCGCAAACACCATATTTTTATTATACAGACGGAAATGTGCGGCATGTGGTGTGGTTTGAGGATGCGCGAAGTGTATATGCAAAAATGCGATTAATAGGGGAGTATGGTCTTGGCGGTGCAAGCTATTGGAACATAAACTCATTCTATCCTCCGATGCAGCTTATTCCTGATTATCTTTACAGAATACAGAAAAGATTGTGAAAACATAAAAACAGGGCGGTTAATTGAACTCCGCCCTGTAAAATTATTTATTTATTTTCCCCTCAAGAAAATACGTTGCTTCCATATCCGATGTGCAAAGAGCAAAGGCAAGAGGAAACTGCTCAAAGCTGGTGCCGATATTATTGATATTGTTGGCGTTTTCGGCAAACCCCATATGATAACGCACCGCAAAGGCTTCTTCGCGGGTAAGACGCATAAATCCCGAGATTATGTAAACCGATTTTTCACCGTGTCCGTAAGGCAGACTGTCGTGAAACTCATATGTAGGTACCTGCACCCATTGTCCGTCCTTTTTAACGTTGCGTGTGCCGGGAATATAGCAGCCCACTTTGCAAAGGTCGTGAAGAAGTGCTACTATTGCAACAGATTCGTCGCTGTATTCCATGCCGTAAACCTCTTTTACGCGAGGTCTTGACAGATAATCGACAAGGCATTTATACACATTGAGGCTGTGCTCTACAAGGCCGCCCTCGTATGCACCGTGAAACCGTGTGCTGGCAGGTGCCGTGAAAAAGTCACTGTTTAAAAGGTATTCAAGCAGTTTGTCTGCACCCTCACGTTTTATTTTTGAATTGTAAATTTCAATAAATTCTTCTTTATAACCCATAATTTTCACCTCATCTGTTTAAAAAATTTGCAATATCTTCAGTTTTGTCAATAATCGCATCTGCGCCGGCAGCTTCAAGCTCATCCTGCTTTCGGAAGCCCCACAGCACGCCTACAGTATAAAGTCCCCCGCCTTTGCCGGTCTGCATATCAGTTGACGTATCACCGAAATACAATGCTTCCTTTGGTGTTACGTCAAGAGCTTTCAGAATATGTTTTAAATAAGCTGTGTCGGGTTTTAAAGGAAACTCGTCCACCGCACCGCAGGTCATATCAAAAAAGTTTTCACCGAAAAGTGCGTTTATAACATACTGTGTCTGCACATCCGGACGGTTTGACAAAACAGCAATTTTCACGCCGTTTTCTTTAAGCTTTGTAAGCACATCAACTATTCCGTCATATATGTAAGAACCTGTGAGATAGTCTGCCGAGTAAAGTTCAAGATATCTGTCCTGCAATGCTTTTAACCTGGATATGTCACCATTTCTGCCGGTAACTGCTCGCTGTATAAGGTTTTTGTATCCGTTGCCGACCATGTATTTCATATCTTCTTCGCTGTAAGGAGCAAGTCCCTCTTCGCTCATCAGACGGTTTACCACGTTTGTTATTGTAGGCAAAGTGTTTGTAACTGTACCGTCCATATCAAAAATTGCCGCTTTTATCATGTTAATTTCCTCCTATATATTCAAATCAAGATGATTTTTTATAAACGATTTCAAAATTTCGTATGTATTTTCAAGCACATTTTGCGGTGCAGTAAACGAAAACATTTTTTTTATATCGCACCGGCTTACATATTTCATAAGTGCCAGAGAATCGGGAAGCATACGTTTTGTGCCCTCCGCCATTGCGGCACACTGACTGCACAAAACGCCACCGTATTCATCGCAGAACGAAGTGATGTTTTCTTCGTTTCCACAGGCACAGCACGCATCAAGCTCCGGCTCGATACCCAACATAATCAGCGATTTCAAATAAAACACCGTTTTTGCCGTATCAACGCTTTTATTTAAATTTGCAAGGGCATAAAGGCTGTTTAAAAGCACCCTCAGCATTTCGTCGCAAGGCTCGCCCGGCGGACATATTCTTTCTGCAAATTTAAGCATTTCGGTTGCACAAGACAGCTTTTCAATATCTTGAGAAAGCCCTAAAAATGCCTCCTGCGGATTTGCGGAAATAAACATATATCTGCCGTTTTTTTCGGAAATCACATATTCGCCGTAACAAAAACACTGTGTTGAGGCACCTCTGCCGTCCTTGAGGCTTTTTGCACCTTTTGCACAGACAGAAATTTTACCCATGCCCTCACAAAGAAGAGTCAGCATTTTGTCGTATTCACCGTAATCCGCTGACCGCAAAACCAGTGCTTTTACTGTTATCTGCTGCATTTTCAGCATCTCCCTTTTTATCCGGCACACTGCTGTAAAGAAGATAACTCTCCACACTGCCGGTTTTACAGAATAAATCCCAAGCAATATTTTTTGTTTCCATAAAAATCATCCTTTACACTTTGATGTTATTATGATGTGTAAAGAAAAATTTTTTAAACTGCAAATTGATGGATTAAAAGAAAAATTTTTCAAAAGTTTTTATAATAATCAATATGGTCATACTCCGGATTCAAAGAATTATTCAATATGTATTGTGCCTTTGTAATATAATCATTTTCATCACGGATAATATGTTCAAAATATGATTTTTGCCATAATTTGCCCGTAGGGAACGGTTCATAACCGTTCCGTTTTAAAAATTCATTTATTCTTTTTGATGAAAATGTTTTGAATTGACGAATAACTTCGGGAATTCCGGAATGTTTAATTGCTTTTTTGCAATTCACTTTAAATTCTTTCGGAACGGTCACGGACCGTTCCCTACGGCAATCGCATATTTCTATAATACCATGCATATGATCAGGCATTATGACATATTGGTGTAATTTTATATCATTATGGTTTATCAAATCATTCCATGTAAAATCGACAATGTTACCAATATCGTTTAGTTTTATTTTTCCGTCATCAATAATTCCAAACAACATTTGTCTCCTATGGGTACAGATTGTTATAAAATAATATCCGTTTTTTGAATAATCATAATTCTTTAACCTAATTTTCTTGCGTTTGGGTAATTCACTCATTTTTTATATCCTTTCGGTAATACCGCACGGAAGATTTCAAAATTTATTGTGTAACAATTGCAACCGAGGCTTTTGACATATCAAACAGCTTTGATGCGTTTTTAACGCTCTCCTTGGAAATTTTTTCAATTTCCGAAATATATTCGTCAACTGTTTTTGTGCCGCCATGAAGCAGAGCACGTCTGCCGTTTGCACCCATAACACCAAGTGCTCCCTCAAGACCCATGATGCAACTGCCTTTCATCTGTTTTTTGGCAAATTCAATATCTTCATCGGTCAGAGAATTTTTATAAATTTCGTTTACTTCCTTTTCAATAAGGTTCATTACCGTATCGGCGTTTTTAGGCGCACATGCCGCATAAATACTTGTGTATCCTGTTTGCATAAATGTGTTTGAACCGGAATAAACACAGTAAGCCAGCCCTTTTTCCTCACGGATATGCTGAAACAGCCGTGAAGAAGCCGACCCGCCCAGAATATTACCGATAAGATTTACGGCGTTTACGTCGGGATGTGCTCTTTCAACAGCCGGAAGTGCTATTGCAATGTTAAACTGCTCAACGTGTTTTTTCTTTCTTTCCTTTGCTGTCACAAAAACAGGCAGACCAAAATCGCTTTCTGCGGCTTTTTTGCAAACCTCTGCATTGCCGAAATATTTTTCTGCAAGGCTTACCACCTCGTCCTTTGTCACCCCTCCTGCAACAGAAACAACTATTGTATCGGCACAGTATCGGTCTTTCATATAATCAAGAATCATCTGCCGCGAAAAAGATTTAACCGTCTGTTTTGTCCCTAAAATATTGCTTCCTATAGGATGGTCGGGATAACAGATTTCGTTTAAAATATCATGAACAAGCTCTTCGGGAGCATCTTCGCACATATCAATTTCATCGCATACAACAGCTTTTTCGGTTTTTATTGCCGAATCTTCAAATTTCGACGAGAAAATCATATCCGACAAAAGCTCAAAGCAAAGCGGTGCACTTTCGCAAAGAGTTTTTGTATAAAAACATGTAAGCTCACGTGCGGTATAGGCGTTTATTTCACCGCCGACAGCATCAATAACATATGAAATATCTCTTGCGGTGCGTGTTTTCGTGCCTTTGAATATCATGTGTTCAATAAAATGCGAAATCCCGCTTTGTTCCGGTGCTTCAAAAGCAGAACCCGCTTTAACAAAAACACCTACTGCCACGGTTTTAACCGAGGGCATATAATCGTAAACAAGGCGTATTTTATTTTTTAAAGTTATAATTTCAGGCATAATTTACTCCTTTGCTCCGGGGTCGTGTGTAAGATTTTCACCACCGTATGCGGCAACGGCAAGACGGTCGCAACGCTCGTTATAAGGATTGTTGTTGTGACCTTTTACCCATATAAACTCAACATCGTGTATTTTAAGCTGCTCGGCAAGAACACTCCACAAATCCACGTTCAGTGCAGGCTTGCCGTCCGCTTTTTTCCAGCCGCGGCTCTGCCATGAATCAAGCCAGCCTTTCAGTATTGCATCAACCACATATTTTGAATCAGAATACAGCTTCACCTTACAGGGATATTTAAGTAGTCGCAGACCCTCAATAACCGCCAGAAGTTCCATGCGGTTGTTTGTTGTGTGGGCATATCCCCGTGAAAGCTCACGTTCTGTATCTTTATATTTCATTACAACACCAAAGCCGCCTTTGCCGGGATTTCCGCTGCAAGCGCCGTCGGTGTAAATTTCTACTTCTTTCATATTAATAAATCCTATCCTTTTGTTTTTGAGGGTGCTACACCCTTATATTTTTTGTATGTGCGTGAAAAATACGAAAAGTTCTCAAATCCGCAGGCAAGAGCAACTTCGTTTATCTGCATATCTCCGCCGATAATCATCTTTTCGGCAATATCGCACCGCCGTTCATTCAGATAAGTGATAATCGTCATTCCGGTTATTTCTTTAAAAACATGGCATAAATAGCATTTGGTAAACGACAGCTCTTTTGCCGCAGCTTCTATTGAAAATGGAGTACATACATTTTTTTCAATATAATCAATTGTTTTTTTGACTGTCTGAATTTTTTTAAGGTTGGTGCTTCCAGGACCTTTATATGAAACGTCAACGCAATTTCGTGACAGATAAATACCGATAAGGCACATCATCGACAAAAGTGCCTGACGATAATGCTCATTTTTTTCACTTTTTTCTTTGCCTGCATTTTCAAACATTTTCATAAGCTCGGAATTTGTTATTTTCTCTTTAAAATGCGTATTTTTAATATCAATTCCAAGCTCATGCCATATTTCGGGTTCTAAAATGGCACAATAATACGAACACTCATTTTCAGGAATTATTGAATGTACGCCACCGGAGTTTATAATTATAATATCGCCTTTTTGGGCTTCAATCTGCGTGGTATTTATGATAACATTACATCTGCCGCCGGTAAATGCCAGAATTTCAATCGCCTCATGCCAGTGCGGTGCAAAATGAAAGTTTCTTTCAACATTGGTAATATGAAAGATATACGGAAATTTACGTCCGTATACGTGGGGTTCGTACAATGCCATAAAAACACCTCCCAAAAAGCAATATAATGCAAATTTAAGGCAATATCGTTTATTTACAACCAACTTTTTATATTATATAATAAAAATCAGGAAAAATCAATACTTTTAAAGAAAAAGGTGATATTTATGGCAAAAAAAATTAAAATCGGTATCGTAGGTGTGGGTAATATTGCCGAAACACATCTTGCTGCTTATCTTAAAAACCCTGATGTTGAGGTTTATTCTTTCTGCGACATTAACGAAGAAAATCTTAAAGAAAAAGCTGAAAAATACGGCATCACAAGAACTTATACAAACGTTGAGGACATGGTTAAGGACCCTGAACTTGATGCTGTAAGCGTTACAACCTGGAACAACGGTCATGCATCATGTACTATTGCCGCACTTAATGCAGGCAAGCACGTGCTTTGCGAAAAACCCATGGCTCTTAATGCAAAACTTGCAGAAGAAATGAAAGAAGCCGCAGAGAAAAACGGCAAACTTTTGCAGATTGGTTTTGTACGCCGTTACGGCAACGATTGCGAAATTGTAAAAGATTTTGTTGAAAAAGATTATTTTGGTGATATTTATTTTGCCAAAGCACAGTATACAAGAAGAAACGGTGCACCCGGCGGCTGGTTCTGTGATAAAGCACGCAGCGGCGGCGGGTCGCTTATTGACCTTGGTGTTCATGTTATAGACTTTATCCGTTATGTAACAGGCAATCCGAAACCGGTTTCTGTTTACGGCATTACAGAGCATCGTCTTGGCGATATGGAAGGCGTAAAGGTTTCAGGAAAATACCGTGCAGTTGATGCGGCAACAAGCAAAACCTTTGACGTTGACGATTTTGCAAGTGCATTTATTAAATTTGACAACGGTATGACACTCCACGTTGAAACATCATTCAGCCTCCACACAAAAGCAGGAAGCGGAAAAATGGAGCTTTTCGGCACAAAAGGCGGTGCAGTTATGAATCCTGACCTTGAGCTTTACCGCATTGAAAACGGATTTATGACAAACACTGTGCTTGACTATCCCACAGCATTTGATTTTAACGGTATTTTTGAAAGAGAAATCAACCACTTTGTTGACTGCATTCAGAACGGCACAAAATGCATTGCACCGGCTGACGACGGCATTGCTCTTATGAAAATTCTTGATGCTATTTATGAATCAGCCGCAACAGGCAAAGAGGTGACAATTAAATGAAAACAGCAGTAAGTACATATTCATTTTCAAAACTTTTCGGCGACAGTTTTAAAGAAACAGACGTTTTTGCGAAAGCAAAGGAAATGGGATTTGACGCTGTTGAAGTTTCCAGTTTCTGCGTACCCGAAGGCATGAGCGAAGAAGAGTATGCAAAACTTCTTAAAGAAACAGCAGACAAAGCCGGCATTCCGATTATAAACTTCTGTATGGCAGCTGACTTTATCAGCGGAAGCGACGGCAATTTTGATGCCGAGGTTGCACGCCTTAAAAAACGTGTTAACATTGCTGAAATTCTTGGCGTAAAAACAATGCGTCACGATGTGACATGGAACAAAGGCGATTACCGCAGCTTTGATATGGCACTTGACCTTCTTGCCGACGGATGCCGTCAGGTTGCTGAGTACGCACAGACAAAAGGCATCAGAACAATGGTGGAAAACCACGGCAGTTTTTGTCAGGACAGCGACCGTATGGAACGCCTTTTCAACAAGGTTAACCATCCCAATTTCAGCCTGCTGGTTGACATGGGCAACTTCATGTGTGCAGATGAAACACCTTACCTTGCAGTAAGCCGCACAGCACCGTATGCCGCATTTGCTCATGCAAAAGATTTCTATTATAAAAAAGGCTCTGCACCGAATCCCGGCAAAGGCTTTTTCAAATCCAGAAGCGGAAGCTATCTGAAAGGCACAATAATCGGTCACGGCGACGTTGATGTTCAGCATTGTGTAATCGCACTTAAAAACGCCGGCTATGACGGATATATTTCAATTGAATTTGAAGGTATGGAAGACGTTCTTGAAGCAATCCAGATTGGTCTTGACAACCTTAAATTCTATATAGCAAACGCAGAATAAAATAAATAAAAAAGCTGTCTCTTTAAACAAATTATATGCATTAAATATTAAAATGTAGGGGTCGGATGTGGGTATCCTCCCCTACAAAAAATTATTCTTGCATCAATTTATGTTTATTGAGACAGCTTTTTTGCTATTTCAAATTTTTATAGTTTTCAATCACATAAACACCGGTTTCAAGGTTTGTTACCGCTTTGCCGCCAATGCCATCATATTCTCTGCCGTTTTTAATCTCGTAATTTTTAAATTCAACGGGTATGTCTGCACAGTCTGATTTATCTGCAAACACATAACCCTTCGGCAGAATTATTTTGCCGTAAGCATCTCCGTTTTTGTTTACGCAAAGTGCAATTTTGCCATTTTTGAGACGTTTCCACAAAACCTCTATTTTGCCTCCGACAGAATCATAATCGGCTTTTGCATAGTCAAGTGTTTCAATAAACGCCGGTGCAACGTTAATGTTTTTGCAATCTGTTTTATGAGGATTTACCCGTATTCCGGCAATTTTTGTTATAAAGAAGTTTGAAAAATCGCCCATAAAATGATGGTTCAGACTGCCGCTGTGGCCGTTGTATTTTTCCAAAAACAGCTCGGGAATTGAAGTCAGCCCCTGCGCAACCATTATGCCGTAAGAGGGATAATCGGTGCGTGTAATCATTTTATACGCAAGGTCGGCATCGCCAAATTCAGCCAGCACATGGAACACCATCCGCACGCCTATCATGCCGCAATAGAAATGGTCGTCCTTTGCGTGAATAAAATCAAGCAGACGGTTATATGCCTCACGTTTTTCACCATTTTCAAAAATACCGCAATAAAGTGCCATTGCCTGCCCGCACTGGGTTGAGCTTTCAACAGTCATGGTGTTAAAATCAACAAGATATTTACGTACTGCGTTGCGGAACTCATTTTTAAGTGCTTTTGCAAAATCTCTCTGTGCATTAAGACCGAGAACATCAAAAATGTATTCTGCACGCTGACAGATATATGTGCTCATTATGCTGTCTGTAACAAGAGTGGGACAATCGGGATTGCCCGATTCACGGTCTGTCTGGCACCAATCGCCAAGACCGATGTCGATAAGCCCATTTGCCATACGTCGTTTTGACAGATAGTTCAGATATTTGAATATCATATCCGCATTTTCCGAAAGAATCTCGGTGTTTCCACGGTAAAGATATGTCATATACGGAAGCTCAACCATAACCGAATCCCATGTAGGGCCGTTGCCCCATGCGTATCCCCATCCTGCTGTGGGAACAATTCCGGGGATTGCACCGTCATCACGCTGTGCCAGACGGATTGTGGCAAGCCACTGGCGGAACAGATTTTCCATACCGAGATTAAGCGTAAACTGCTCTGCACTCATTGCAGCATCCCCTGTCCAGCCGTTTTTCTCACGATGAGGACAGTCCAGAGGGAAGCATATGAGATTTGATAAATTGGAATTAACTGCCGCCGCCTGCAATTTGTTTGCAACATCGTCACTGCACTCAAAACCACCGTGCCGCGGCAGGTCTGCGTGAACTTCGAGATATTCCAGAGTTTCGGGTACTGCCTGATGCTCTTCAAGCCCTGTTACAAGGCAATATCTGCCGCAATGGAATGTAAAGGACGGAATATAAATCTCCTCTTCCCCACCTTTACATATATATACGTCACGCTGCGCATATTCTTTGGGATAGAAAATATAAATTTCTTCATAGTCCACAACGCCGTCTTCGACATATTCAGAAAACTGCATAACAATTTTCTGACCTTTTTTGCCGTTGATTTTAAGTTTTGGCACACCTGAGCAGTTTTTGCCGAAATCATAGATATATCCGGTCATTTCGCCGTCAACAATGGGCAAAATCTTATCCAAATCCACTTTTCTGAAAAATGCCGCTTTTTGTTCTTTTTCAAAGGCTTTACCTTTAATAGGAGCCGAAGATTTAAGTGCATTGTGCTGTTTAACAGGAGTACCTATGTACATTGACGGTCTGCCGGCAGGAGTGCGTGACGGCAAGGCATTTGACCACTGCGTGTCATCAAAACCCGGATTACACCAGCCATCCTGTTCAAGACGTGCATCATAGCGCTCACCACAGCGCATATCATCAAAAGTTACAGGCGACGGAGCACATTTTATGCTTTCGTCAGCTTCGGTTATTTTGCCGTCAATATCAAGTGCAAAGGCTATTGCCGGCGCACCTCTGTAGTCGCACTGTTCAAGCTCCCACACAAAACCGCCGAGACAGTTGACCATGCCGTTGCCTAAGATAAAGCCGATGCAGTTTTTGCCCTCTTTAAGATACGGTTTTAAATCGTATTTATCATAAATAAGCGACTCATCAACATTTGTAATATAGGGTGCCAGCATACCTTTTGTGATTTTTTTGCCGTTTATGAAAATGTCGTAAAATCCTGTCGAAGTAACGGTTATCTCTGCTGTTTCAACTTCTTTTTCTACGTCAAATTCTTTTCGCATATACGGTGCATTGACATGCTTTTCAAAGGTGCAATATTCTTTTGTCGCCGCAAAAAATTTTTTAGAAAACATTTTATATTCTCCTTTTGTACATAGTTTTAGTGTAATTATAACATTTTTTGAGCTAAAGTCAATAGGGTATAGATTAATTTTATCATATCAAAGCACCATTGTCAACAGGTTTTCAGTTGAAATGCATTCTGAAATACGACTGCCTATACTGCGTTGGTGTGACACTTTCAAACTTTTTAAACTGTTTCATGAAATATTTTTCGTCTGAAAATCCGCAAAATCGGGCAATTTCTGCAATTTTCATATCCGAATTGAGAAGCAAAGATTTTGCTTCGTTTATCCTCATCAGATTTATGTATCCGCACACGCAGTAGCCCGTATGTCGTTTGAAAATATGTGTAAGATAATCTGCATTATAATGAAACTGCACCGCCACATCACGGACGGTAATATTTTCAAGACAATGGAATCTGATCCACTCCGAAATTTTTGAAATAACGGCTTTTTGAGGCAATATATCATTTTCAATTGTATTCTGCGAAAATTCATCGGCAAGTGTTGTCAGCAGAATTTTAATATAGCTGTCACAAAGTGCGGTGTATGCATTTTTACAGGAATATGTCCGCCTTGATGCATCAATCAGCTGGCGGAAAAGTATATTAACTGCTTTCGCATCAATTAAATGCCCATATTCGGGAACAACAAGGCTTTCTGCATCATCGGCATTGCCGCTTATTACGCAGGCTTCCGGCAAATAAAAATGACACCAGAAGTGTGATTGCATATGGCTTACAGGTGCTGTGCCCCCATGTTCAATATCAGGAAACAGAATCAGGAAATCACCTTTTTTCAGCACATAACTGCGTCCATCCTGCTCAATGGGACATTCGCCATCGCTGCCGACAAGAAGAACGGCACTTTTTAAGTTTCTTCTGGGATGAATTTGTTTGTTGCGGGCAACAAATTTGCCGGCAGAACTGAATTCAAATTCGCTATTTTTTGTAAAATGCAAATAAAACATATAGGATTTGTCCACCTTTTCTTGTGTATTGTAGGTTTACAGTATTTGGTTTGTATGTTAAACTGAATTTGATAATTGGGTTTGTTAATTATCATTATATAACTGATAAATCCAAATGTCAATACTTAAATTAAGGAAAGTGATAAAATGAGTTACAGCAAGAAAATGTCTGTTTCTGAAGTGAAAATCAATGACGGTTTTTGGACACCATATATTAAAAACGTACGCGAAATCACACTGCCGTATGTTTTTAAAAAATTTGAAGAAACAGGATATATGAAAAATTATAAATCCGTTGCGGAAAACGACGGTAAACAGCACGAAGGTCCTCAGTTCACAGACGGACTTTTGCTTGAAACTGTCCGTGCGGCAAGCGATTTTCTGGCAACAGAATATGATGAAAAGCTGGACAAATATCTTGACGGGCTGATTGACCTGTTTTCGGGTGCAATGGCTGAGGACGGATATCTTTCCACAGTGGTTATGCAGGATTATCCTGAAAAACGATGGGGCGAAAATGGCGGCAGTATCATAAGACAGCATGATTTATACAACCACGGTGCTCTTGTTGAGGCTGCGGTTAGTCATTATCTTGCAACAGGCAAAACCACACTTTTGCTTCTTGCTGTAAGGGCTGCAAACTTAATTTGCAAAACCATAGGCAAAGCACCCAAGCTGAACATTGTTCCGGGACATTCCATGCCCGAAGAGGCTTTTGTAAAACTGTATACACTTTTCCGTGACGACCGCACTCTTGACGGGTTTGCAAGCAAAAACGGTGTTGATTTCAATAATTACATTGAAATTGTGCGTTTTTGGTATGACGCAAGAGGTGACCGTGAAAACAGAACAGTTGATTCCTATTTTGCACCTGAATACAATCAGGACCATATGCCGTTTTCCAAGCAGACTGAGGCTGTGGGACACAGCGTACGTGCTATGCTTTGCTATATAGGTGCGGCGGCTTACACTCTTGCCACAGGCAACGAGGATTATAAAGAGACACTTAATCTGCTGTGGGAAAATGTTGCAAACAAAAGAATACACATTAGCGGCGGCATCGGCACAGACCATAAGTTTGAGGGATTTACCGCTGATTATGACCTGCCAAACGATGCTTATCTTGAAACATGTGCAGGTATTGCTCTTGCGTTTTTCTGCGGTGAAATGAACCTGATTAAACAGGATTCACGTTATTTTGACTGTTTTGAGCTTGCACTGTACAACAATATCCTTGCGGCAATCGGTGACAGCTTTACTCAGTATTATTACCAAAATCCTTTGCAGTGCAAAGACTTTTTCCCCAGATGGGAGTGGCACTGGTGTCCATGCTGCCCGCCAATGCTGGTTAAAATTTATTCATCGCTTGGAAGTTATATATATTCATATGACGAAAACAGCATCAGCGTTAATATGTATATCGGAAGCACAGCTAAAAACGAAAAATTTGAAATTGAGCAAAATGAAAAAAAATTCAAAATTGATTCTTTTGGAAAAAATGTTTCGGTTAAATTCCGTATTCCGGCATACGGTGATGATTTTGAACTGTATGTAAACGGTAAAAAATGTGATTTTGAAACAGAAAGCGGTTATGCTGTAATCAGGGGAATTTTTGATAAAAATACCGCAATTGAAGTTAAGTTTGATGAAACCGTAAAACGCATTTTTGCAAACCCGAAAGTTGAATATGATAAGGGACTTGTTGCTTTTATGAAAGGAAAATTCCTGCTTTGCGCCGAGGGTATTGACAACGGCGGTGATGTGGAATTTACGGTTGCCGAAAATCCGGAATTGAAAGTCTGCGGAGAAACCGTAACAGGCAAAGATGCTGACGGAAAAGAGTTCACTCTTGTGCCGTATCATAAATGGTGCAACCGCATTGATGAGAGCAAACAATCCAAAATGACTGTATGGATACCACAGGAAAATATGGCGGATGATGAAATTCTCAAAAATGAATTAAACGGAAAACTTTACGGAAATTACGAAAAACTTTAATTTAACCATGAACAAGAGGCTGTAGCAAAATGAAATTATTTTACTACAGCCCCTTTTATATTTTATTCAAAAACCATTGTGTAAAATCGGTCATAATTTCTTTTCCATTGTCACATGGACAACGCCTTCTTCAAGGAACTCGTCCGAAACGGTTATAAACCCAAGCTTTTCATAAAATCCCATTGCCTGTTTTTGTGCATGAAGATTTATTTTTTTGCACTTGAATTTTTGCTTTAATTCTTCCATGCTTTTTTGCATGAGAATTGTGCCTGTACCCTTGCCATGAACCAATGTCAGCACTCTGCCAACTGTTACCGCATCGTCATTTTCCTTGTCGGCAAACGCACGCAGGTATGCAGTCACCCGTTTGCCCTCACGCATAAAACAATGCAGACTCACATAGTCAACGTCATCCAGATCCTGACAGATTATATTTTGTTCAAGCATAAAAACTTCGGTTCTTGATTTAATTATTTCGTACAGTTCTGTTGTTGTCAGTTTATCAAAAAACTTTGCTTCAAAAATCATTTTTTCTCCGTCAATACACTATTATGACTCAAATTTTCGTACTCGAAATTCAACGCCGATATCTTCTGCAATTTTTCTGCATTTTTCAATTTCCGTCTCATCAATAAATGTATCAACAACGCTCATTACAACGTGAGGCACAACTTCTTTGACTTTTTTTGTGAATTCCAGAACCGCATCAAACGCATTTTCCTTATCCGCCGGCAGACAAAGCTCGTTATAAGCCTCTTTGCTGCCCGCATTAAGACTGATTGAAACCGTATCAAAAAGACCTTTCATTTCAGGCGTAACATCACGTTTTAAAAACAGATTTGCCTGACCGTTTGTGTTTAGACGAATAGGCATCTCCGTAACCTCACGCAGATATTTTGCCGCTTGTATAAGTGTTGCATAGTTGAGCATAGGCTCGCCAAAACCGCAGAAAATAACCTCTTTATAGTTTGACAAATCCTTTTTATCAAGCTCGGCTTTAAACTCTGTAAACGTAGGCTGATGCTCAAGCCACAAATCCTTTTCCATAACGTCATAATCACGGATGCAGAATCTGCATTTGTTTGTGCAGGCATTTGTCAGATTCACATAAAGATTGTTTTCGCCGTGATTTCCGTCGTATTCGTACAAAATAATATTATCCATTTTAAATACCTCCGTCAGTCTATACGATAAAGCCGTTTTGTGTTTTCTACGGTGATTTTTGCAACCGTATCAACATCGACTCCTTTTAATTCTGCTATTTTCTGTGCCACAAATTTTACATATCCGGGAGTGTTTCGTTTTCCTCGGAACGGCTCCGGCGTAAGATAAGGGCTGTCAGTTTCAATTATAATATGCTCAAGAGGAATTTCCTGTGCAACTTTTACGGTTTTTGCGGCATTTTTAAATGTCAGCGCACCGCCCAACGCAATCATCATGCCCATGGAAACAACCTGACGTGCCATTTCGGCACTTCCTGAAAAACAGTGCATAACGCCGCCTGTTTTCTTTATATCAAATTCTTTTAAAATATTAAGGCAATCTTCATGAGCATCACGGTCATGAATTATAAACGGCATGTCAAGCTCCATTGCAAGCTGCATCTGACGGCGAAACCATTTTTTCTGAGTTTCTCTGTCCGGCTCGTCCCAGTAATAATCAAGCCCTATCTCCCCTATTGCCTTGACTTTTTCGTGCTTTGACAGCTCTTTTAATACTTCAATATCATTGTCTGTCATTTCGCCTGTTGAGCAAGGATGAACACCGACAGATGCGTATATAAACGGATATTTTTCCGCAAGCTCAATACTCTGATGAGATGTAACCATATCGGAAGCAACGTTCATAACAAGAGACGTACCCTGGTTTTCAAGGGCGGCTATAACCTCATCTCTGTCTTCGCTGTATTTATCGTCGTCAAGATGTGCATGTGAATCAAACAGCATGTTGTATTTCTCCTCTTTTTTGCAAATTTAATCACAAGTTATATTTTAACACTACTTTGCCGCAATGTCAATACGAAAAGTGCATAAAACAAAGGAAAAAACATTTATCCAACAAACTCAAATTTTAATGTCTGCGTTTTTGATTCTCCCGGCTCAATAAATTCAAGCATCCCCTTTTCTCTCATCACATTTCTTCCGTCGGGCGTGCAGTTTCCCGGTTCAAGCCCCATTACATAATCATATTCACCCATCATTTTCCACTGAGTAAAGCATTTTAGTTCCTTTGTATCAAAAGTCATTTTCATGCCCTTCTTTATATCAGGATTATATATGCTCACTTCGGGCTTTCCGGAAAGCTTATGATAAAAACACATTTCTTCATAACCGTTTTGAGGTTTCTCTGCTTTCAGACAACAATCCAGCCCGGATTTTGAATGCTCGTTTCTTGCAGTAACATCACTTGACGTAATTTTTATTTCGGCATTCTCGCTAAGAAGCGGATATCCCATATTGCAATGATACATAATCTCATACGGAGCTTCTGCCGAACCGATATTTTTAACTGTATCGGTCATTGCAAACACATTTTCTTCAAGCGATACAACGTATTCTCTTTCCATAAGAAGTTTGTGTGAAAATATGCGCGCATCACGAACAGTTGCTCTGATGTGAATATTTGTATCGTCCGTCCAATATCCGAAACTTTCACAAGGTGTGTTGGAAATTGTCCCGTGAAGCGGAAGCTGTTCACCATCATCTTCGCACGGACTGCCTACCGCAGTAAGTCCGCAGGTTGTACAAAAACCTGCCGTAAAGGATTTTAAAAACCCAATGCCTTCTTTATCATAATACTTTGGTGAAACATAACCGCAAGCCGAAATAAAGCTGAAATTATCGCCTTTTAGACTAAGTTTTGTAATGTCTGCACAGCGATCAAGAGAAATCCAGAATTCAAGTCCTTTGCCGTTTCGCACGTATAGCATACGCATTCCGTCGCCTTTACCACCAACAAGACGCATTTCTTCTACTCCGTAAACCTGCATTGAATTTCCTGTATATTTGTTCATGTTTCCGCTCTCCTTAATGTAATTAATTATTTGTTTGTTGTTTGAATTTGTATGACTTTATTGCAGTTTATAATTTTGTGATATAAAGACTGTATAATTTGGATACCATACATCAAAGGCTCCCTTGTGTAAAGCGAGCTGTCAGCATAGCTGGCTGAGGGGTTGTTTTGCTTTGTACAACCCCTCCGAGTTGCTTTGCAACCCACCTCCCCTTACACAGGGGAGGCTTTTTTATTTTCGTCAAATTTCGACAATCTTTATAACTTTGTGTTAAATTAAAACTAAAAACTTGTTTTATTTCAAAAAAGATTCTTTATTGTTGATACTATTTATCTTTAAGATAATTCTTCAGTTCATTAGATGAAACTTTTACAAAATTGTTTTTTATTTCCTCATCGGCAAAATGAATTTCCAAAAATTCTATATACCTTATTTCTTCTCCATTTCGATAGACAGTTATAAATCCATTGCCGGTTGTACCTCTCCCTGCCGGATATGTACGCACAAATATATGTTCCTTGTTAAACTGTAATTCTTTTCCGTCGGGGCACCACAAATATGTTTGTTCTTCGCTATGTAGTCCATTACAAATTACAATTACATATTCATTTCCATCATTAAATGGTATATCTATCAATGGATAGTCCAGTTGACCAATTTCTTCATTTGCTTTCGTATATGCATCTTTTGTTTTTGCATTTTCATATCCTATTTGATAGAAAATACCACCAGCGACAACAAAGCAAAATACACAAGCAATGATTAAACTGATAATCCTTTTCATATCCTTTATTCCTTTCTTATTTTCATTATGTCTTATATCAAATCCAAACCAAAAATTATGTTACTTTAATCTTATAAACCAAGGCACTCATATAGTGCGTTGCGCATTTCGCTCTGAATTTTAACGTCCCAGGCGTGCATAGACTGAAAATATGTAAGTGAAAGTTTATTTTCCGTATCAACCATCGAAAATGCGCCTGCGGCTCCGTCCCATCCAAACTCGCCCACAGGGCTGAGCGAACCGCTTATTTTTTTATCCATATGTGTACGAACACCCAAGCCGTAGCCGTACCCGGGGCGCAGCTGTACAAAATCGTCGCATTGTTGTCCTTTTAAATGGTTTGTTTTCATAAGCTCAACCGTTTCGGGAGCAAGAATCGTATTGCCGTTTTTGGCAGTTCCTCCGCAGGCAAGAGCATCAAGAAAAACAGCGTAGTCTTCTGTGCAGGAGGTAAGTCCGGCACCACCGCTTTCATAGTCATCCGAAAGATTGTACATGCATTCCAGCGGCAGTTTTTGGAGATTTCCGTCCGCATCACAGGTGTATCTTACCGCCATTCTTGAAAGCTGCACTTCATCATCCGGCAGTCCGAAAAACGTGTTTTGCATACCAAGCGGCTCAAAAATATGGTCTTTCATATATTCGCCCAGTTTTTGCCCTGACCATATTTCTATGAGAGCACCAAGCACATCGTGACAAAGACTGTATCTGAATCTTGTGCCGGGTTCAAACCCCAAAACTTTTTGTGACATTGCGCCAACAAGCTCTCGCGTGCTTGTTTTTCCTGCGCTAAGTGCGGTTGTTATGGCATCGTCTGAAAGAGCATAGTCAAAGCCCGCGCCCATTGTGAACAAATCTTTGATTGTAATCGGATTTTCCGCATATCCGTCACAATTGTTTTCACCGTTTTCTCCCATAGCACTGCCTGTTGTGATTTTTGCGGTATTTTCTGAGTTAAGCTCTGCGTCGGAAATTCTCATTTTCTCAAATTCGGGCATAAACTTTGAAACTGGGTCGCTCATTTGATATTTTCCCTGCTCAAAAAGCTGTAATGCCGCAGTACAGGTCAGCATTTTTGTCATTGAAAATATCAAGTACAATTCGCTGCCGTCTGTTTTTTTGCTGTTCTCAATATCGCTCATTCCTGCATAATACCTGTAAAGCATTTCATGATTTCTATAAACAATACAGTCCACACCGGGAGTATTATATTCACGGACAAATTTGTCCATACAATTTTTAAGCTTTGTAAAATCCATTTTGAATCCTCCTCCTGTTATAGAATTATTATATCATTTCTACTCTTTTTTGTCAATTCATTTTTAACATGTAACAACAATCATTACAGCTTCATATAATAAATTAAGCAAATGAATTTTCCGCAGTACATTTGTCTGCGGTACTGCGTTTATCAAACAATGCAGACAGAAAGGATTCTGAATCAATTATGATGTCTTGCGACAACAACTCCATGCGTATGGAGCCGGGTTGTAATCATGACAGTTATATGCCTCACATGTGCGTAGGTTATGCATATGTTATGCCTCAGAGATTCACCGAAACATACGACCCATGCAAAGCACTTTTTTGCGGAACGCTTTTTCCTCAGCTCGATATGCCATTAGGAGTTTATGAAAAAATGGGGAAATGCAGCCATGAATAGAAACGAACTTTTAAAAGAGCTTATGAAATATGATTTTGCTGTATATGAGCTTGTGCTGTTTTTAGATACTCATCCATGTGATACGCAGGCACTCGAAATGTATCACTGCGTTGCAGAAAAAGCACAAAAACTCCGCTGTGAATATGAAAGCAAATTCGGCGCAATAAGCCCCGATAATCTTAAAAATTCTGACCGCTGGGCATGGATTGACTCTCCGTGGCCGTGGGAAAATTAAAGGAGACTGACATATGTGGCAATATCAAAAAAAACTGCAATACCCGATAAATATCAAACGCCCCAATGCTAAACTCGCAAGCTTTATTATCAGCCAATATGGTGGACCGGATGGTGAACTTGGAGCCTCAATGCGCTATCTTTCCCAAAGATTTCACTTTGAGGATAACATCTCAAAAGGTTTGCTCACTGATATAGGTAGTTATTATCCAAGATTTTACTCTTATCCGTAAAAAAAAACTTCCTGTCTTTAACCCCTTTTAAATACACCTCTATGTCACTCTTACTATTGATGATAATTTCTTCTAAAACCTCTTTAGCAATCGAATCATCAAATTCTTCAAAATGAACAAGACGTGTTATAACAAAACATATTTCTTTTATAACTTCATCTTTATTTTCAACAACAATATTTTTTTCTTTTTCTGATTTAATTTCTTCTTTTAATTCATCTATTTCTTTTT
>JAZNOL010000093.1:0-1701 GCA_045580815.1 Clostridia bacterium | reverse complement strand
GGCGTTTACAAATATGGTTGTGAGCTGTTCAGAAAACGTATGGAATGTGCCATAATGGTCGCAATTGACAGAGCTTTTCGCGAGGAATAAAAATGAATACGCCAATTTGTGATTTTGTGAAAAAATATTGTGATAAAAATCCCCTGCGCCTGCATATGCCGGGACACAAAGGACAGAGTTTTCTCGGTGTTGAAATGTTTGATATAACCGAATTTAACGGTGCAGACAGCCTTTATGAAGCAAATGGAATTATAAAAGAAAGCGAAGATAACGCCTCTTCTCTTTTCGGATGCGACACATTTTATTCGACAGAGGGTTCTTCCCTTTGCATCCGCGCGATGCTGTATCTTGCTTGTCTTAACGCAAAAAATAATGGCAAACGTCCGCTTATAGCCGCCGGAAGAAATGCTCACAAGGTATTTTTAAACGCCGCAGTGTTGCTTGACTTTGATATTCTGTGGCTTTATCCCGAAAAAGGCAGTTCGTATCTTTCTTGTGAAATCAGCGAAGCAGATCTTGAAAAAGCCATATTAACTTCTGATGAAATACCGTCGGCAGTTTACATAACAAGTCCCGATTATCTTGGCAAAATCACCGATATAAAATCACTTTCAAAGGTTTGCAAAAATTATGGTATTCCCCTTATTGTTGACAATTCACACGGTGCGTATTTAAAATTTTTAAGCAGTTCAATGCACCCCATTGATTCAGGTGCCGACATGTGCTGTGATTCGGCGCATAAAACATTGCCTGTTTTAACGGGCGGAGCATATCTGCATATTGGTAAAAATGCACCTGCAAATTTTACAGAAAATGTCAAAAATGCATTGGCACTGTTTGGGTCAACAAGTCCATCATATCTTATTTTGCAGTCCCTTGACATGACAAACGCATATATCAGCGGCGGATATAAAGAAATACTTTCGGATTTTATAAATGAAACAAAAAGTCTCAAAACCACTATTGAAAACAACGGATTTTCCCTTTACGGTGACGAAGGAATTAAAATTACAATTGAAACAAAAAAATACGGATACACCGGATTTGAGTTTGCATCATTACTTGCTGAAAAAAATATTGTATGTGAGTTTTATGACCCCGATTTTGTTGTTTTTATGCTTACCCCCGAAATCGGCAAAAGTGGGCTTAATCAGCTTGAAAACGCACTTTTGTCCATACCTAAAAAAGCGGCAATAGCAAGTGCCTCTCCCCTGTTTTCAAAACCGAAACGTGTTTTATCGGTGCGTGAGGCATGTTTTGCGGAAAGCGAAACTGTTAATATTAAAGACAGCGAAGGACGTATTCTTGCCACTCCATCGGTAGGATGTCCGCCGGCTGTGCCTATTGTGATGTGCGGTGAAATAATTGACAAAACAGCGATAAAATGCTTTGAATATTATGGCATTAAAACCTGCCGCACAGTAAAAAATTAATTCAAAAAGGCTGTTTCAATAAACATAGTTTTATGCAAAAATATTATCCATTTCGGGTCGATGCCTGCATCAACCCGAAACCAATGCATATCACTTGTTTAAAGAGACAGCCTCTTTTATTTTAACTTTTATTCATATTTTTTCATTGCGTCTTTTAAAAACTTATAGCTTTTTTCAAGGCTTTCAAAGGTATCTCTGCCGTAGCAGTCGTCCTGCTCAACAAAGGCATGTGTCACGCCCAAATCCACGCAGGTGTCAATTATTCCCG
>JAZNOL010000092.1:0-34890 GCA_045580815.1 Clostridia bacterium | reverse complement strand
ACCGTCACTTTTATTTTTTCTTTTGCTTTTTTTAAAGCATCGCTTTTTAAAATATTTCCTACGCAAAAAATTTCTCCGCTTATTTCAACTACGGGAATTTTATTGCGCTGATTTTGCGGTATTTTTAAATCTATAAAAACTTTTTTAAGTTTTTTTGTCATCGAATTACAGACTATTTTATCGCCATCACGTCTGCTTCGTACAACAATGCTTGTATTCTCCGGATTTTCATATATATCAACACATATTTCATAACCGTTTGTTTTAACGGTTTCACCTGAACAAGCTGTTATACAAAAATCTTCATCACCTTCTGTTTTGTTGCCGCATATAATAAGGCTCCCATAAGAAACAGTCGCTCTGCCTCCCGGAATGTCACATTCTTTGCCGGTGATTTCTTTTTTGCACATTTCATCAATTGAGACAACATGCTTATATTCCAGAGAAATTCCGCAGTTTTCTGCCATTTTAATTATTATTCTTGTTCTTATGGCGGTATCAAGTGCCATAAGGTCATTTATACTGATACTTATCTGCTCACCATCAGAAGAAACAAGCTTTCTGTATTCATTATTCACATTTTTATCAATAAAATCTCTGTCAGCTGCCGCAGTTTCTGCCAAAACCGAAAGTGCCTCCACTACCGATTTATTTATGGTTTCAAGCCGGGGGAAAATTTCCAGACGGATTTTGTTCCGTGTATAAACCGGCTTAAAGTTTGTTTCATCTGTAACAAACCTAAGTTTTTCATCTGCACAGAATTTTTCAACCTGCTTTCGGGACAAGCACAGAATCGGACGGATAATATTTTCACGTTTCGGCTGTATTCCGACAAGACCTTTAACAGAACTTCCCCGTATAACCCGGTGCAAAACCGTTTCGGCTAAATCATTTTTTGTATGTGCCGTTGCAATAAGTGCATTTTTATAATTTTTTGCAATCTCATTAAAAAACGCATACCGTTCTTCTCTACCCGCTTCTTCTTCGCCACAGCCACGCTCTTTTGCTATTTTTTTAATATCAACTTTTTTTGAAAAAATTTCTATATTTTTCTTTCTGCAAAATTCTTTGCAGACCTGTTCGTCATTATCTGCATCTTTTCCACGAATGCCGTGATTCAGATGTACAGCCACAGTTTTAAAATCCAATTCTTGCGAAAGCTGATGCAAAATTTCAAGCATACACATGGAATCCGCACCGCCGGAAAATCCGCAAATAACAGTACTTCCCGATAAAATAAGCTCATTTTTAAGAATATATTTCTTAACTTCAAGCGCTACGCTATGCATGCTTCCTCCAAATTTTATTCATAAGTTTTATCAAGAGTTTTGAATTTTGTAAATTCGCCTATCCATCTTAAATCAATTGTACCTGTTGCACCGTTACGGTGTTTTTCAATGATACACTCTGCAATACCTTTTTTTTCAGTATTTTCGTCATAATATTCGGGACGATGCAGAAACATAACAATATCCGCATCCTGCTCGATTGCTCCAGATTCACGCAGGTCACTAAGCATAGGTCTGTGGTCGGTTCTGGTTGCTGTTGCACGACTGAGCTGTGACAGTGCAATAACCGGCACATCAAGTTCTTTTGCAAGCACTTTAAGCGAACGGGATATTTCAGAAATTTCCTGCTGGCGGTTTTCGGATTTTTTACTGCCGCTCATAAGCTGTAAATAGTCGATAACCACCATTCCAAGACCTTTTTCAAGTTTCAGTTTACGGCATTTTGCACGTATATCGGTAACTGTCATCATCGCACTGTCGTCAATATAAAGCGGTGCATTAGACAACTCACCGATTGCTGAAGCAATTGCCGGCCAGTCATTATCTCCAATGTTGCCGTTGCGAAGTTTTTCGCCATCAACCATCGCTTCTGACCAGATAATTCTGCTGCCAAGCTGTTCTTTTGACATTTCAAGGTTAAACACAGCAACCGGAACACGGGCATGAAGTGCCGCATACTGAGCAATATTTAGTGCAAAACTGGTTTTACCCATTGCAGGACGTGCTGCAATAATGATAAGCTCTGACCCATGAAAACCGTTTGTTATTTTATCAAGGTCACGGAATCCCGTGGGAACACCTGCAATCTGACCTTTATTTATTGCAAGCTGCTCAAGTTTATCAAAAGATTCCGCAAGCACGTCACGAATATGCGAAAAGCCGTCAATTTCACGGTTTTCAAGCAAATCGTACATATGCTGTTCTGCTGTGTCAAGCACAACACTTATATCGTCATCGCTTTCATATCCCAGTTTGGATATTTTTGAAGCAACACCGATAAGCTTGCGAAGCATAGATTTATCTTTAATTATTTTTATATATGCCTTTATATTCTGAACTGTCGGAACAATTATACCAAGCTGCGCAAGATAACTGTAACCGCCCACGGCTTCAAGCTGATTTCCCAGCTTTTTGGTAAGCATAATTACATCAACTGCTTCACCCATATTCCACAGTTCAAGCATAGCTTCGTATATTATCTTATTCTGCGTAAGATAAAAATCATCCGGTTTAATAGTGCCTGCAACAGTAGCAAGGCTGTTGGAATCAAGCAAAATACAACCCAGGACAGACTGTTCCGCCTCTGCGTTAAAAGGCATGGTTCTTACGGAAAGTTCGTTTTCCAAAGTTTTCACTCCTTTGGTAGTTTGCAAAAGGTGAGATTACATTTCTTCAACTTTTACTTTAAGTGTTGCCGCAACGCCGGGATGAAGTTTCACATTTGCCTGTACTGTACCTACGGATTTTATAGCATCCATGGATATTTTCTTTTTATCAACAACAATGTGATGTGTCATTTTAAGCTCATGTGCAACATCAGAAGTTGTAACAGAACCGAAAAGTTTGCCGTTCTCGCCTGTTTTAGCTTTAAGCACAACTGTAACTTCTTCTATTTTAGCTTTAAGTGCAGTTGCTTCTTCAAGCTGCTTCTGCTCTCTGTATGCCTTTGCGTCATTCTGACCTTTCATTTCATTGATAGCCGCTTTTGTCGCCGGAGTAGCAAGTCCCTGCGGAAGCAAAAAATTGCGTGCATATCCGTCGCTTACATTTATCATATCACCTTTTTTACCTTTTCCTTTTACGTCGGTTGTAAGTATAACTTTCATTTTATTTTTCTCCTTCCTGCCGCTGTGCGACACCTGTATCAAAATATTCATCTATAGCCACTTTAAGTTGTTCTATTGCGGTTTCAATACTACATTTTAGCTGCGCACCTGCAACAACACCATGACCGCCACCACCGATTTTTTCAAGAATGGTCTGCACATTGATATCTCCGGCTGAACGTCCGCTTATATAAGTAGTGTCTCCCACATGACACATTGTAAATGATGCAGTGATTCCATTAAGTGATAATAACTCGTCTGCCGCTGCCGCTGTAACACTTTGTATGTCATTGTGTTTTTGTTTTGTATAGGCAACCGCTACTTTATCGTGCATCGTCTTACTACTGCATACCATCTCACTGACAATAGAATAAACCTCTTTGTTGTTTTGAAAAATCATCTTCACCTTTTGAGCATCAAACCCCCTGCGTTTAAGATATGCCGCCGCTTCAAATGTACGTGCACCGGTTTTAAAGGTAAAGTTTTTAGTGTCTAATTTAATTCCGGAATAAAGTGCCGCCGAAACATCCGCAGTAATAACTTTTTCATCAATATACTGCAAAAGCTCCGTTACCATTTCGCAAGTTGAAGATGCCGCAGGCTCGTGGTATACAATAGATGCATTTTCAATAAATTCCGATGTTTTTCTGTGATGATCAATAACAACAATATTTACTGCTTTTTCAAGAAGTTGCGGTATTTCCGTTATCACCGGACGATATACATCCACCACAACCAGAAGTGTTTCTTCATTAACAAGCTCCAGTGCCGTTTCTCGATTTATAATTCGATTTTTAAACGGCGCCCTTAGCGAAAGGTCATTTATAAGCTTGTTTGTGAAATCATTATTTGTCTCAACTGCAATATATGCTTCTTTTCCTGCATTTACAGCCGCCGCAAGAATACCAGCACCTGCACCAAAGCTATCTAAGTCAGCATTTTTATGACCCATAATGATTATATTTTCTGCTCTGTTAATAAACTGATTGATAGCACCCGCCATTACTCTGGTTCTTACACGTGTATATCGCTCAACATCTTTTCCTGTTCCACCAAAATACATAAACTTAGACTCGTTACGAATAACTGCCTGGTCGCCCCCTCGGCTGAATGCCATTTCAAGCGCTTCTTTGGCAAAACGTGCATCATCCGTAAAGCTATTACCGCCCACGCCGATACCCAAACTTATTGTTGGAGGAATGGTATTACCTATTTTTATATTGTGAACATTTTCCAAAACAGCAAATTTAGCATCTATGTTAGGCTGAAGATGCTGTTTTTCAAAAATTATAAAATACTTATCTTTTTCCGTTTTCTTAAAGATACCGCCAGTTGCACTTATCCAGTCGCTAATTTTTTTCTCAATTGCACCCACCAGTATAGTTCTTAAATTTTCCGGAGTATTTTGCATAACTTCGTCATAGTTATCCACTGTAAGCTCACAAACAACAGGTCGCGTGTTTTCATATATTGTACGCAATTTTGCAAATCTAGTTTCGTCTATCCAATATAAAACTGCAACAGTGCTGTCATTTTCGGATTTCATTTTATTTGTTATTACCGTAAAACTACTGTCATTAACCGTAACCTTAACACCGTCGTTCCCTGCATTATAAAATGCATCGGAATTTTTTTCAGATTTAACTACATCAGTAATTTTAAAATCGTATACGCCTTCAATGCCGAATTTATCACGAAACAGCTCGTTATACCACAGTATATTCCCCTCTTTATCCATAACTGAAAGAGGAATCGGAAGTCTTAGAAGAGAACCCTTGCTGCCCTTATCAAAATCAAAAGACAGCGTCATTATATAATCAAGCAGGTCTTTTTCTTTTTTTGCTTCATAAAAAAATGTATATGCAGTTATTGCAATCCATGCAATTGCTGAGATTGCAAATAAAATCACTTTACTTTCAACAATAAGAGGTAGCAACGCAATAACAAACAAGATTATTATATATGCCGCACTTATTGTTGAAAACAGCCTTTTAAACGGTCTTTTTTTCATATAAGCCTCCACTAAATCTGACAAAATCAGTAAATTAAAGGAACCTTTCTTTATTTTTGCCAACGCTTACTGACAATAATATATCAAATTATATTATACCTCAAATCGCACCAAAAGTCAATAGTTTACCTTGCTTTTACCCCTAAAAAATGTAAATATTTTGTAAATTATCATTAATTTATTTTTACTTTCAACAAATGCAGCAAAAAAAGCCACACCGTTTTACACGGTGTGGCTCATTTCATCTTATTTGTCCGTTACCGCGGACAACGTATTTAACTGTCGTAAGTGCCTCAAGCCCCATAGGACCTCTGGCATGCATTTTTTGCGTACTGATACCGATTTCAGCACCAAAACCGTACTCATTTCCGTCTGTAAACCGTGTTGATGCGTTAACATAAACCGCCGCCGCATCCACAGTATCTAAAAACTTTTCGGCATTTTCGTAGCTGTTTGTTACAATCGCTTCGGAATGACCTGTTGAATATTTTGAAATATGTTCTATTGCTTCATCAAGCCCGGAAACAATTTTAACAGCCAGAATATAATCAAGAAATTCGGTTGAATAGTCTTCTTCTGTTGCTAAAACAGCATTTTTTAAAATTTTGCACGTTTTTTCGCAACCACGGATTTCCACAGTATATTCTGCTATTTTTTCTTCTAAAACAGGCAAAACTTCTGCCGCTTTCTTTTCTGAAACAAGAAGTGTTTCCATAGCATTGCACACAGCCGGACGTGAACATTTTGCATTAACCGCTATATTCACCGCCATGTTGGTATCAGCACTGTCGTCAATATAAGTATGGCAGTTTCCAACGCCCGTTTCTATAACAGGAACAGTTGCATTTTCAACAACCGATTTTATAAGTCCTGCCCCTCCTCTTGGAATAAGCACATCTATATATCCGTTTGCACGCATCATATCAACAGCACTCTGTCGCTCGGTATTTTCTATAAGTTGCACGCTTCCATCAGGAATACCGGCATTTTTAGCCGCCGCATTAATTACTGCAACAATTGCCTTGTTTGAATTTATCGCTTCTTTTCCGCCACGCAAAATAACCGCATTTGAGGATTTAAGAGCAAGTGCCGCCGCATCTGCCGTAACATTCGGGCGAGCCTCATATATAATTCCCAAAACACCTATTGGAACACGTTTTCTGCCTATCTGAAGACCGTTGGGACGCATAACAGTTTTCTCTGTCATGCCAACAGGATCATCAAGAGTTGCAACCTTACGCACTCCGTCAGCAATATCTGAAATGCGTTTATTATCAAGGCGGAGTCTGTCAATAAGTGCCGCAGTCATGTTGTTTTTTTCCGCATTTTCAATATCTTTTTTATTCTCTCTGATAATTGTTTCTCCATTCACTTCTATTGCATCAGCAATAGAAAGAAGTGCATCTGTTTTTATTTTAGGAGCAATCTGTGCAAGTTCTTTTGCCGCCGCTTTTGCAACGGCACCTTTTATTTCTGTTTCAGTCATAGCTACTCTCCGTTTTACTGAATTTATGCCGGAATAAATGTTCCGCAATCGTTTCCTTCTATAATCTCATAAAGATTTTCCGGATAGCTTCCGCAGGCAATAACCGTGGCAATTCCGTGTTGTTTTGCTATTGAAGCCGCACGCAGTTTTGTTATCATTCCGCCTGTGCCCAGCAAATTTGTTGTATCCTTAGCAACGCCCATCATATTTTCAATATCATCAATCTCAGTAATAAGTTTTGCATTTTTGTCTGTTTTGGGATTGCTGCTGTAAACGCCTTCTATATCAGACAAAATAACAAGCGCATCCGCATTGCAAAGTGCTGCTACAACTGCTGAAAGCGTATCGTTATCGCCAAATTCCGCCTCTTCTGTTGAAATTGTGTCGTTCTCGTTAACAATCGGAATAACGCCGTAATCTATAAGACGCATAAACGTATTTTCAGCATTTGTTTTTGATATGCTGTCTTCAACAACATTTTTAGTAAGAAGAATCTGGGCAACAGTATGACCAAAATCACCAAACATACGGGAATATCTGTTCATAAGCTCACACTGCCCCACAGCGGCTGCCGCCTGTTTTTCAACAGCCTCACGGGGTCGCGCTGCAAGCCCCATCACACCTGCACCTACACCAATAGCACCCGATGATACAAGCACAATTTCTTTGCCCATATTTTTAATGTCTGAAAGCACCTTAACCAGCTTTTCAACACGCCTTATATTAAGACGACCTGTTGAATAAGCAAGTGTGGATGTTCCTACTTTTATAACAATGCGCTTTGCATTTTTCAATTGTTCATGCATAAAACTTACCCCACAATATTATTGAAAACCTCAATCTTCTTCTATTTCTACAGTAATTTTTTCTTTGCACACGGGGCATTCAAATTCTTCTTCGTTTGCAAGCAAATCCTCATCAAGATAAATGGTATTTCCGCAGTTTTCACATTCAACTTCAAAATAATCCATTTCGCCACAACCGCTGCAACCCTCGCAATCACCGTCGCATTCTTCGTCAAGTTCATCTTCAGGTTCAAGCATATCAAAAATTTCATCCTGTGCCTCAACAACGGCATCAATTTCTGATGCCATTTCATCAAGCACTTCAATTATAGCAAGCATAAGCTCGCCCTCAGGTTTTGTTTCGTCTATTTTCAGACCTTTTGCAAGACCTTTTAAATACGAAACTCTTTCGCTTAAATATGACATATTATCTAACATAAATTATCCTTCTTTCCCTCAAATTTATATTTTGCCCATGCAAAAAATATTGCATGGGCAATTAAAATGCTGTTTAATTATACACGTTCCATGTAATCGCCGGTTCTTGTATCAACACGGATTGTATCACCTTCGTTAACGAACAAAGGAACATAAATCTGTGCACCTGTTTCAACAGTAGCAGGTTTTGTTGCACCTGTTGCTGTATCGCCTTTAACACCGGGTTCTGTTTCTGTAACAAGAAGTTCAACAAAGTTCGGCGGTTCTACACCGAATACGTTGCCTTTGAAAGACAGCACTTTAACAACCATATTGTCTTTAAGATACGGAAGTGCTGATTCGAGCAAATCTGCATTAAGAGGCATCTGCTCGTAGCTTTCGCTGTCCATGAAGTAATAAAGTTCGCCATCGTTATAAAGATATTCCATATCTTTGCGCTCAATGTGAGCTTTAGGCATTTTATCGGTGGGGTTAAAAGTTCTTTCAATAACTGCACCGCTGATAACATTTCTAATTTTTGTTCTTACAAACGCTGCTCCTTTACCCGGTTTAACGTGCTGGAAGTTAATAACCTGGAACACGTTTCCGTCCATTTCAAAAGTAACACCGTTTCTGAAATCGCCTGCTGTAATCATGCAATTTTTCCTCCATTATAATAAATATCTTGTAATATTATACAACATTTTTTACACAATTTCAAGTAAAAGATTTACTAAATTATAAGCAATTCTTTTGGTGAATTTGTTATAATTTCTATATTTTTATCCAAAATCACCACTGTATCTTCAATTCTTATGCCAAAAAGTCCGTCAAAATAAACCCCCGGTTCAACGGTTACAACCATGCCCGGCACAAGTGTTTTATCGCACTTCGGACTCAAATTCGGCATTTCATGAACATCAATTCCCACACCATGTCCCAAAGAATGGGAAAAATATTTTCCGTAACCTAAAGTTTCAAGAATATTTCTTGAAATTTTATCAACCTCATTGCAAACCATTCCGTTTTTAATAAGATTAACCATTTTAAGCTGTGTGTACAGTAATGCATTATACGAATTTCGTTGCGGAAGTGCTATATCCCCCACTGCAACAGTACGGGTCATATCACTGCAATACCCATTATATATGCAACCAAAATCCATAACTATAAGGTCGCCGTTTTGAATTTTACGCTGCGATGCGGTTCCATGGGGTTTTGAAGAATTTTCACCCGAAGCAACAATTGTTTCAAAGGAGGTGGAAGTTGCCCCGTTTTTACGCATCACATACTCAATTTCTGCCGCAATTTCGATTTCGCTGACTCCGGGTTTTATTGTTTTTATTGCCGCTTCATAAGCCATATCACCTATTGAAGCCGCTTTTTTAAGAACTCGCAACTCGGTTTCGTCTTTTATTTCACGCATATGTGAAATCATGCCGCCTACCGGTATCAACATTGATTTAAGTGCTGTTTTCATACCCTCATATACTGCAAATGTAATCTCCCGGTCTTCAACACCTATACGCACAATACGATGATATGCAATAATCTTGTTTATAACGTTATAAACACCGTCTTTTACGTTAATACATTCAAACTGCGGACATTGCTGTGATGCCTGCTCTGTATAGCGGGAGTCGCAAAGAATATACTGTGCATCATGCGTTATGATAAGATCGCCGCTTGTTCCTGAAAATCCGCTTAAATACAGTACATTTGAACGACTTGTAACAAGCACTGCATCTATTGATTTTTCGCTCATTTTGAGCCTTAACTTTTTAATTCTTTCATCGGTCATTTTATCACTCACCTAATTTTTATCATATATATTTTAACATATAAATATTATTAAGTCAAGAGAAAAAGGCAGTATTATGACACAAAAAGCCTATTGGCTCACCAATAGGCTTTGTTTACTAACTTTCAGAAATGCCGTTTATTGCATTAAGACCCAACCTCTTTAGCATCTGAGTTGCATTTTCCACATCTTCAAATGTTGTTTCTCCAAACGGCAAGGTATTTTTCATTCCAAGAGCATCATATCTTGATGCGGCAAAGTTATGATACTGAAGCACTTTTACCTTTGTTATTCCGTTTAAATTTTTCAGAAATTCCCCTATCTTTTCGCATTGGTTATCGTTATAGCCTTTAACAAACGGATATCTTATTTCAATGCTGCATCCTTTTTCAGATAAATACTTTAAATTATCAAGAATTATGCTATTTTCCTGCCCGGTACATTTTTTATGCACATCTTCATCTATTGCTTTTATATCATACAAAAATTTATCGGTATAAGGAATAATTCTGTCAAAAACCTTTCTGCTTACAAAACCGCAAGTATCAACATATACACTTATATTTTTTTTGGCAAGCTTTTTTGCTGTTTCAACAGCAAAAACAGACTGAGCAAGACATTCACCACCGGACAAAGTGACACCTCCATCGCCGTTTTTAAAAAACATTTCGTCTTTTAAAACCTCGCTTATCATCTCATCAACCTCATACTCCCTGCCATACAAAATCTGTGCATCAGCCGGACAGTTTTTCGCTGTTTTTTCAGTTTTTTCATTGCGACACATACCACATCCGATACATTTTTCTTTATAAAAAGCAATCTGTTTTTCAAAAGATATACTTTCGGGATTATGACACCATATGCATTTTAGCGGACAGCCTTTAAAAAACACCGTTGTACGCAGTCCGTCGCCGTCATGTATTTCCATACGTTTTATTCCGGAAATCAAGCCTTTCACCAGCATACCCTCCTATTTTTCCGAGCGTGCAATAAATTCGTCTTTTTCCTTATTGCTAAGTGTTGAAAAAAGCACATTCCAGCCGCAAAGTCTCACCTGAATATTGGGATATTTTTCTGGTTCTGCTTTTGCCGCTTTAAGCACATCTGTATCAAGAATATTGTAATGTACGCCAAAACCGCCCATTTCAAAATAAGTACGAAGTGTTGCCGTAAGAGTTTTTATCCCATTTTCTCCTTTTACGGCAGAAGTGTGCAAATCAATATCTGCAATGGTTCCGTTAGGTGTTTTTGATGCGTCGATTGTTGCAACAGATGTCAGATGCGCCGTTGCTCCGTTTTTATCTGCACCAAAGGTTGCACTTGCGTTTTGGGAAAGTGTTTCACCTAAAAGACGTCCGTCGGCAGATGCAGCAGTTTTTTCGCCAAACTCCCATCTCCAGTTAATAGAAAACAGACCGAGACGGTAAACACCGCCTTTAACATTTGGTTTTCCGCTTATTGTATCTGCAAGTGTATCTACAATATCACGGGCAATTTCATCTGTTTTTCTGTCCCCTGTTCCGTATTTCGGAAATTTGTTTTTAATAAGCAACCGAAGAGGTTCTTCGTTTTTCCAGTTTGATTTCAGAATTTCAATAAAACGGTCTATTGTAACTGTTTTATCTTCAAAAACCAGTTTTCTTATCGCCGCAAGAGAATCAACCACAGTTGCAAGCCCGATTGCGTTTACGGACGAATTGTTATATTTTGCCGCATAATTGCAATATAAATCGCCACCTTTTTCAAGCGAAGAATTATATGTAGCCGATAAAATCGGTGCAGAGTGCATTTTGGCATAATGTTTTTCGTATATATCAGTTATTTTCATTGCACAGTTGCAAGCATATTCAAGCTGTTTTTTAAACTCATAATATAACTCATCATAGGTTTTAAAAGCTGTGCGGTTTTGATTACCAATCTGTTTTCCTGTGAGCATATCTTTTCCACCGTTTAGTGTAAGTTCAAGAACTTTCGGCAGGTTTACACGTGCATTGCAAGAGCATGTCAGTTCATCCTCTGCACCACATTCATAACAGCCTACAATATGATAATTTACTGCATCGTCGTGCTTTGCCCCGATTTTTTCAAGCGATTCAATTACTTTTTCGTTGGACATAAATACTATACTGTTATTTCCGGCTCTTACGCCCTCAAATGCTTTGTTTATAATATCATCAGGCATATTTTTACTGCACAGCAAGTGAAATTTTGTGTTTGTTGTATTTGCTTTTTTATAAGTTTCAAGAATTTCGTATGACAATTCATTGATAAGACAGTTTCCTTTTTTGTCCGTACCGCATATTGCAAACGGAATATTTGACGGAGCTTTCAGCCGGTCAATTTCCCGGATAAAATCCATAATCAACTGTTGCGCATACGTTTTTTCTTCATTGACATAAAACGGATAAAACAGCTTGTCAAGCCTGCCAAGGGTTCTTAAATTTGTGCCCTCAACCATGTGTTGCACAACATAATAAATAATTATTGTTTGCATTGCTTCAAAAAGGTTTTGCGGTGAATTTTCAGTAAGATTCAAAATCCCCTGTGACATCTCGGTTTTCCCAAAGTTTTGTGCCACCGCTGATGCGCGTTTCATAAACCGCAACACTGAATCATATACACGGGCAGAATTTTTATAAACTTTAAGTTTTTGCTTATCATTTTTATTTTTTTCAATATACTCATCAAGGCGTTTACGAAGCCCGTATATACCCAAAGATATAACACTTTCCCATTTTGCCGTTGTATGCCCGAAATCACTGCTTCCGGTATATGCGCATACCTCCTGACCGTCAGAAAGTCCTGCTTCTTCTATGTATTTATTGTATTTTTGTACCCTACACCAGCAAACGCCTGCCATAATATCTGACGTGTTTACTTCCACAAAAAATCTGTTGTTACCAGGCACAGTAATTTCACAGTTATCAAGCAAAAATTCTATAATATTGCCATCTGCCTCTATAACATCGATATGCTGAGTTTCTATATATTTTTCTGCATAACTTACTAATTCTTCTCTTGATAATGACACGACAAATCACGCTCCTTGCTTTTATTATATAGCAAGCTCCCGTTTTTGTAAATTCTAAAAATCGATTATTTTATACTTTCCGAAACAAATTTTATAAAAAATATTGATTTTTTGTGTTTTTTGGTGTACAATATTGAATAAACCGAAAGCGAAAGTAGTGAATTTATGAACAAAACAGATATTTCAAAACAGCCTCTTTATATAAAACAGCTTATAACAGTTATAAAGTCGTATATACCGCCCCATAGCAAGCCTCTTTATGTAAACGGCAGGCACAGCGATGCTTTTGTTTATATTTCAGAGGGCAGCTGTAGTTATAAATTTGACGACAGTACAGAATTTACCGTAAACAAAGGTGACATCCTTTATCTTGCATACCATGCAGTTTATACCATGCATATTCACACATCAAACTACCGATTTATTTTTTGCGATTTTGAATTTGACTGTGAACAACAAAGAAAAAGCGGAGTATATACTCCGCAAAACTCATCAGATGCTGAAAACTACTTTATCCGCCTTTTAAAATCTTTCGCCACTCCCTCGCACACATCGCTTGCAAAGTCGCTGTCTATACTGTACAGCATATATTCGGAAATTTTAAAATTGTCTGACAGTATAACCACAAAAACACAGGCAGACAAAATCTCAGAAACCAAAATGTATATTGATACGCATTTTCAGGATACAACGCTCAGCGTAGAAATTCTTGCCGCCAAAGCAGGTATAAGCGAGGTGTATTTAAGAAAACTTTTTAAATCAATGTATGGCGTTTCACCGCTTGAATATATTATTTCAATGCGCATCAAAAAATCAAAGGAGCTTATGAAATACAGTTTTTTAACATTGGATGAGTGTGCATTGCAAAGCGGATTTTCTTCGGCACAGTATTTTTGCAGGATATTTAAGAAAAAAACAGGCATGACACCGTCAGAATACAAAAAAGGGCTTTAAAAGCCCTTTTTCTTATCTCAATTTGAATTTATACATCATACTTGCAAATTCTGCGTTTGTTACGTTATTTTCCGGGCAGAATTCACCATTGCCGTTACCGTTTACAATTCCGAACGCTTTGCAAAGAGCAACATAGCCTTTATATTCTTCGGGGCATATATCTTTAAACGGATAATTAAAGATTTCGTGTTTTTCAGCAACTTCACCGTAATTCATCAAAAGTACAAAGAATTTTGCCGCTGTTTTTTTAGAAATTGCTCCATTGGGATTTTTGTCGGATTCTTCAATATATCCGCTTTCTACTGCCCATTCATACAACCTCTCATCGTCCTGATGACGGTATGATGGTGCAATCATCGCAAGTGCTTCACGTTGTGTTATAAATTCATCCGGTTTAAAAGAAGATTCTTTTTTATAAACACCGTTTTCAAAAAGTTTTATAATTATTTCTTCGCACCAGTGTCCTGCAATATCGTCATACATAACCGGCGTGAATTCTTCTGTCTGCACTTTGCCGTTATAATCAAGTTTTTCAGCTGTAAAAGCATCAAGCACCGGGTTTTCTTCAAACACGTAAACAAGTTTGCCGTTTTTAAGGTATGTAAGAGCAAATCCGCAGGTTTCTTTTGCCACGGATGCAATCTCGGAAGCAGGTTTAACCGATTCAACCGACGGGAACTGTACGTTTTTGTTCCAGTTTAAATTAAAAGAAGAAATCTCACCGCAGGTGTTATCATAAGAAACCGATATATAATTATCTCTGCATTTTACGCCGTTTATTTTGCGGACATACGTAAACGAATAATAATCCTCAATAAGTTCTTCTTCGCCCGAATTTGCCACCTTTAACGGCAAAACATCATAAATCTCGCCCTCTTCGTATTCACACTGTGCAAATTCTTCGCCTCGCACGGTTTTTATGTATTCTTCGGCTATTGTTTTTGCTTTGTCCTTGGTTATTTTTTCAGTTTTCTCATCTTGCTTTGTTGATTTTGAAAAAGAAATCAGCTTTCCGCTTTTTGCATCAACACTTGTGCTCATGTAATAGTCGTCGCCGCTTTTGAAGCTCATTCCCCACACAAAATCATCGTCATAATAGTTTTTGTTAAGATGTGAATTTCTTATTTCAAGATTTGAGGGCAGTTTGCCCGGCATCTGCTCTTTAACAGCTTTTTCTGCCGCATCTTTTGAAAGAAGCCCTTTTACATTTTCAACCGCCTCAAGCTCCATAGGAGAAAGCTGAACACTGTCTGCCGCCGCCTCTTCTTTCATAGCATAATTATATGTTACCGCTCCGCCTGCACCACCGTAAAGACGGTAGTCTTCATCAGCAGGAATTTCATAAACCTCCCCTGTTTTTGCATCAATTGCATTTATGCCGAAATCATTGATTACATAAACAGGTTTTGCTGTAACGGTCTTTTCTTCATAATCACGGTAAAGATTATATTTAAGCTCAAATCCGATATTTTCTGTAAATTTACCGAGTGCTTCGTCAATAGAGATTATTCCGTCGACAGACTCAAATTCGATTGGTTCTTTTTCGTAAAATCCACGTGAATATGACGAAACCTCTCCGTTTGTCTTGCTGATTGCTATGCGGCTTGTATGCCCCTGAACCGGAATATCGTTGACATACATTGTATAATTTATTATGTATTCATAATTGCCGGAGTTTTTAATAATTTCACTGTCACTGTTTATCCTCATAAACTCGCATTTATCGGGCATAACTTTTTTCAAAAAATCGTCTGCTTTTGATTTTGCTTCTGCAAGGCTTATTGATGATATGCCGGTTCTTTCTTCGTTATACGCATTGATATGCATATCGGAAATTTTGTTATCAACAACAGTTGCACCGATATATCCGTTTTCACTGCTCCAGTCAAGATTCCAAAACAGCATACCGCCGTTTTCGTAATTTGAATAATTGAAATTTTCATATTCATCGCCAATTTCAATTACACTTTTTACCGCAACAACCGCATCGGTAAGACCTTTATCGTCTGCCTCTGCAAAAACAACAAGCGACATTGACATAATTGCCGAAACCAGTATTGCCGCAAGTTTTGTGATAGTTTTTTTCATGATAAATCCCTCCGCTTTCTTTTTGTAAAATTTACCTTTCTGTATATAATACTTTTTAAAACGACATAAGGTTGCATATATTTTAAATTTTTTCACTTCCCGTTCATACTTTTCATAATATAACATAGAAACGTTTTTTAAATAAAGGAGTTTTCTTTATGATATATCCACTTTGCGTACTAAAGCCCGGTCAGCGTTGCAAGGTATGTTCTGTACATCTTGGCGGTGCAATGAGACGACGGCTGTTTGATATAGGACTCACCCCCGGTACAGAAATTGAATGCGTAATGAAGCCCACAAGCGGCGAGCCCACTGCATATTATATCCGCGGCAGCCTAATGGCACTGCGTTTTGAAGACGCTTCACAGATTTTTGTAAAACTTATAAATTAAAGGAGACTTGAATATGGGGCTTACTGCCGGTTCTACCGGATTTAATGCCGCAGATACAAAAAACAGGATAACTACCGATTGTAACGGCGAGCGCATTATTGCCCTTGCCGGAAATCCCAACGTAGGAAAAAGCAGTGTTTTTAATGCACTTACCGGTTTAAACCAGCACACCGGAAACTGGGCAGGGAAAACCGTTGTCACTGCATTCGGCAGTTGCAACTGCAACGGTGAAAACTGTATTTTTGCCGACCTGCCGGGAACATATTCCCTTTGTGCGCATTCACAGGAAGAATCTGTTGCACGCGATTTTATATATTTCGGCAAAAAAGACGCTGTGGTTGTTGTTTGTGATGCAACCTGTCTTGAGCGCAACCTGAATCTGCTTTTACAGATTATTGAAGTAACACCGAAAACCGTTTTGTGTCTTAATCTTATTGACGAAGCAAAAAAGAAGCACATTTCTGTAAACACCGAAAAGCTCTCCGATATTTTAAAAATACCGGTTATTCCTGTTTGTGCTCGCAACAAATCAGGTTTTGATGCGTTAAAGAAAGCAATATGCCGTGTTTCTGACCCAGGCTATACTGCTGAGGTCTTTACTGTAACCTATCCTGAAAAAATCGAAACTGCTGTCAGTATACTTATTCCGGAGCTTGAAAAAACTTCCGGCTATACTCCCCTTTCTCCGCAGCTTATTGCACGAAAAATTCTTGAGGATGATGAGTTTCAATTTGAATTTTTCAAACTGCTGTCATCAAACAATGTAGACACATCAGAAATTCTTAAAAAAATCAACGATACCCGGAACTTTCTTAAAGAAAATGAAATCTCGGTTCAGGATTTCCGTGATGCTGTTTCATCACGTCTTATAATAACCGCAGAGGGCATTGCCGCTGATTGCATAAGCGGTGAAAAACAGAATTACAGTCTCCGTGACAGAAAAATTGACAAACTGCTTACCGGTAAATTTACCGGTATTCCGATTATGCTTTTAATGCTCGGTGTTGTTTTCTGGCTGACGGTTACCGGTGCAAACTATCCGTCGCAGCTGTTGTCCGAGGTGCTGTTTTCAGCTGAAAATTATATTTACAATGCCTTAACATTTATAAATCTGCCCGGTTTTATATGCGAAATGCTTACTTTTGGAGTTTACCGCGTTACCGCATGGGTTGTGTCGGTAATGCTACCGCCGATGGCGATATTTTTCCCGCTTTTTACACTTCTTGAAGATAGTGGCTTTTTGCCGCGTATAGCCTTTAACCTTGATAATGTGTTTAAAAAATGCGGAACCTGTGGCAAACAATCCCTTACCATGTGATAATAGCTTTTAGTGGATTTATTTTATTCCATACGGCAGAATTATACTGTTTCCGATTTCAAAAAGATAGTCTCTGCTTTTAAGAAGTTTTGCTACATCGGCAGAGGTTTTCAGTTCTGTTTTGCTAAGGACCGCCACCATTCCCTGGTGTCCGTCGTGGTGAAAATCCGTACCTGCCGTAACGATAAAGTCATTTTCTTGTGCAAATTTTGCAGCAACTGCCACCCTTGAATTGTGACCGGGATGCATATTGAAGGATTCTACACCGTCAATAAAATCAGGGTTTGCCGGCTCAATTCTATCTCGGAAAGGATGTGCCTGAATTATAAGTCTGTTTTCGTTTCTGAACCATTTTGAAAACTCTTCCAGCCCTTTATCTATATAATCATACGATTTTGCAACAATTTCTTCGTCTATTCCGAAAAGCAGATAGTCGTTGTTGTTTTCGGTAAAGCGTATCTCGCATCCGAGTATAATATTTATTCCGTATTTTTCACCCGATTTAATTGCATTTTTATAGTCTTCAAAATAAGCCTCAAGGCATTTTTCTTTTTCACCTGAATATCTCATTTCAGGATAAAAATGGTTTGAGATTATAATGCTGTCAAAGCCTAAATCTGCATATTTTTTAACAACCTCATCCGGTGGAAAATCACCGCAAGGACTTGCCGGGTTTGTGTGTGCATGAAATTCTGTTTTAAACTTGTACTGATCTAACATTTTGTTCTACCTCTTTAATGTTTTTAAATATATTTTTGTTTCGTCAGGTATTCTACGGCTTTCTACAGCTTTTTGAATCGCTTTATTATGTGTCCACACATCAAGCTGTTTTTCTTTTATAAACGAAATCGTTTCATCATACCGTTTATCAAGTGCTGTGGCAAAATACCACGCCACAACCATTTTAACATAATATTCGTCTGATTTTATGCTTGCTACCATTTCGGGATATTCTATTTTAAAATCCTCATCAAGATAAAGCGACATCAGGAGCTTTACCGCATATCGCACGGTATATGTTTTATCAGACAAAATCCACTCGTTTATTTTCAAAAGAAGTTTTTCCTTATTTCTTTTAAAAACCGTGGGCATAAACATATCGCAGGTTGCCCAGTTGTCTATGTATGGCAAAAACTTTTCAGTTTCTTCCATTGCTTTATCAAAATCTTTTATCTGTTCTAAAACAAATGCATGAAGATTGTTTTCCTCATAATATTTATGTGGCAGATTTTTTAGAAAAATCTGTGCACCATCTGTTTTTGCAAACTCCTTTGCAAACTTGCGAAGCTGTGGCGTTCTCACGCCGATAACCACGTTTTCATCAACTGTCGGCATCAGTTTCTGATGAAATTTTTTATACTCCAAATCCTGCATTTCAAACAGTTTTGTTGCTACGCCCATGCTTATCACCCATATTATTTTACATCATTTATTATGTGTTGTCAATATTTTTGTTATAATTGATGATGCCTTTTTCATACATTAAACGGAGGTGATTTTTTGAAAAGTAAAAAGACTGTTTTTGCAGATTTGAAAATTTATGCACCGGATAAAAACGAAATCAAATCACTTTTGAAAATGCTGATTTTAAAAAATCTTTCTTATTCGGAGGATGTAAATGTCAATCAGAAATGATTTATACAAAACCGCTATTTATATGCGAATTTCAAAAGATGACAATTTACCGGGAGAAAGCGGTTCTATTGAGTCGCAACGAAAAATTCTTAAAAAATTCTGCTGTGACAACGGATTTTACATAACAGGCGAATATATTGACGACGGATTTTCCGGCACAAATTTTGAAAACCGTCCCGGTTTTTCAAAACTGACCGCTGATATTGAAATGGACAAAATCAATCTTGTTATAACAAAGGATTTATCCCGCCTTGGGAGAAATTCCGCCGAAACCGGATTTTTACTTGACACATTTTTTCCAAAAAAACGGGTTCGGTATATTTCTGTTACCGAAAATCTCGACACAGACAGACGTGACAGCAGTTATAACATCATCACGCCTGTTTATAATTTTACAAACGAGCTTTACTCTGCTGATATATCAAACAAAATCCGTTCCTCTCTTGAAACAAAAATGAAAAACGGTGAGTTTATAGGGTCTTTTGCTCCGTTTGGATACAAAAAAGATAAATCAAATAAAAATCTGCTTGTCCCCGACAAGACTGCCTCTGAAATTGTCAAAGAGATTTTCACTTTGGCAGAAAACGGTCATTCCTCTTACGAAATTTCAGTATTTTTAAACAACAAAAGCTCCCCAACTCCATCTGCATACAGAAACAACGGCAACCGCATTTCATCAAAATGGACACCTTCAACGGTCATTAAAATTTTAAACAACCGAGTTTATCTGGGGCATACTGTTCAGGGAAAAACAAAAAAACCGAGTTTCAAGAGCAAATGCTCTTATCCTGTGCCGAAAAGCGAGTGGATTATATGCAAAAACACCCATATGCCGCTAATTTCACAAGATGCTTGGGATAGGGCTCATGCGTCACTGAAAAGCCGAACAAAACGCCAAAATTACAAATTTGAAAATATTTTTTCGGGTATTGCAAGATGCTTTGATTGCGACAGGAATATGTCAAGTGCTGTTTCCGGAAACAACAAATATCTTGTTTGCGGAGGTTACAAGCACGGTGGTAAAAATATGTGTAACAATCATCGTATTTCTTACGATTTTTTATGTTCTGCCGTAACACGTGTTTTAAAGGAGTTTACTTATTTTTCCGACAAAGAAAAAACTGCATTTCTAAATGAAATAATCACAGAAAAAAACAAATCCTTGTTAAAAGAAATTTCTGATTGCGAACAGCGGATTGAAGTTTTAAATCAAAAAATTTTAAAACTGTTTGATGACAAATATTCGGATTTTATTGAATCTTCTTCGTTTTCAGCTTTACTAAATAAATACAAAACCGAAAAAGAGCAAGCCGAAACCAATCTTGCCTTGCTAAAAAAGGCAAAAATAGAATTTGAGCAAACGTGTCTTCTTGATATTTCTTCTGTTTATGATAGGATTATGAATTTTGAACAGCTGACAACAGAAATTTTAAACAGCTTTATAGAAAAAATATATATTCATCAGCCTGATAACTGTAAAGTTGCTATTGATATTCATTTTAAATCAAAATATGAAAAACAGTATACAAAACTCAAAATAATCGTTTAATTTTGTCCGACAAAAGCCGTTTTCATGTGCATGGGATTTGGATGCAACGCCGCAGGCGTGGTTGGCTCGCGAATTATTGACTCACCAAGAGAAAAGCTTATAGCCGCAGTAACAAACGCCTTTGTCCCTTGCAACGGCAAATTTCCAACACTTATTACCCTGATTTCCGTTTTTTTTGTTGGGGGTGGTTTGGGAGACAGTGTGTTGTCTGCCATTATTCTTACCGGATTTATTCTGCTTGGCATTTTATTAACGTTTGCCGCATCAAAGCTGCTTTCTGTAACACTGTTAAAAGGGCATCCGTCATCATTTACACTTGAGCTTCCACCTTATCGCCGTCCGCAGATTGGCAAAGTGATTGTCCGTTCGGTTTTTGACCGTACGCTTTTCGTATTGGGCAGAGCACTTATATCTGCCGCACCGGCAGGGTTTATAATCTGGATTTTAGCAAATATCAGCATCGGAGGCTCATCTGTCCTTTCTGGTTTTACAAGCCTTTTAAATCCCATCGGCACAGTTTTAGGGCTTGACGGCGTGATACTTACAGCATTTATTTTAGGACTTCCGGCAAACGAAATTGTGCTTCCGATAATAGTTATGGCATATATGTCAGGCGGAGTGCTGACCGAATATGAAAGTGTCAGCCAATTGCAAAATCTGTTTTCTGCAAACGGCTGGACACTTACCACCGCCCTTTGCACAATGCTGTTTTCTATGTTCCACTGGCCATGTGCAACAACGCTTCTTACTATAAAAAAAGAAACAGGCAGCCTGAAATGGACACTTCTTTCTGCCGTTTTGCCACTTGCATTTGGAGTTGTACTGTGCCTGTTAATCTCCGGTATTTCTAAAATATTTGTATAACAAAATCAATTGCTATATTAAACCTTACAAAAAATGACTCATCTCCAACAAATGGATTGAGTCATTTTTTGGGTATATTATTTTAAATCTATTAGTTTTCTGTATTCCACCGGTGATTTTCCAAAATGCTTTTTAAATGTTCTGTTAAATGAGCGTATATTTGAAAATCCACTAAACTCTGCAATCTCTGTCATTTTCATATCACTGTTTTTTAGAAGTGCCACCGCTTTTTTTAGTCTGAACACAGACAAATAGTTTATAAAAGTCATTCCGGTTAGTTTTTTAAATTCATGGGCAAAATAGCATTTTGAAAAATGACATTCCTTTGCTATTGTGTCGAGCATAATTTCTTCTGCATAATTTTTTTCAAGATATTTATTTATAATATTAAGCAGATTGATATTTTTTGTGCTATCCAATTTCGTATGAGGCAAAAGGCGAAAAACCGCCGCTATAAAACGGTTTGTCTCTGAACATATTTCAAATTCGTACCCGGGTTTCTTTTCTGTATATTCTTTTTTGATTTTATCAATCACATCCGCAAACACGCTGTAATTCTCATTCCCCGGCGATATTTTGCTGTTTAAAAGACGTATTTTTTCAGGGTTGATATTTTCAACTGATGGCGAGATATTAACTTTTATAATATAGTCATTACTGTCCGTTTCTGAACGGATGCTGTGAACTTCTCCCGGCATTACGATGCATATATCACCGCCCGATGTACGTATTTCTTCTGCTCCAAGCCGAACTGCCACATCGCCGTATTGCACAAAAATAATCTCCATTTCTTCATGATAATGAAGCATATAATTGTGGTTTTTGTTTTCAAGCTGAATATACGGAAACTGATTTATCGGTTTGTTATGTCGTTCAAACAAAGCATCTGCCATTTTTTCACCACCTCTAAGCAATTTTTTGCACACATTTTATTTCTTTTTCTATTTTATCACAAAGTTTTACATAAAACAAGATATATTTTATATTTTTTAAAAAAGCAATATTTGTCCACAAAAAAGCAACATGTGTGTTTATATTTTCGCATTAATATGATATAATTAAGAAAAAAATAATGAGGTGAAAATTATGACCAACTATTTTAATATTGACACAGTAAAATACGAAGGAACACAGAGCGAAAATCCGTTTTCTTTCAAATTTTATAACAAAGATGAGCTTATTGGCGGCAAACCCATGAAAGACCATCTTAAATTTGCCATGAGCTACTGGCATACCCTTTGCGGCGATGGCACGGATATGTTCGGCGTTGGCACAACTGACAAAACCTTCGGCGGCAAATCTGATATGGAGGTTTTTGAAAACAAAATTTATGCCGGTTTTGAATTTATGCACAAGCTGGGGATTGAATATTTTTGTTTTCATGACATGGACATTGCTCCCGAGGGTAGAAATTTAAAAGAATTTTCTGACAATCTTGATAAAATTGTTCCTATTATAAAAGAGCAAATGAAAAAGTACGACATAAAACTGCTTTGGGGAACAGCTAACTGCTTTAAAAATCCCAGATATGTTCACGGTGCAGGAACCTCCTGTGATGCTGATGTTTTTGCCTGTGCGGCAGCTCAGATTAAAAAAGCACTGGACATCACAATCGAGCTTGGTGGCAAAGGATATGTTTTCTGGGGTGGCAGAGAAGGCTATGAAACTCTGCTCAACACCGACATGGGTTTTGAACTTGACAACATGGCACGTCTTATGAAAATGGCTGTGGATTACGGCAGAAGCCACGGTTTTGACGGTGATTTCTATATTGAGCCAAAACCGAAAGAACCCACCAAGCATCAGTACGACTTTGATGCATCAACCGTACTTGCATTTTTACGTAAATATGGTCTTGACAATGATTTCAAACTCAATATTGAAGCAAACCATGCAACACTTGCGGGGCACACCTTCCGTCACGAACTTTGCGTTGCCAGAATTAACGGTGCATTCGGATCAATTGATGCCAACCAGGGCGATTTGTTGCTTGGCTGGGATACCGACGAGTTTCCGTGGGATGTTTACGAAACCACCTTCTGTATGCTTGAAGTGCTGAAAAACGGTGGATTTACACACGGTGGTCTTAACTTTGACGCAAAAACACGCAGAGCATCAATGACCCTGGACGATTTGCTTCTTGCGTACATAACCGGCATGGATGCATTTGCCCTTGGACTTAAAAAGGCATATAAAATCATTGAGGACGGACGTCTTGATGAGTTTGTAGAAAAAAGATATTCTTCCTACAAAACAGGCATCGGTGCAGATATCGTAAGTGGCAAAGCTGACCTTGAAAGTCTGGCAAATTATGCTCTCAACCTTGAAAACACCTGTAAAAACGAAAGCGGCAGACAGGAATATCTTGAAAGTGTTGTAAATTCAATTATTTTTTCATGAAAGGTGATATACAATGAACAGCGAAAAAACTTTTAAACAACGTGCAAAAAAACTTGTTGCCCAAATGACATTACCTGAAAAAATTGCACAGATGCAGTACGAAGCGCCGGCAATTGAACGTCTTGGCATTCCTGCTTACAACTGGTGGAATGAAGGTCTGCACGGCGTGGCACGCACAGGTACGGCAACGGTTTTTCCGCAGGCTATAGGTATGGCGGCAAGTTTTAACGATGAGCTTATGCAGACGGTTGGCGATACAATTTCAACCGAAGCAAGGGCACAGTATAACGAATATAAAAAATTTGGCGAAACCGAGATATACCAGGGTTTAACATACTGGTCGCCTAATATAAATATCTTCCGCGACCCCCGATGGGGCAGAGGACACGAAACTTACGGCGAAGACCCATATCTGACAGGCAGAATGGGCACAGCTTTTGTAAAAGGTATGCAGGGCAACGGAAAATACCGCAAGGTTGATGCAACCTTAAAACATTACGCCGTACACAGCGGGCCCGAAGAAGGCAGACACAGTTTCAATGCTGTTGCAAACAAAAAAGATTTATACGAAACGTATCTGTGGGCGTTTAAATATTGCATCGAAAATGCACAGCCGTCAGCAGTTATGGGTGCGTACAACCGCACAAACGGAGAGGCTTGCTGTGCAAGCAAAACTCTTCTTCAGGATATTTTAAGAGACGAGTTCGGCTTTGACGGATATGTTGTGTCCGATTGCGGCGCAATTTGCGATATAAACAGCGGACACAAAATCACATCAAATGAGGCTGAAAGTGCTGCCCTTGCTGTCAATAACGGCTGTGACCTTAACTGCGGAACAGCCTATAAATGGCTGAAAAGCGCTGTTGCACTTGAGCTTATTTCCGAAGAAACAATCACAACCGCTGTAGAACGTCTTTTTGAGGCCCGTTTCAGACTGGGAATGTTCGATGACGACTGTGAATATGACAACATTCCTTTTGAGGTTATGGAGTGCAAAAAACACGAAGAAACAAACCTCAAAATGGCGCAGGAAAGTATTGTTCTGCTGAAAAACAACGGTATTCTGCCGCTTAAAGAAGGCACAAAGGTTGCGGTTATCGGTCCTAATGCCGATTCAAAAGACGTACTTCTCGGCAACTATAACGGTATGCCGTCAAAATACTACACACTTCTCAGAGGAATTCAGGAATATGGTGATGTAAAATACGCAAAAGGCTGTCACATTTTTGATGAAAAACACAGCATTCACCACATCTGCACAAGCGAAAAAGAAGCAATAATTGCTTCACGGAACTCGGATGTTATTATTATGTGTATGGGCATTGACCCGTCTTTTGAGGGCGAAGAAGGCGACTCTTACAACGCTTTTGAAAGCGGTGACAAACCGAACCTTGAGCTTCCCGATTTACAGAAAAACCTGTACAAAAAAATCATAGCTCTCGGCAAGCCTGTTATTTTTGTCAACGTCAGCGGCAGTTGTATAAACCTTTCGGAGCAAAAAGAGCAATGTGATGCAGTTATACAGTGCTTTTATCCCGGTGCAATGGGAGGAAAAGCCCTTGCCGACATTATTTTCGGCAAAGTATCACCAAGCGGAAGATTGCCAGTTACATTTTATAAATCAATCGACGATTTGCCGCCTTTTGAGGATTATTCAATGGAAAACCGCACATACAAATTCTTTAAAGGAACTCCTGTTTATGAGTTTGGATTTGGACTTACATATTCTGAAATCACAGAAACATGGACGGATGAAAATACGGTTATACTTGAAAATAAAGGTGATTTTGACGTAAATTATTCTGTTTTGAAATTTGAATATATTCCGCATAAAAACTTATGCGGATTTAAAAAGGTATCTATAAAAAAAGGCGAAATCGTTGCGGTAAAATTTTAAAAAATCTTATAAAAAACGGCTGCTGCATTTGAGTAATTTAAACTCATCTGCAACAGCCTTCTGTTTTAAAATTATTTTGTTGTTACTGTGATAATTCCGCCTTCGATTTCAGCAAGTGCTGTTTCACCGAAAAGAATGTTGAACAGTGAAATTCCTGTGTAAGTTCTGTCGTTTACGATAACCGGAACATCTGCGCTTCTTGCCAATGTCTGACCAATTTTAACAGTTACATCTGTTTCGTTTGCAAAAATTCTTACGCTACGGTCTGCATCGTTCCAGAGAACGTTAAAGCCAAGGCCTTCGCAAACTGCACGAAGCGGAAGTTTAACATCTTCGCCTTCTTTGAGTAAATCGAAAACTGCGTCATAAACTTTGCCGTCTACTACGATTTTTTCAACACCAGCAATACCTTCAACTTTGATTTCTTCTTCAGGTGCTTCTGTTTCTTCTTCAACTACTTCAACAGGTGCAAGATTTAAAACAGCAATTTTTTCTGCCGGAACATGTGCCGGAAGGCTCATTCCAACTGTTGTTGCGAATGCAACGATTTCTGAACCTGCTGTAATATCCTGACCTTTAAGAGCAATTTTGATTTTATTTGCAACAACAGAAGTTTCTTCTGTGTAAACAATTTTATTGTTTCCGTCTGCTGACATGATTTCACCGTTTTCGTTAGTATCAACAACTGCAAAAATGGGAGCTGCCATTGATTCTTCTGTGTTTACAAAAATGTAGAATGCATATGCCTGAGGCGGGAGGCTTCTTGTTGTCATTGTTGAAACAACAGCTGTTACCATGTCGCCTTCTTTAATCTCTTCTACCGGATTGAGGTCATAGTCACAGATGTATGTATTTTCATCTGTATTAAACTGAAACTCATTTTCGCCTACTACAACAAAATCTTCGCCGATTTCGCTTACAACACCGCTGTAAGTAACTTTTTCGGGCATAGTTTCTTCGACAACAACATCGCCTTCTGCTGACTCATCAATAAGCATGATGTCTTCTTCTGCTGTGGGGTTTGCTGAAATAAGCATAACCTCTTCTTCGGGTTTTACTGCTTCCTCTGCGCTTACTGCAACAAGTGCGCTTGACGCAAGAGCCGCAGCGAGTACTGAACAAATTACTTTTTTCATGTTTGTTTTTCTCCTTTTTTCTGTTTAAATTTTTCCCGGGCTTTTTGCCCTTTCGTATATAATACTTTTTAAAAAGCCAAAAGGTTGCATAAAAAATAAAAATTTTTAAAATTTTTATTTTTCTTGTTTTTTGACATAATCGGTAAAACGTTTTACCGCTTCAAGCATACCGTAACCAAACTTTTCGTCAGGTTCAAGATAGTTGCCTTCTGTCCATTCGTTCCATGAAGTAATTGTCATTATATCCACACCGCGTGCCCTGATAAGTTCATAAAAATCTCTAAGTGATTTTTCTAAAAGTTGAGGAGATTCGTTAAGTGCAATACTTGAAAACGGATAATCTCCCACTTCATATATATCAGACTGCAAAGTTCTGGGGCTCGGATCCCAACCGTTTAAAACTGTTGGGATAACAGGAACGCAAAGGTTTATATCGGTTTCATATTCTTTTTTTGAAACCTCAAGGGAATCTTCAAGGTCGTATGTAAGTTCTGTATATGTAGGCTGTTGCCAACAGTATTTTGAAACCGAATCTGCACCAAGTTTTTTTATAAACTCATTTCTTTCTTCTGTGCTCATTTCACGTTTTGCATCATACCAGGTATAACTGATGTTGAAATGAAGTCCCGGGAAACCCGCCGCTTTTGTGCGGTTTCTGAAATCTTCAACAGCCTCCCTTGCTTCATCCTCACCCATCTGATTTACAAACGAAACAGGAAGATACAACGAAAAATACGGTTTCCCGTCTACTTTTATATAATTAGGTTTGCCGAAATAATTATCGATACAATACTGCGTAATTTCATAAAACATCTCTTTTGATGCTGTGCTGTATGCCACCGGATAACCGTGAGGCACCCGGGGCGTCGGATGAAGCTGAGATGCCGTGTGGTTGCACCACATAACAGCAAAGTCAATATCTGTATTATTTTTCGCCTTTAAAAATCCGTTTTCGAGACATTTTTGTCTGTAAATGCCGTCTGTATGCCAGTACCAGTCAAAAATAAATCCGTCAATACCGGCATCGTGTGCTGCTGAAATTTTCTTTTCCATCACAGCCGGTTCACTTTCGTCCTCATATCCCCAAACAGGAACTTTTGGTTGCTGATGACCGTCAAATCTCGGTGTGGCTTTTTTTACAACCTCCCATTCTGTCCAGCCTGTCCCGTGCCATTTTTCGTTTTTGGGGTCAACGTGCCAGTTTGGAAAATAATATGTGTAAAGTTTTGTTTTTTTCATTTTATAAACACCTCTTTTGCTTATTTTGGTCTGACATTATGATTAGGTTTTTAGTATCTGTTTAAAGTTCCGGAAACGCATACACCGCACGCATAAAATCAGCAAGGTTATTTGACTTTTTCACGGCTTTTATAAGTTTCTTTTCCTGCGGAAAATTATCTATAACATACATCCAGATTTCTTTCAGTTTATGAAGTGTAAATGTATCGGATTTTAAAACCTCGTTATAATTAGTTATAAGAAGTTCGGTAAATTCCACAAGTTCAGCAGTTTTAAGTTTCTCCCCGCCTTTTATTTCTCTGAAAACCGCCGGATTGCCCACAGCACCTCTGCCTATCATTATGCTGTCAAGACCGGGATATTCGGATGTTATACGGTTAAAATCCGCCGCAGACTTAATATCACCATTGTAACAGACCTTGTTTGCAGAAACATTATACGATGCTTTAAAAACCTCCATATCGGGAATGCCTTTATAAAAGCTGTCACGCACTCTTGGATGGATAATCAGCACATCTATGGGATATTTATTGTATATTTTCATCAGGTTTTCCATTTCATTGCCTGAGGTATATCCGATTCGTGTTTTTACTGAAACTGTAATTTTTGTCTTTTCAAAAACCTCGCACAAAAATCGGTCAATACCGTCCGGATCACGCAGAAATCCTGCTCCCCTGCCTTTTTTGACAACCGTGCCCGATGGGCAACCGATATTTATGTTTGCCTCGTTATAACCTAAATCGGTTATCATATCTTCAAATTTAAAAAAGGAATCTGCCCTGTTTGTAAGAGCCTGAACTTTCAAATTGATTGAAGAATTTCTTTCGGGCAACACATCGCGCATATTTTTTATGCTGATTTTTTCGTTATCGCTTGGCGTGATAAACGGTGCAAAATACGCATCCACACCACCAAAGACCTGTGCATGAGTGTTTCTGTAAATATATGTAGTTATCCCCTCAAGAGGTGCATAGTACAATTTCATAAAACTTCAATCCTGTCAAATTATCTCTACCAATTATATATCAAAGTTTGTTGTTTGTCAATGATTTTATTAATCACACGCATTGTTTTGCGTATTTTCAACTTTTTGTTGTTTCATATTAGCTTTTCAGGGGGTTTTATATTGATTTTTGAAAATTCGCATGTTATAATATGCATATAATTTTAATAAAGGAGCGTGTGCTAATTGAAACACAAAACAACAAAATTTTTGCTGATAATGATTATAGCAGCATTGCTTATACCGTTATCTGCAACAACAGTTTTTGCCGGTCCTCTGTTCCCTGTTAACGACAGCATGGAAACACATCCTGTTTATGTTCCCACCGGAAATGGTCTCGGTGCGGATTATGATGCAAATGTACCGGGCGTCGCTTCCGGCAAGGGCGATTTTCTTATTGCCGACAAATGGCAGGCATCCCCCACTTTTGGCGGCGGAGGTTGGCAAACTGACTATCGCATTCAGTATGATAAAACTTTTGCAAACTCTTGGAACAGCAACGATGTCGATTTATCAAACACAGTAATTGCTCTGCGTTCAATAAATGTAGATTCCAGTTATCAAGCGGCAATCAACCTTGTTACGGATATTGGCGCTGCCCCTGAAGGTTATATGTACAGTGCAGACCTGAGAAACTATTTTGAGGGTGAATGTAACCCGGTAATGGGTATCCGTATTGTTGACCCGACAAACGAAACAAATTATTATGAACTTGCTTTAATTTCAAATACAGGTGTTGCAAACACCAAAGCCGAAGCTCAGGTCAGTGCTCCCAGATTCACAAAAGTTGCAGGTGCAAACATTCACACTCCGGCTGTTGCAGCATCAGGCAATGAACCCACCGAATGGATTTATACCGAATATGGTACTGCACCCACTGCATCAGGTTTGTATTCTGACAGCAATACTCACCACACCGACTGGTTCACCGTTGTGCTTGGCGTACAGAAAAATCAGATTTTCTGGCGTGTTTATGACAAAACAACAGACGAACTTATCTGGGAAGACAGTTATACCGACAACGAGCCTTTATTTGATTCTGTCGGAAAACTTACTGCTTTTACATACGGCAAAGACACATCAAGAACAGTCTTTCTTGACAATGTAACAGCAAAAAAATCAGGTCTTCAGATTTATAAAGAAAACGACAGCGAAACCGAGCTTTTTAAAGATACAATCGAAAACTATGCTTTGTATGTTCCCACCGGAAACGGACTCGGTGCAGACTATGACGCAAATGTACCTGGTGTTGCAACCGGCAAAGGCGATACACTGACAGCAGAATGGCAGACATCACCTACTTTCGGCGGTGACGGCTGGGCTACCGATTACCGTATTCAGTATGACAAAACATACGCAAACAGCTGGAACGGAAACGACACCGACATTGAAACCGATAAGGTTATCAGCATGAAAACCGTTAATTCAGGCAACAATGTTCAGGCGGCAATTAACCTTAACAAAACAGTAAACACCGACGGAAGCGGATATGTTTATTCCGTTGATATGAGAAACTATTTTAACGGTGCATGCAACCCGGTAATGGGCATCCGTCTTGTTGACCCGACAAACGAAACAAATTATTACGAACTCGCTGTAATTTCAAACACAGGCGTTGCAAATTCTCAGACTGAAGCACAGGTTTCTGCTCCCAGATTCATAAAGGTTGTCGGTGCAGATATAAATACCCCTGCCATTGCTGCATCAGGCTCTGAACCCTCTGCATGGCAATATACAGAATACGGTGATGAAAAAACAGCAAGCGGACTTTATCCTGCCGGCTCACACCGCACTGACTGGTTTACTCTTACTCTCGGCATAAGCGGAAACAGAGTTTCGTGGTCTGTAAGAAACAAAACCTCCGGTGCCTTAATATGGGAAGACAGCTGGGTTGACGAAAACCGTACACTTTACAGCACAGGCAAGCTTTGTGCATTTACATACGGTGGAAACGAAAGAGTTTTTGTAAACAATGTTACTCTTTCAAAATATGTTCCCGGCGGTCTTAAACTTGAAGGTATATGGAAAAAAGACACCGAAACTGCGCCTACACTTTATATTGCATATTATGATGACAACAATGCACTCATAGGCGTTTCAACACCTAAAACAGATGCCGGCAAAGAGGGCACATACAATGACATTATAACAATGGCAAGCGGTGCTTCAATAATGAAAGCATTTCTCTGGGACGGAAGCACACCTCTCTGTTTGCCTGACAGTTATGAAGAGGGCGATGTAAAAACAGTTGAGGTTAAATTCCCCACATATTCAAACAAAGCATTTACAATATCAATTGACGACGGCAATCCTGAGCGTGACGATTCTATTATTGAGGCAATGAAAAAATACGGCATCAAAGGTACATTCAATCTTTGTTCAGGCAACAGCAACGGAACATATGACATTTATATTGATGACGCTATTGAAATTGCTAATCACACAACACATATAGAAATGTATCAGGAGCCTGCAACATACAACGATTGTATCAATTCTATTGAAACAGCTGCCGAAAGCATAGTTTATCATCATGGTGTTGATTATCCCAAAGGTCTTGTTTGGCCGTTCCACGCACCTAAAGAACGTGATTTTTATGATGATTTAATCACTTATGCAAAAGGCAGAGGCTATGAATACTCACGTGACAGTCAAGTAAACGGCAGTTTTGAAGTGCCATCAGATTGGATGGACTGGCAATGTACAACCTGGACATATAGTTTCAATCATGCTCCTGTATATACATATACAGACCAGTTTGCAAGCATGTCAGAGCCCAGCAGATTCCAGATTTTCTCGGTTGCAGGTCACGGCAATGATTTGGACGAACAAACAAGTGCAGACCTTTATGAATATGTTTTCAGTAAAATGGCAGCAGATGAATCTATATGGAAAGCAACAAACCTTGAAATCTGCCTTTACACAAAAGCGGCACAAAAGCTTGAAATAACAGACAAATATGTTTATAACCCCACGGATATTGATATATATGCAATTATAAACGGTACAAAAACCGTAGTAAAGGCCAAAAGCTACGCTGAATCTTATTAAACATAAAAAGCACATCACAAATCATGTGATGTGCTTTTTAATTTCACATACTTCATTTTGCTTTTTCTCTCGTTCTTTCCAGCTTATAAAGCCGTAAATATCATTTACAAAAAACATCACAAAACAAATTACAATCGGAAAATAAGTAACATCTTCAATTGATGCCAAAACCCACAGAATAATCAGCACAACATCATTTGCCGCATATGCAACCGCATAATAAGAATTGCGGTAAACAGAAAGATATGCCGCCAGAAAGCTTGTTGTTATCGAAATCGTGCTGAAAAAGAGATTTGCCGTATTGAATACTTTTAAAACATAGTAAAATATCCATGTAATAGCCACAGCAATCACCGGCATCATAATTTTCTGCATCTTTGTAAGTTTATGAATTTTCACAACATTTTTACCTTTTTCAAAAGGATTTTTCAGCCACGTTACTACGGACATAATCGCAATTGGCATTGTCATACACAGATACGTTATCATTTCACCGTAATAACGCATTTTATACGAGTTAATTGCATACATAATGCTGAATACAACCGTCAGAATTTGTCCCCATACATCTCCTCTTGCCAAAAATATAAGTGCTGTAACGCCCACCAATGTACCGAGTAAAGTAACCGGCTCGGTTTTCCCTGTTATAAGGTTTGAAACAGCCACTACAACAAGTGAAAACAGCCACAAAAACCATTCCCGTTTTTTTAAGTTTTTAAAAGGATTGCAAAGCATAAATTAACCTCCCACAAAAAACAAGCACCGCCTGTATATCTTCAAAGATCTAACGATATACAAGTGGTGCACTGCACCGCTACCCGGTGGCAGCGTTTATTCGCCTTTTTTTAATACAGTTTACACTGTTTATAATTTTCGCCATACCTCGTGGTTTATCCTTTAAAAAACACAAAACTTTTATCAAAACCCTTGACTTTTATCCTGTTATCTGTTATATTATGTATAACTATTTATTAAAGAGGTGCTTATTATGACAAGTGCGCAGTGGTTTAAAAACGCAAAATTCGGGATTATGGTACATTTCGGACTTTACAGCGTTCTTGAAGGCGAATATAGAGGCAGACCCACAAACGAATGGGCACGTCAGACGAATAAAATCCCTATGGAAGAATATCACCGCCTTGCCTCGGTTTTTAACCCCATATATTTTGATGCAGAAGAATGGATAAGTTATGTAAAGGATGCAGGTGCAAAATATTTTGTAATTACCTCAAAGCATCACGAAGGCTTTGCGTTGTTTGACTCAAAGGTTTCGGATTTTAATGTGGTTAAAGCCACTCCTTTTGGCAGAGATATAATAAAAGAAATTGCCGATGCCTGCAAAAAATATGACATAAAACTCGGACTCTACTATTCTCACGACCAGGACTGGGAAGAGCCTGATGCAGGCGGATTTGTTGAAAATCCTTTCTGCAATCCTGCCAACAACTGCTGGGATTTTTCGCCCACAAACACTATTGAGGATTTTCAGAAATATTTAGACCGCAAGGTTAAGCCCCAGGTTACCGAGCTGCTGACAAATTACGGAGATTTGTGTCAGATTTGGTTTGACAATCCCTGGACAGTAACAAAAGAGCAGAGCAAAGAGTTATATGACCTTGTAAAAAGCATTCAGCCCGATTGTTTGTGCAGTGCAAGAATTGGCAACGGCTACGGTGAAATTGTTGGCGGCGGTGATAACAGTTATACTATGGAGGGGCACGCAACAATGCCTGCCGAAGCTCCTGTGACACTGTCGGGTACGGATTGCTGGGGATTTTCCACATACAACAATATGTCTTATAAAAGTGCCGAAGAACTGCTCGGTTACAAAAAACAACTTAACGCAAACGGTGTTAATATGCTTTTAAATGTAGGACCTGACCATCTGGGACGTTTTCCCGGTCCGGCAGTTAAAATTTTAAAACAAATGGGTAATGCAAAATAATATCAAAATTTATTGTATAACAAAAACAGCGACGGTTTATGCCATCGCTGTTTTTGTTGTTTTATTTCCACATAAGATTATAAATCATCTGTGCCGCCTGAGCGCGTGTTATGTTTGTTGCCGGGTCAATTTTTCCGTTTACCGGTTCAAGATAACCAAGACCCATTATTTTACGCCAGTTTTCAAGACTTGACGAATATTTGCTTTTTACTGATGAGTAATCGCTGTAACCATCAAGTGTAAACGATGCGTCGGGGCTGATATCACGGTAGGTTATACCCATAAACTGTGTCATATAGGTCATAGCCTGGTCACGTGTTATTGTGTTGTCGGGATAAATATAATATTTTGTTCCGCCAAAAAGTGACCATTTTTTTCTCTTGTTATAATACCAAGATTATACGCCCCTGTAACTTCATCATAACCATCGTCGCCGTATGACATATCGTTAAAATATGTTGCTGTCTTGTCATACCAGATTTTATTTTCATAACGCATTTTATACGAGTTAATTGCATACATAATGCTGAATACAACCGTCAGAATTTGTCCCCAAACATCGCCCTTTGCCAGAAATATAAGCGCTGTAACACCCACCAGTGTACCAGCAAAGGTAACAGGTTCAATCTTCGCTGTTATAAGGTTTGAAGCAGCCACAACAACAAGTGAAAACAGCCACAAAAACCATTCCCGTTTTTTTTAAGTTTTTAAAAGGATTGCAAAGCATAAATTAACCTCCCACAAAAAACAAGCACCGCCTGTATATCTTCAAA
>JAZNOL010000091.1:0-37225 GCA_045580815.1 Clostridia bacterium | reverse complement strand
AAAAATTTTTCAGCTCGGAATTTTTTAAAATATCGGTGTGGAGCTTTGCAACACCGTTTACACTGTATGAAAAATGAATATCAATCGCCGCCATGTGAACAAGCTGATTTTTGTCAATAATATAAACGCTTTCGTCTTTAAACTCTGCCTTGATTTTCTCGTCAAGTTTTTTAATTACCGGCACAAGATGCGGTGTAACGCGGTTTAACTGCTCCAGCGGCCATTTCTCAAGAGCTTCTGCTAAAATTGTGTGGTTTGTGTAAGAACACACGTCGGTGACGGTTTTAACCGCTTCGTCAAAGGAGATTCCCTCATTTTCAAGCAGATAAATCAGTTCCGGAATAATCAGCGTGGGGTGAGTATCGTTTATCTGCACAGCGGCAAAATCCGCAAGGTCTTTCAAATTACTGCCTTTTTCCTTTGCCTCATCAAGAATGTGCTGTGCACCGCAGCTGACCATAAAATATTCCTGATACAGCCGCAGAAGCTTGCCGTTTTCGTCGCTGTCGTCGGGATAAATAAACAGACTTATGTTTTTTTCAATGTTTGTTTTGTCAAAGGTTATGCCCGTCTGAACAATTTTTTCGTTGACGGTTTCGCAGTCATAAAGATACAGCCTGTCAGATTTTCCACCGTAGCCTACAACGTCAATATAATACTCTGTTGCATCAAGCTCAAGGTTTTTAAACTGCACCTTAAAACGGCGGTCTGTTTTGTTAAGCCAGCTATTTTCTTCAATCCAGCTGTCAGGGGTTTCGTGCTGGCTTAAATTTTTGAATTTCTGGCGAAAAAGCCCCAGCCGGTAATTTATGCCGATGCCGCTTGCAGGCAGATTTAAAGTGGCAAGAGAATCAAGAAAACAAGCGGCAAGTCTGCCTAAACCGCCGTTACCCAGCGACGGCTCGTTTTCAAGGTCTTCAAGCTGAGCAACGCTTGTGCCGGCGGCGGCAAGCTCGCTGTTTACGGTGTCAAAAAGTCCTGAATTTATAAGGTTGTTTGACAGCAGTTTTCCCGTAAGAAATTCTGCGGAAATGTAATAAAGCCGTTTTTTGCCGTCGATTACGCCTTTGGATTTTATCTGCTCTTTAACAAAATCTGTAAGAGCATAAAAAATCTCTTTGGGCGGTGCGTTTTTAAGGGGCTTGCCCCGTGTTTGTGTAAAATATTCAGTAAACATTGTTAAGTCAGCCTTTCTTTGATTTTGTGTGATGTATTTGCGTGGAGGGCGGGGTTGTAACCAGGCGTGTCGAGGTCGACACGCCCTACGGGGTTGTACAAATATTACGTTGGTCGTAGGGGCAGACGTGACTTCTCGCCCGTTAAATTTCGTTTTCATTATAAATGGTTGTAATCGGAACGGTCACGGATCGTTCCCTACGAATTGTACCATCCAAAGGCTTCGCCCTTTACACAAGGAGGGCTTATTTCTGCCCTCTCAAATTCTCCCGAAAATGCGGCACATTTCGTAAAGATTTTCTGCCGCGGTTTTATTAGCCGCACCCTCCTGCATACGCCAGCTCCAGTTATGCTCCCCAAGTGTGGAGGGCGTATTTATCCGTCCCTCGGTGCCAAGCTCCAAAATATCGTGCATGGGCACTATTGCCGTATCGGCACAAGATGCCATTGCCATACGAACAAGGGCGGCAGGCAAATCCTTTTTACGTCTGCAACCGCTGTAATTTTTCAAAAACTGAAGCTCTTTTCGTTTCATGGTTTCAATTTTCCCTGCCGCTGTGTCATTGTCGTGGGTGCCTGTGTAAACCACGCAGTTTTTTGTGTAATTATGAGGCAGAAATTCGTTTTCTGCGTCGCTGTCAAAAGCACATTGCAGAATTTTCATCCCCGGAAATCCGCATTTTTCAAGTAGGCTTCGCACGCCGTCGGTTATAAAGCCCAAATCCTCGGCAATAATCTGCATATCCCCCCAGAATGGACGAACCTCTGCAAAAAAGTCGTAGCCGGGTCCTTTCAGCCATGTGCCGTCCCGTGCGGTTTTTGCATCGCCCTGCACGGCGTAAAAAGACTCAAATCCTCTGAAATGGTCGATACGCAAAGCATCAAACAGACTGCGGCTGTGCAAAAACCGTTTTTTCCACCAGGAAAAATTGTCCTTGCGGTGGTTTTCCCAGCGATAAACCGGATTGCCCCAAAGCTGACCGTCTTTTGAAAACTCGTCCGGCGGACATCCGGCAAGAAGTGTCATTTCAAAATTTTCGTCAAGCATAAAAAGTTCAGGGTTCACCCAGCAATCACAGCTGTCATAGGAAACGTAAATCGGCATATCGCCCATGAGTGTTATTCCCAGCTTTTCAAGGTGATGTTTTAGTCTGCCAAACTGCGAATATGCCAGAAACTGCACAAATTCGCAAAATTTAATTTCCTTGCTTAAAAGCTTGCGGTATTTTAAAATCTCGCTTGTTTCACGGTGTTTAAGTCCGCTTTGCCATTTGTTCCACGAAACACCGCCAAAATGGGTTTTAAGTGCCGAAAACAATGCAAAATCGCTGAGCCATTGCTCGTTTTCTGTTTTGAAATTTTCAAACGCGGATTTATAATATTCAAACCCGTTAATGAAAACCTTTTTAAGCAGCGGCAGACGTGTTTTTTCTAAAAAGTTATAGCTTACCGCATTGCTGTCACAGCAGGCACAAACCGCCTCGTCTTCGGATAAAATTCCGTTTTGAACAAACTCGTCAATATCTATAAAATAGGGATTTAAGGCAAAGGACGACCAGCTTTGATAGGGCGAATTGCCAAAGCCGGTTATGCCAAGAGGCAGAATTGACCACACCTTTTGCCCGGCAGATTTTAAAAAATCCGCAAAATCAAATGCCTCTTTGCCAAAGCTGCCGCAACCGTATCTGCCCGGCAGGGAAAACACCGGCATTAAAATTCCGCTTTTTCTCATAGTCACCTATCCTTTTACGGCGCCGCTTACAACGCCCTCAATAATATATTTCTGGCAGAAAACATAAAAAACAATAATCGGTATAACCGCCAGCACCAGCATTGCCATCATTGCACCCATGTCTATTGAGCCGTAGCCTCCACGCAGGTACTGTATTGCTATGGGAATTGTTTTGTAATCCGACCCGATAACAAGATACGGCAGAAGATAGTCGTTCCATATCCACATGGTGTTAAGTATGGCGATTGTCACCGCCGTCGGCCATATAAGCGGAACTATAATATTGAAAAATATCGAGGGCGGAGAGCATCCGTCTATCATTGCCGCTTCTTCCATTGAAAGGGGAATGGATTTTAAAAATCCCGAAAACATAAACACCGACAGTCCCGCCCCGAAGCCGCAGTAAATAAGGATTATTCCGATGGGATTGTCAAGCCTTAAAAGATTTGCGGTTTTCACCATTGTGAACATTACCATCTGAAAGGGAATTATCATGGAAAATACAAACAGATAATAGAGCAGAGACGAGAATTTCCCTTTTATTCGGGTGATGTACCACGAGGTCATTGACGTCAGCAGAAGAATAGCCGCCACCGAGCCTACGGTTATAAAAACCGAATAGAAAAATGCACTTATAAAATCGGTTTTTTCAATGCCCCGTGCATAGTTTGAAACCCCGGCAAACATTTCGCCCGACGGCAGAGAAAAGGGCGAGCTGTTTATAAAAAACTGCCCTTTAAATGAGTTTATCAGAACGATTAAAACCGGCAGAATATACAGCACGCAAAGTGCCGCCATAACGCCTGTTAAAACAAGGTTTGTATTGCTTTTTGTTCTCATTTAAGACTCAATCTCCTTTTTGCGGGTAAAATAAAGCTGCAAAAATCCTATTGCCGATAAAACAACCGAAAACAGCACGGCTTTTGCTTGTCCTACGCCCTCGCTTCCCACAGTGCCGTAAAAGGTGTTGTAAATGTCAAGGGCAAGCATCTGTGTCTGTTTCATCGGTGCACCGGCGGTTAAAGCAAGATTCTGGTCAAACAGACGAAATGAGTTTGACAGAGTTAAAAACAGGCATATTGTAACCGACGGCATCACCATGGGTACAATTACACTTTTAAGGGTCTGCCAGGGGGATGCACCGTCAATTTTTGCCGCTTCTAATGTCTGATATGGAATGTTCTGTATTCCGGCAATATAAATTACCATCATGTATCCCACCATCTGCCAGTTCATCAGGATAACAAGCCCCCAGAATCCGAACACGGATTTTGTTGTGAGTGTGTATCCGAAAGGAAGAAGTGCACCGTTTAAAATAAGCTGCCAGATGTAGCCGAGCACAATTCCGCCGATGAGATTGGGCATAAAAATCACCGTGCGAAACAGGTTTTGCCCTTTTATGCCTTTTGTAAGTGCCAGCGCAAGAAAAAACGCAATGACGTTTATTGTGATTACGCTGACAACCGTAAACGCCGCCGTAAACCGCAAGGCGTTTAAAAAATCCGGATTGGAAAAGGCTTCAAAATAGTTTGCAAGCCCCACAAACCGTGCATCGGCAACGGTTGTAAATTTTGTAAACGACAGATAAAATCCCATAAAAAACGGAATTAAAAACGCAACCGAAAACGCCAGCAACGTGGGAAAAACAAACAGAAAAAAATATTTTTTTAAAGATTTTTCCATAATTTAAAAATCCTTTCTGCCCGCAAAATCAGGTGAACCCCTTATCTGCGGGCAGATAAGGAAATTGCCGAAAGAGGTGTTTGGTTTGTACCGTCCATCGCCTCCCTTGTGTAAAGGGAGGTGGCATTTTCGCAAGAAAATGACGGAGGGATTGTTTTATATAAATGATTAGTATTTTTACTTTTCTGAGTTTTACATACAACCCCTCAGTCAGCCATCCGGCTGCCAGCTCACTGCGGTTCGCCCACGCACGGCTCTGACAATTCCCCGAATTGTCATTCACTACCGTGCAAGCTTCGCCCCCTTACACAGGGGAGCCTTTTTCGGGCGGATGTGGACATCCGCACCTACGGGATTGTACCGTCCAGAGGCTTCTCCCTTGGGAGAAGCTGTCGAACGTAGTGAGACTGATGAGGGGATGTCGCCGTAAGGCGGCATGATTGTACAAACCCACAGCAACGGAACGGTTACGAACCGTTCCCTGCGGGATTGTGCGTTTTCGAGACTGCACAGACCCTTGGCTCCCCTTGTCAGGGGAGCTGTCATTTTCCCTTTGGAAAATGACTGAGGGGTAGTTTTTACAGTTCTCTCCCTCCGTCAAAACCTGCGGTTTTGCCACCTCCCTCGTCAGAGGGAGGCAAGACGTTGTATCGCACCCACAAGGAAGGCTTTTGATTTGTACCATTTCCCCAAAAATCAGGAGGTCATTTTGCCAAACTCACGTTTCCATGCATCGGTAACGGTTGTCACAACGCTTTCCCACGGGGTGTTTCCCTGGGCGTACTGAAGCAGAGCACCGCCAAAATCGTTTTTAAAATTTTCGCCGGGGAAGCCCTGAAACGTCCATTCTATATTATCTTTGTCCGAATCAACCCATTTCTGCACGTCACGGCTTAAGGGGTCAGCAGGACGCTCGTTTTCGCCAAATGTGGTAAAGGGAGCGTTAAAGCCCAGCTTGTTTGCAACATAATCTTTGCCTGTGTCGGAAGAAAACAGCCACACAAGAAAATCTTCAGAGGCTTTTTTCTGCTCGTCGGTTGCTTTTTCGTTTATTGCAAAATAGGCTTCCGTGCCTATACAAATGCCCATGTCTTCCTCGTCATCAAAGCCCATATACATAGGAATAAATTCCAGAGCATCCTCTTTTACGGTGTTGCCCTGAACGTCTTTAATCTGCGACCATGCCCATGTACCGTTTTGCACCATTGCACATTTTCCAAGGGCAAACTCCGCCATGGAATCGGCTGTTGTCTTGCTGCCTAAAAGTCCTTTGTCGGTGGTTGAGTTGTCAAGATAAAGGTCAAACAGATTTTTGTATTTGTCTGCGTGTTTAAACGCAATTTCACCTGTTTCAAGAGCCGTCATAACTGTGGAGCGATTATCGTCCTTTTCGTTAAATTCGTGATAAAACACGGCGTTTGCAAGGTGTGTCTGCCATCGCCATTGGTCGCCTGTGGCAAGAGAGGTTGCGGCAAACGCACCGTCAATGCCAAGAGCAGCTTTGTTTTTTTGAATGTCCTGGGCAACACTTTTAAGAGTTTCAAAGCTGTTTATTTCTTCAAGAGAGTTTACACCGGTTGCTTTTTCGGGCAGGGCAAAATATTTGTCCATAATTTCGCCGTTGCAGAGTATTCCGTAGCCCTCAATCGCATAGGGAACAGCATAAACGCCGTCGCCTTCAGTTATTGCAAGGTCTTTGTCAGAAAGCATTTCATAAAGAGGTGAATCTGACAGGTTCATACAATACTCTTTCCAAGAGCCGTAACCCACAGGACCGTTTACCTGAAAAATTGTGGGCGGCTGGGATTTTGCAATTTCGGATTTAAGTGTCTGCTCGTAAGTTCCGCTTGCCGCTGTCACAACCTTAACCGAAACGCCTGTTTCGTCTTTGTATTTGGTTGCAATTTCTTTGTAAATTTCGCCAATTTCGGGTTTAAAGTTCAATAAATATACTTCGTCTGATGAGCCGGTGTTTGTCATGCTACAACCCGAAAAAATTGCCATGCACACAAAAAACGAGGCTATCAGTGCTGTTTTTTTAAGTTTTTTCATAAGCTTTGCCTTTCTTTCCGTCTTTATTTTGCCATGCAGCCTGCCGCGGAAGTGCAGACTGCGTTGTAATTTTTTTTGCCGTTTGTATTATTTCCGGCAAAAACAAAAAATATAAGCAAAACCGCTAAATTTAATTTTTAAATTGCGGCATACTAAAAACGTACATTTCAAAAAGGAGCGTTGTCATGCTTAAAATAAAACAGTATTTTTTAATTATTGCAGGTTGCCTTGTTTTTTCCGCAGGCGTAGTGTGGTTTGCCGATGCTGCCGGACTTGTTACCGGTGGATTTTCGGGCATCGCAATTATTGTAAACCGCATTTCCGGCTTGCCGCTTTTTGTAACAAACCTTGTCCTTAACATTCCGCTTTTTGTTATAAGTGCTCGCTGGCGTGGCGTTAAATTTGTGGCAAGGTCTTTTTTTGCAATGATGCTTTCTTCGTTTTTCATGTTTGTTTTTGACCGCATTAAACCACCCTTTAATCTTGGCGGCGACCTGTTTTTAACAGCTGTTTTGTCCGGTGCATCAATGGGCGTGGGGCTGGGACTTGTTATGTCAACCTTTACTACAACCGGCGGCACAGATATGCTTGCATCGGTAATAAAACACAGGGCTTCACACATTTCCGTGCCGGTAATAATGCTTGTGACTGATGCAATTATCATTGTGTCGGGAGCGTTTATATTCGGACTTGGCAAATCCGTTTACGGCATAATTTCGCTTATAATCTGCTCAAAACTGCTGGATTTGTTTCTCTCGGGACTTAATTTTTCAAAAGCGGTTTTTATTATTTCCGAAAATCAGAAAAAAATTTCCGACCGCATAAGCAGCGAAGCCGGTCGTGGCAGTACGCTGATTTTTGCAGAGGGGATGTATACCGGCAAACGCCGTAATATGCTTTTTGCGGTGGTTTCTGCAAAAGAGGCGGTTAAAATTAAAGAAATTGTCAAATCCGTTGATGAAAAAGCCTTTATGTTTGTGTGCAGTGTTTCGGAAGTCATCGGCGAGGGATTTTCTTCAATTAATAAACAGGAATTTTAATAAATTTATTGCAATTTTTGCAAGAATGTGTTATAATGATTTCAATTAATCTGAATTTATCTGTCATAGCCGGCAGATATCAAATATTATTGAAAGCGATGTGATATTATGAGTTATACAGCAAATCCGGAAAGGTATGAAAATGCAGAATACAGAAAATGTGGAGAAAGCGGATTAAAGCTTCCGGCTGTGTCGTTGGGACTCTGGCACAATTTCGGAGACAACGCCGACTATGAGAATATGTGCAAAATGTGTTTTACCGCATTTGACAACGGTATAACTCATTTTGATTTAGCCAACAATTACGGTCCTGCGGCAGGAAGTGCAGAAACCAATTTCGGCAAAATACTTAATGACCACATGAAAAGCTACCGTGACGAAATGATAATCAGCACAAAGGCGGGATATTATATGTGGCCCGGTCCGTACGGTGATTTTGGCAGCAAAAAATACCTGACGGCAAGTCTTGACCAGAGCCTTAAACGAATGAATGTTGACTATGTTGATATTTTTTATCATCACAGAATGGACCCCGACACACCTCTTTACGAAACAATGTGGGCGCTTGACAGTATTGTAAAAAGCGGAAAAGCACTTTATGCCGGATTGTCAAATTACGACGGCGAAACTATGAAAAAAGCCTCTGATATTCTTAAAGACCTGCACTGTCCGTTTGTAATTAATCAAAACAGATATTCCATTTTTGACAGAACAGTTGAGCAAAACGGTATTTTAGACGTTGCAAAACAAGAGAAAAAGGGAATGATAATTTTTAGCCCCCTGGCTCAGGGATTGCTTACCGGCAGATATTTACATGGTATTCCCGATGACAGCCGTGTAAAAACAGACGGCAGATTTTTAAACGAAAAATCAATATCTGCCGAGACAGTTGCAAAAATTGAAAAATTAAATGAAATTGCCAAAAAAAGAGGACAAACTCTTGCGCAAATGGCACTTTCCTGGGTATATTGTCGCGAAGGCATCACCAGCGTGTTAATTGGAGCTTCAAAACCCGAGCAGATAACAGAAAACCTCAAAATGACAAAAAATCTTTATTTTTCCAAAGAAGAGCTTGAAGCAATTGACAAAATTGTTCTTTAAAAACGCTTTCATAGCATATGACCATATAAAAAATACAGGAGAAACCAAATGAAAAAAATTGTAGTTGCCATAGATTCTTTTAAGGGAAGTCTTTCGACCTTTGAAGCAGGAAAAGCCGTTGCCGAAGCCGCAAACGAGGTATTCGGCAATCCGGGTGTCATCATATCTCCCATTGCGGACGGTGGTGAGGGCACGGTTGATGCTGTCATATCTGCCACAGACGGAGAATTTGTAAAAACCGTTGTCTGCAATCCTCTTGGCAAGAAGATTGAGGCAACGTACGGGTTTATTCCTCATACAAAAACCGCAATTATCGAAATGTCTGCAGCGGCAGGTATTACGCTCATAAGCGAAAGCGACCGCAATCCCATGAACACAACAACCTTTGGCGTTGGCGAAATGATTCTTGATGCAATATCAAAGGGATGTCGCAAATTTGTCATTGGAATTGGCGGCAGCGCAACCAACGACGGCGGTGTCGGGATGCTTCAGGCACTGGGTTTTGAGTTTTTAGACAAAAACCAAAAACCTGTTTTGCCCGGTGCAAAGGGTCTTGAAAGCATCGCTTCAATTAAAACGAAAAACGCACTCAAGGAATTAAAAAACTGCTCTTTTTGTGTTGCGTGCGATGTAAAAAATGTGCTGTGCGGAGACGACGGCTGTAGCGCGGTTTACGGTCCGCAAAAGGGAGCAACGCCCGAAATGATAAAAAACATGGATTTGTGGCTTGAAAATTATGCCCGCCTTACCAAAACGGTTATCCCCTCTGCTGATGAAAACCTGCCCGGAACCGGTGCGGCAGGCGGACTGGGATTTGCGTTTGTGTCCTATCTTAATGCTACACTTGAATCGGGAATTGCGCTTGTTATGAAAGAAACCGGTCTTGAAAGCCACATAAAAGACGCAGACTTGGTAATCACCGGCGAAGGACGGCTTGACGGTCAGTCCTATATGGGCAAAGCGCCCATTGGCGTTGCAAAGCTTGCAAAAAAGTACGGCAAACCGGTTATAGCCTTTTCGGGCTGTGTGACAGACGATGCCGTCACTTGCAACGACCACGGAATTGATGCGTTTTTTCCGATTTTGAGAAAACCGTGTACTTTGGAAGAAGCAATGAACATCGACAACGCATATAAAAATTTAAAGGATACTGCCTGCCAGGTGTTTAAATTAATAGATACAAATATTTAAAATAATTAATATATAGGAGAGATTTTTATGACAAAAATTCCCGAACTTTTTAAAACTCACCCTGCGGTTTTTGCCGTAGGCGATACATACCAGATTATGGTGCCTGTAAAAGCAGCGGCTGTTATGTGGGTGCAGGTTGGCGATGAGTGCTATTATGACGACTCAAACGGCATACTGCGTTCTGCGGTTACAACTCACCGCATGACTGTGCCTGCAAAAGAGCTTGACAAATCAAAAAAATATACCGTTTGCTATAAAAAAATTATTGACCGCAAGCCTTACTACCCTGAGCTTGAAGATGTTGTTGAAACCATTTATAATTTTTATCCCGTAGGTGACGGTGACAACATCACGGCATATCATATTTCCGATGCGCATAACGCTGTTGATTGTCCCGTAAAATCCGCAAAAACCTTTGAAAATCTTGGCAAAACCATTGACTTTTTGATTTTAAACGGGGACGTTCCCAATCATAGCGGAAAAATTGAATATTTTGACAATATTTATGAAATTGCCGCACTTATCACAAACGGTGAAAAGCCTACTGTGTTTTCACGGGGAAACCACGACACCAGGGGTATTTTTGCCGAAAACATTGCCGACCATACACCCACTCAAAACGGAACTTCGTATTTTTCGTTCCGTCTTGGCAGTTTGTGGGGACTTGTTGTTGACTGCGGTGAGGACAAGGAAGACGGCGGACCCGAATACGGTGGCACAATATGCTGTCACGATTTTCGCAAACGTGAAACACGGTATATGGAAGATATTATTGCAAATGCCGAAAAGCATTACATGGCAGAGGGCGTGAAACACCGTATAATTGTGTGCCACGTGCCGTTCACACAGCGATTTGAAGAGGATATTTTCAATATTGAAGAAGAAATGTACCGAAGCTGGGCAAAGCTGATTAAGGACAACATCAAGCCTGACCTTATGATTTGCGGACACACTCACACCTGTGAAATCAACGAGCCGGGATGCGAAAAGGACGTTTACGGTCAGCCTTGTACGATTGTTGTGGGCTCACGTCCCGAATTTAAAGAAGAAACCTGCTATTATTTTAAAGGTGCAGGCATTGAATTTAAAAAAGATGAGATTGAAGTGTCGTTTACCGACAGCGACGGCGAAAAAGTCGGCGGTGGCAAAATTGAAAAATAACATAATATATTTGTTAAAAGGAGCAGACCATGAAAAAGGTTTATACTCTTGACACAACTCTGCGTGACGGAATGCAGTCTCAAAAAATTGCGTTCACCGTAGAGGATAAAATGAAAATTGCAAAATATCTTGACCGTCTTGGTGTTGATTATATTGAAGCAGGCAACCCCTTTTCCAATAAAACTGACCGTGAATTTTTTGAGAGGATGAAGAAAAATCCGCTTAAAAATTCAAAGCTGGTTGCTTTTGGAAGCACACGGCACGCAAACACCAACGCAGCGGAGGATGCCAATTTGCAGGCACTGATTGATTCGGGTGCAAAGACCGTTTCGATTTTCGGCAAGGCGTGGCTCCTTCATGTTAAGCAGGTGCTGTCCACCACGGCACAGGAAAATCTTGCTATGATTTTTGACAGCATAAATTATCTTGTGCAAAACGGTATTGAGGTTATTTTTGATGCAGAACACTTTTTTGACGGTTACCGTGACAACAAACAGTATGCAATAGATGTGCTCAAAACTGCACAAAAAGCAGGTGCCTCCTGTGTGTGCCTCTGCGACACAAACGGCGGCGGTTTTCCGCTGGAATTTTACACAATTGTCAAAGAGGTTTCCACGCAGCTTGAAGTGCCGACAGGTATTCATGCCCACAACGATTCGGGCATGGCGGTTGCGGTCAGCGTAATTTCCGTGCAGGCAGGGGCAACCCATGTTCAGGGCACACTTAACGGCATAGGCGAGCGATGCGGCAATGCAAATCTTTCGACAATAATTGCAAACCTACAGCTTAAAGACGGTTACACGCTTATTCCAAAAGAAAATCTGTCTCTTCTTACTGAAATTTCACGTAGCGTTGCAGATATTTCAAATATTTCTGTTTCGGGAATGCCTTATGTCAGCAAGGGTGCATTTTCTCACAAGGCAGGAATGCACATTGATGCGGTGCTTAAAAATCCCGAATCCTTTGAACATATTAACCCGGAGCTTGTGGGTAACGAGCGCAATATTCTGCTTTCCGAAATGGCGGGAAAAAGCGCGGTTTTACCTTTTATTTCAAAAATTGTGCCGGGCATTGACAAAACCTCCGAGCAGGTTAAAAAAGTGCTTTCACGGCTTAAAGAGCTTGAAGCGGACGGCTATCAGTTTGAAGCGGCACACGCCTCGCTTGATTTGGTTATCCGCAAGGCGCTTGGCATTTACAAACCGTTTTTCAGCGTGACAAAATTCAAGGTTATGCTTGAAGAGGGTATGCATAAAGAAGAGGGAAGTGCCTCGGCAATCGTTAAGGTGGTGGTTGGCGACCGTGAAGAAATCACCGCCGCTGATTCGGACAGCGGACCTGTGCACGCAATCGACATCGCATTGCGTAAGGCACTGGACGTGTTTTTTCCGTCGCTGGACGATATGCGGCTTATTGACTATAAGGTTCGTGTGCTTGACAGCGAATCGGCAACACGTGCAACAACAAGGGTACTTATAGAAACCTCGGACGGTGAGGATTCCTGGATAACCGTGGGAGTTTCTTCCGACGTTATTGAGGCATCACGCCAGGCACTTATTGATTCTATTGAATATAAACTTTTAAAAGACGTTTGCGGAAAAATAGGCGTTCTTGACTAAATCTGAATATTTAAGCAGCAAAATCAGTATATCGTATTGATTTTGCTGTTTTTTGTGGTTTGATGTGATACCCCGTAGGGCTTATGCGACCCGGCACGCCGGATTACAACCTCTCCGTCACGGCATACGCCGTGCCGGCTCACTGCGGTTCGCCCGCGCACGGCTCTGACAATTCCCCGAATTGTCATTCACTACCGTGCGAGCTTCGCGCTCCTTGCACAGGAGAGGCTTGGGATGATACAACTCCCGTAGGGCGTGTCGACTCGGCACGCCGTTGTATAACCTCTTCGGTTCTTAAACGGGCGACCACACAGGGTCGCCCCTACGACCGCCTTAAATTTGTGTAATCCCGTAGGGGCAGGGCTATGCTCTGCCCGTTATATCAGATGCGGTACGATTGAGCATCGTACCATACTGCTACAAAAACAACATAAACACATATTTTTAAAATACAACATAATTACATGGACTTTTGTTTTTTCTGATTTTATAATATAATCAAACAAATGTAAAGGAGAAGTCTTTATGTATTTTAATCTTCTTGAAAACGAATATTGGTGGGGCGGCGTTGTCAACAAAGGCATTGACGCACCTTACAGCGCCGAAAAAGGCGACGACATTGATATTTATAAATTCCGTGACAGTCTCGACCAATGCGCCCCTGTTTTTGTATCGTCAAAAGGGCGGTACCTGTGGAGCGAAAAACCCTTTAAAATCAGCTTCTGGGGAAATGAAGCACGTGCCTACGGCGAAAGCAAAATCGTGCTTGTGCAGTCGGAGGGCGACAATTTAAAAAGTGCTTGTCTTGCCATTGCAAAAGACCACTATAAGCTGGGCGAAATTCCTGACGAGCTGTTTTTGAACGTTCCGCAATATAACACCTGGATTGAATTTGGCTCAAATCAGACTCAGGAAAAAATTCTTGATTATGCACACAAAATTGTTGAAACAGGCATGTCTACGGGTATTCTGATGATTGACGCAAGCTGGCATCAGACTTTGGGTGACTGGGAGTTTAACCAAGAGACATTTCCCAATCCCAAAGCCATGGTTGACGAGCTTCACGAACTGGGCTTTAAAGTGATGCTGTGGACCGTACCGATAGTGCGCGATACAGCAAAATCCTTTGAAATTCTGAAAGAAAAAGGGTATCTTTTAAAACAGCAGGACGGCAAAATTGCTTACCGTGCATGGTGGTCAGGTTCTGACCCGGTGCTGGATTTAACAAACCCCGATGCCCTTAAATGGTACACCGACACTTTGGACGGACTTATGGAAAAATACGGCATTGACGGATTTAAACTTGATGCCGGAGATATGTATTTTTACGACAGTCACGACCTTATGGCAAACCCGGTGAACTGTGCCGAGCATACAAAGATTTTTAACAGCCTGGGATATAAATACAGATTCCATGAGTTTCGTGCAGGTTACAACTGCGGCGGCGAGCCGATTGTGTTCCGTTTGCAGGACAAAACCCACACCTGGGACGGATTCGGGCTTAATTGCCTTATTCCCCATTCGATTACGCAAGGTCTTATCGGGCATTTTTACCATTGCCCCGACATGGTAGGCGGCGGTGCGCTTAATGAGCTGTTTGACACCTGCTTTGACCAGGAGCTTTATGTGCGCTGGGTGCAGGCAAACGCTCTTTGCCCCATGATGCAGTTTTCTCTTGCGCCCTGGCGTGTGCTTTCACTGGAGAATTTTGAAATTGTCAAAAAAATGGGTGCATTGCACAAGAAATACGGCGAATATATTGTTTCGCTGGCACGTCACGCTTCACAAACAGGTGAGCCGATTATGAGACATATGGCGTACGAGTTCCCTAAAGAGGGATTTGAAAAGATTGACGACCAGTTTATGCTGGGGGACAAAATTCTTGTTGCACCGGTGCTTGAAAAAGGAAAAACAAGCCGGAATGTAAAACTTCCCGAGGGCAAATGGAGCCTTTTCGGCAAAGAAATTCCCGGCGGCAAAACTCTTGAATTTGACGCACCCCTTGACACGCTTTTGTATTTTGAAAAAATGTAATTCGGATAAACCCCGTGATAAAACGCAATGTTTTATCACGGGGTTTCTGTATCATCCACATTTTAAGAGCCGGAGGGATTGTAAACCGGAGCGTTCACAGCTCGTTCCACACAGGGGCTCACATCAAACCACAAAAAACAGCAAAACCAATACAACATACTGGTTTTGCTGTTTAAATATTTAATTTAATCAAGCTCGTCAAAGGTTTCGACAAACTTATCGGCGGTTTTTATAATTTCGTCCTTAAAATCCGATGCCAAATCGTCTGCCACGCCAACTGTATAAAGCCCGGCGGCTTTTGCTGTTTTAACAGCAACAATGCTGTCGTCAAAAAACGCAATTTCACTTATGTCGCTACCGAGGATATCCGCCGCTTTTTTATAAATTTCGGGATTATCTTTTTTAAATCCCAAATCCTCGCAGGTCCACACATGGTCAAACAAATCAAAAACACCGTTGTTTTTAAGGCACGGGTCAAGCATTTTATGGGGGCTTGCCGTCAGCACACACAAAACCGCGCCCTCTTTCTTTTTGCGTTTCAGATACTCGCTGACGTAAGGTTTTAGCTGTATCACATTACTGTATTTGTCAAGGGCGTATGCATCCATTTCGTCAAAAAGGGTTTGCTCGCTGTCGGTAATACCAAAGGTTTCGATAAAATATTTTACTGTACCCGCATCACCAAGCGTTACGATTTTTTTTAGTGTGTCTGACGGATATTTGATGCCGCGACGTTTCAAAATTCCCAGCGTTTTTTCTGCCCAATACGGCATAGAATCCGCCAACGTACCATCAAAATCAAAAATATAATATCTCATTTTCCTCAATCCCTAATTCTGCACTTTGCATTTTGCATTTTGCATTTAATCAAACTCCGCTGTAAGCTGAAAATCCGCCGTCAACAGGGATAACTGTGCCGTTTACAAAGCCTGATGCTTCTTTTGAAATGAGGAACAGTAACGTGCCGAGCAATTCTTCGGGAGCACCGAATCTGTCCATGGGAGTCTGCGACAGAATTTTTTGAGAACGTGCTGTGTAGTTGCCGTTTTCGTCAATAAGCAGTCCTCTGTTCTGGTTTGTAAGGAAAAATCCGGGAGCAATGGCGTTTACACGGATATTTGTTTTTGAAAAATGCACCGCAAGCCACTGTGTAAAGTTTGAAATTGCCGCTTTTGCACCGCTGTACGCCGGAATTCTTGTAAGAGGCGTAAAAGAGTTCATTGACGATACGTTGATAATAACCGCATCAGCTTTGTCAACCATGTCAATGGCAAAAACCTGCGTTGGAAGAAGTGTGCCCAAAAAGTTTAAATTGAACACAAATTCAACACCGTCGGGGTCAAGGTCAAAAAATGTTTTGACATCTTCTTTTGCCAGGTCGGCTTTGTCAAAATAGTCGTTTGTGGTGTTTGCTCTGGCGTTGTTGCCGCCTGCACCGTTAATAAGAATATCGCAAGGGCCAAAATCAGCAACACTTGCACTGCGAGTGGCTTCAATAGACTCTTTTTTAAGCACGTTTGTTTCGTAACCCTTTGCAACGCCGCCGTCAGCGGTGATTTCTGCTGCTACAGCGTCTGCTGCCGCTTTGTTAAGGTCAAGAATTGCAACCTTTGCACCGCTTTTTGCAAGTGCTTTTGCAAACATGGAGCACAGCACTCCACCGCCGCCTGTTACAACGGCTGTTTTGCCCGAAAGGTCAATGTTGAAAGGTAATTTCATTTTAATCAGTCCTTTTATAATTATTTAAAAAATTTTTCTGTATCCGATGTGGATCTGTTTATCACAAGCTGCTCACCGTCTTCAAAAATGTTTATGTTTTCAAAATGACAGTTTTTCATTGCTCCGGCAAGATAAAATGCCGCTACGCCGCGTGAATAAACGTTTTTAACGGTTATGTTAAAGGTTTCGTCCTCGGTGGAATGACGCTCGCCGTAAAGATGCGTATCACCAAGACGCACGCCAAACCAACCTTTGTCCATATATCTGCTGTCCTTTGATGTGTCAAAAACGCCGTCAACCAGCACGTTATACAGCTTTATGCCGCCTTGGTTGAGCAGCCGCACGTTTGAGCAGAACGACGAGGTCATAATGTTGCGGATTATTACGTTGTAAATATCTTTAACTGCATTTTGCGGTGCAAAAAAGTTTTCCATATCTCCGTCCAGACCGGTAAGTGCAACGCTGTCGTCCTCACAAAATCCGGTGATGTTTTCGATTATTATATCGTGACAGCCACAGCGAAGGTCAATACCGTCGGCATTTTTGATGTGTGTTCCCGGGTAATCGTCTTTGGTAAGCCCCTCAACACGGTTGCCGTTTTCGTCAATGCGTGTGTAGTCTGCCAGAAAATCAATGTCACTTATTTTGCCGTTGCAACAGAAAATAAAATTCATTGCCCACCAGCGTTGATTGCGGATGTGTATGTTTTTAATGCAGAATCCGTCAACGTTTGTAAAAAGAATAACATTGTTTACACAGATGTGCGGATTACCGTCCTTGAAGCTGTTTTTTTCCGAAAGTCCGTTGTACTCGCCGCCGTCAAGAACAACACGGCCTCTGCCTTCAATGATAATGTTTTTGTCGGTTATATTGTTATTTTTGCGGCAGTTTTCGTTGGTAAACATATTGCAAAAGGTGCCCTCTGCCATACGCAGATAACAGTTTTCAAGAACAAGGCAAAAACCTGACGGAATAAGCACGGTTTTTTCAATTTCATAATTGCTGGTAACGGTTACGCAATTTGTGCCGTCTGCTTTTGCGTTGTCGATAAGATTTTGAATACGCGCCGCACCGTTTTTTATCAGGTTCATAACAACTCTCCTTTTATTTGGTGCCGATAAAAGCATTTTGCCGGTTTTTACCTAAGATATCCCAAAAGCTTCATTCTTTCAAAAATCAATGTTGCAATAACGTGATAGCCTTCTTCAGAAAGGTGAACATCGTTTTCGTCAGTTTTGTTATACACAAATTCTGCCGGAATTATATGCTTTTTAAGTTTTTCTCGCATTGATGCTTTCTGCTCATCGGTTTTGTCTTTGAAATAACCGCCCTCAAGAGCTATATCAAGCCCTTTTCGTGAAAATTCATCATACAAATCAATAAAATGCATACCGAAATTTTCCACGCAGGCTCTGCGATAATTTTTATATTTTTCTTCTTTTGTTTCGCCGGGTACATCTGCCCATTTTTCAAAAATTGCGTGGGTGCTGCCCATAACAATATATTTTCCGCCGTTTACTTCGCCGTTTTTCTTCGTCAAGTCAACAAATTTTTTTAGTGTGAAGCTTTCGCCGTCATTTATGCCACCGTAAAAAACATTAACATCGGGAGTGCGTTTGTTTGCCGTAAACAGCAGACTTCCTGCCGGAATTACGGTATCTTTGCCGTCGGGCATCATCTTCTGAATAAGATTTTCATTATCGTCAACAACAGACATTATGTACTTAACGCCGTCAATTGTAACCGGATTTGTGTCGTGAGACATCTGTGTAAAATAAACGCACATATCCTCGCCTGATTCGTCCGCATAGCACAGCTTCAGCTTTGTGTTTAAGTTTTTGCCGTCTTTGCGGTCACGTCTGCCAAGGCTTACAAGACCGTATTCCGAAACGGTTAAATCCTCGGTTAAAACCGTTGCAACGCCGCCTATACGGGCGGTGATTTCGGGGTAACATTCTCCACCGTGACCGTAGTTGTTAACCTCCACGTCATAGCCGTTGTCTTTTAAAATGGTATAAAGACGTGCCGGATAGGTTGCTTTACCGTATTCTGCTGTGTGATGACCGTTCATACGCATACCTTCTGTTACGGAATCGCCCACACAGTTTATAATAAGTTTTCTTTCCATTTTACCACTGCCTTTTCAAATTTATGTGACTTTTTGAGATTAATCCTCTTTGCAAAGTGCTTCCCAGATTCCTGCCATATACATAGCACCCAAAGCTCTGTCATAAAGACCGTAACCCGGTTTGCCGGTTTCGCCCCAAATCATTCTGCCGTGGTCGGGACGCAGATACCCTTTAAAGCCGCAGTCATGATATGCTTTTAAAATTTCATAAACATCAAGTGAACCGCATGGTGAAAAATGTCCGCTTTCTTCAAAAGAACCGTCTTCCAGAATTTTAATGTTACGAACGTGCGCAAAATGAATTCTGCCCATGCTACCGTATTTTTTAACCATTGCAACATAATCGTTGAATTTTGCACAGCCAAGAGAGCCGCTGCAAAGTGTCAGCCCGTGATGCACATCATCGTAAAGGCTTAAAAATCTGTCGATGTTGGCTTCGTTGGTGATTATTCTCGGAATACCGAAAATAGGCCAGGGCGGGTCGTCCGGATGAATTGCCATGTTAACATCACATTCTACGGCAACAGGCATAATTTCCTTTATAAAATATTCAAGATTTTTCCAAAGACCTTCTTCACCGATTTCCTGATATGCTTTAATCAAATCAGAAACCTCGTCGGGAGAATATGAAGAATCCCAGCCGGGAAGTGTCAGCTTTGTGGGATCCATTTTGTCAACGTCCGATTTGTGGTACACAAGTGATGTTGACCCGTCTTCGTTTAACCATTCAAGGTTTGAACGTGTCCAGTCAAAAACAGGCATAAAGTTGTAGCACACGCATTTAACGCCCATTTTTGCAACCTTGCGGATGTTTTCTTTGAATACTTCGATGTATTCTTTATATTTTCCTCTGCCGAGCTTGATGTCCTCGTGAACAGGGATGGACTCAATAACCTCCATGGTCAGCCCATGAGAATTACAATCGTTTTTGATTGCTTCAATTTCGCCGGCTTCCCATACAGTGCCAACCGGCTTGTATACAGCCGTTGTTATGTCGGAAACGCATGGAATTTGTCTGATTTTTTCAAGGGTTACAGGGTCGTCGGGTCCGTACCATCGAAAAGTAATTTTCATAAAAATTTCTCCTTATATGTAATATTTATTGTGGTTTAGTTGTAAGGGTTGTATTGTCCAATTGCCCGGTTAATTATATATTAAAATACTCTTTTGCGTTATTATAGCAGATACGCTGAATAATTTCGCCAAGCATTTTTTCATCGTTGGGATATTCGCCGGCTTCAACCCAGCCACCGATAAGATTACACAAAATGCGGCGGAAATACTCATGTCTGGGATAAGACAGAAAGCTTCTTGAATCTGTGAGCATACCAACAAAATAGGAAAGAACGCCAAGGTTTGCAAGAGATTTCATCTGCTCTACCATGCCGTCACGCTGGTCGTTGAACCACCAGCCGGAGCCGAACTGAATTTTTGATTTTGCACCTGATGACTGGAAGTTGCCCAGCATTGTGCCGATAACGTAGTTATCCTTGGGATTAAGCGAATAAAGAATTGTTTTCGGCAACGGTATGCGGCTGTTTATATCGTTTAAAAGATGTGACAGGTTGTATGCAATAGGCAAATCGTGAATGCTGTCAAATCCGGTGTCTGCACCAAGTTTTTCAAACATTGCGGTGTTGTTGTTGCGGATTGCGTTCATGTGAAGCTGCATTACCCAGCCACGTTTTGCGTACTGCTCACCAAAGAAAATCATCATATATGTCTGATATTTTTCGGTTTCGGTTTTTGCAATCTCTTCGCCGGCAAGTGCTTTTTTGAAAATGGTGTCTGCCTCTGCATCTGTGCAGGGGATATACGGAGGATATTCAATGCCGTGGTCAGAAATACGGCAACCGTTTTTGCCAAAGAAATCCATACGGCTTTCAAGAGCAGAAATAAGCCCTGCAAGGTCGCTGATTTCACTGTTTGCAGCTTTTGCAAGGTCGCTTACAGCACCTTTAAACGCCGGCAGATGGATGTTGTAAACCGGGTCGGGTCTGAAAGACGGTGCCATAATGGTATCGCCGCCTTTTGCAGCGTATTTTATGTGATGCTCAAGACTGTCCGCCGGGGAATCGGTTGTTCCAACAAACTTAACGCCGAATTTTTTGAAAATGTTTTCAACGTTAAAATCCTTGTCGGCAATCTGCTCGTTGGCACAGTCCCAGATATATTTTGCGTTTTCGGGACAAAGAGGTTTTGTTATGCCGAAAAATCGCTGAAGCTCAAGGTGTGTCCAATGATAAAGGGGATTGCCTATAAGATAAGGCATAGCCGACGCCCAGAGCAGATATTTGTCGTAATCGTCCGGTGCACCGGTGATTTTTGCTTCGTCAATGCCACAGCTTCGCATTGCGCGCCATTTGTAATGGTCGCCCGACAGCCAAAGCTGTGCAAGGTTGTCAAAGTGCTTGTTTTCTGCAACCTGCGACGGAATAAGATGACAATGATAGTCGCAGATTGGCATGTCCTTTGCGTAATCGAAAAACAGTTTTTCGGCTGTTTTGGAATGAAGCATAAATTTTTCTGTCATAAAATCCATGGTAGTTGTCTCCCTTATTTAATTGTTGTATTGATTATGGAACTGTATATTTTCTTGCCTCGTCAGAGGGAGGCTTTGATCGGTACAACCCCGTAGGGCGTGGCGACTCGACACGCCGATTTACAACCTCTCCGTCACGGCATAAGCCGTGCCGGCTCACTGCGGTTCGCCCGCGCACGGCTCTGACAATTCCCCGAATTGTCATTCACTACCGTGCGAGCTTCGCGCTCCTTACACAGGAGAGGCTTGGGAGGATACAAATCCGTTATTCAATAATGCCTGATGCAATAATGCTTTTGATTTCTTCAAGGGCACGGCTTGCAATTGCAAGATTTTTCTCGGCTTTTTTGCGGATTTTCATGCCAAGAGGTGACATTATGCCGAAATTTACGTTCATTGGCTGGAATTTGCCGAGACTTGAATCACTCACATAGTTTGCCAGTGCTCCGATTGCCGTTGTTTTCGGGAACTGCGGAGCTTCCTTTCCACGCAGTTTGTTTGCAAGTGCAACGCCTGCAACATATCCCGATGAGGTGGATTCAATATATCCTTCAACGCCGGTCATCTGTCCGGCAAAATAAATATTTGTATTTTTCTTAAAATTATAGCAGTTATCAAGAAGAAGCGGCGAGTTTATAAATGTGTTGCGGTGCATAACGCCGTAACGGACAAATTCTGCATTTTTAAGTGCCGGAATCATTGAAAACACTCTCTTTTGCTCACCCCATTTAAGATGAGTCTGGAATCCCACAAGATTAAAAAGAGTGCCCTCACGGTTGTCCTGGCGGAGCTGAACCACGGCATAGGCTTCTTTGCCGGTTTTCGGGTCAGCAAGACCCACAGGTTTAAGAGGCCCGAAAAGCAGAGTTTCTTCTCCGCGTTTTGCCATTGTTTCAACAGGCATACAGCCCTCAAAAACAACCTCTTTATCAACAGATTTTATCTCAGTACATTCGGCGTTTATCAGCTCGTTATAAAAATTCTGATACTCTTCTTTTGTCATGGGGCAGTTGATATAATCGTCGTCGCCTTTGCCGTACCGTGACGCACGGAAAGCACTGTCAAAATCAATGCCCGAAATTTCTACAATCGGTGCTGCTGCATCGTAAAAATAAAGGTTTTCGGTTTCTGTAAGTTTTTTTATTTCTTCAAAAAGACCGTCCGAGGTAAGCGGACCTGTGGCGATAATTACGTCGCCCTCCGGAATTTTTGTAATTTCCTCTGAAACTACAGTTATTTTGGGGTGATTTTTTATCTTTTCCGTAACGCCGCCGGAAAAAATATCACGGTCAACAGCCAAAGCACCCCCCGCAGGCACACGGGCGAAATCTGCACATTCCATAATAAGACTGCCCAGCAGACGAAGCTCCTCTTTTAAAAGACCTACGGCGTTTTCAAGCCTGTCTGACCGAAGCGAGTTACTGCACACAAGCTCTGCAAAGTTTTGTGATTTGTGTGCCGGTGTATATTTTTGGGGTTTCATTTCGTATAAAGTGACATCAATGCCACGCTGTGCAAGCTGCCACGCGGCTTCACTGCCGGCAAGACCGGCTCCTATTACTGTAACCAATATAATCCCTCCGGTTTTATTATATATTATAAGAAGCAAAAAGTAAATTGCCCCCGTTGCTTAAAATATTGAAAATCTTGCTATTCTAATTATAACAAAAAACATAAGGTTTGGCAATAGAAAAAGGCTAAAAAGTCGGAAAGAGCAAAAAAAGAATATAAAAAAGGTAAAAAAAATCACAAATTATTGGTCAATTGCATATTTGATGGTGGTTTTTTATTTTAGAAGTAAAAAACAAATACTTTTTTCTGTAAAAATATGCACTTTATTTTTTTGCGGATTTTTGATATAATATGGGTAACAATTTTTACAAACAGGGGGAATGTGACGATGTATAAGGCTTATCCAACCGTGAATATCCCGCCGGCAAAGGACGCCCATTTTTGCGGAAAAATAGAAGAAAAGTTCAAAAAAGTAATTTGCGAGCGTGCTGTTTCGGACAGTGCCCAAAATCTTGTTTTTAAAGAAGCGGAAGATGCTTTTTTTGCCGCTTGTGATGGCGAAAATGCACCTGTTGGTTTGTGGCAGGGCGAATTTTGGGGAAAACTGACGCTTGGTGCGTGCCGTATTTTTCAGTACACTCAGGACGAAAAATTAAAAGAGTTTATTTTAAAAAGCACGCATAAAATTTTGTCATATCAGCGTGAAGATGGGTATTTGGGTACATATAGGGACGAAAAACAAATTTTTAGAGTTAACCCCAAAATTGCACGCGAAATCACCGGTTTTGATTGGGATTGCGACTGGACGTGGAACATATGGTGCCGCAAATATACCATATGGGCGTTGATTGAGGTTTATGAAATTTCGGGCGACAAAGCTGTTTTGGATGCTACTGTAAAAACTGCCAATCAGCTTATTGATATGCTTGATGAAATGGGTGCAAAAATATGCGAAACAGGTACGTTTTTCGGATTACCCTCGGGTTCAATTATGAAGCCTATGGTTTTGCTTTATGAAATTACCGGTAACAAAAAATACCTCGATTTTGCACTCGAAATTGCAAATCAGTGGGAAGATGACGAAACCTGCTGTGTAAAAATAATTAAAAACAGTCTTAATATGCTTCCGGTGCATTTATGGAACGACAAAACCGCCGATATTATACCAAAATCTAAATATAATCCTTATACAAAAGAGGGCGAGCCGGTGTTTGACCCAAAAACTTTGTATCCCGAACTGTCCTACAAGGTTTATGAAATGATTTCGTGCTTTGACGGAATTTTAGAGCTTTATCGTGTAACAGGCACACAAAAATATCTTGATGCTGCAAAAAACTTTTTTGAATTAATTATAAAATATGAATATAACACGCTTTTTAGCGTTGGCTTTAATGATTTGTTTCTCAAAGCATCAAAGCATCAAAACAGCATAACCGAGCTGTGCGATGTTATACATTTTATACGGTTGCTTACCGAACTGCACCGCATGACGGGCGAAACAAAATATCTTGATTATGCCGAAAAGGCTTTTTACAATCCGTTTCTGGCAGGCGTTGCCGAAGACGGAACCACAGGTGCAAGAGGTGTTCGCGGTGTTGACGGGCATATGTTTGAAAAGCAGATTGGATGCGAATATAATCATTGCTGTACAAATAATATGCCGCGGGCGTTTATAAACTTTGCACAGTATATTGCCACATCTGACGAAAACACCGTATATCTTAACTTTTTCAGCGATGCAACCGTGACGCTTCATCCCACAGAAAAAGAAACGGTTAAAGTGCAAATAGGCGGCGGATATTTGGAACGTTGCACTGCACGCATTGAAATTGATGCGGAAATTTTAGCCAATAAAAAATTGATGATTCGCGTTCCAAGCTGGAGCAAAAAGACGGAAATTAAAATAAACGGAAGCAGTTTTTATCCCGAAAACGGAAAATATTTTGAAACCGGCATTACATCGGGAAAAACAGAGATTGACCTTTGTTTTGATAACCGTCCGCAGCTTTGTGAAAAACCGTATAATCTAATGGTTTATCCTACAACGCCGTATATGGAGTGTCGCTATTTTTCTCCTTCCGATACTGCAAGAGACGTTATTATTACAGAAAATAAAGCTACTTTATGCGTAGGTGCGGTTCTTCTTGCTTTATCAAGAGATTTAGAAAGCACAAAAGAGGAAATTATTGACAGAAAAACAGTTTTTGGCAAAAATGCAATCTGCACCGCAACCGCAAAAAACAGCAATCATGCACTTTGCGAATATGACGTGACCTTTACGTACCCCGACGGCACATCCGAAACATTGCCAATGTGCGATTTTGCTTCGGCAAGCGATAAAATTGAGCACAAAGATTACAGATACACAATTTTTATATAAACGGAAAGCTGCAGCAAAATGAAATCGTTTTGCTGCAGCATTTTTTATATTCAACTATTTCTCATTTCTAAACATGGTAAACGTTGACATGCTTATGATTTTGCCGTCCTCGTTGAACACATGTACTGTGCACACAGACACAGTTTTGCCCTTGCGTTCAACGGTTGCTTTGGCGTAAATTCTGCCTGCCTTTGCCGGGCGGACAAAGTTTATTGCCGAGCTTAGTGTCACACAGTTTTCGCCATAAGAAGCAACAGCCGTGCCTGCCGCAATATCGGAAATTAAAAAAATTGCTCCACCGTGAAGCGAGCCCATGTAATTGAAATCCGATTCGTCGGCGTCCATTTCAACATGAGAGCTGCCACGGAATAAAGACACCAGGCGTATTTTGTTTTTTACGCCGAATTTGTCGCCTTTGTTAAAATCGTTTATAAATCGTTCAAAATCCATTTTTTCTCCGTTTTTGTTGATAGTAATTTGGGTTGTGAAATATGGGGTTGTCGGGGCGGTGGCTTTGCTCCGCCCGATATTTCGGGTCGATGTGGGCATCGACCCCTACATTTCTCTCCCTCCGTCTCACTGGCGTTCGACACCTCCCTCGTCAGAGGGAGGCAAGGGATTGTACAAACCGTAGGGGCGGATATCATCCGCCCGATTTACGGACCGTCCGGGAGGCGGTCCCTACAAGGTCGGGATAATCCCGTAGGGGCGACCCTGTGTGGTCGCCCGGTAATTATCATGATTGTACAAATTTATAATAATCGGAACGGTTACGAACCGTTCCCTACGGGATTGTACATTTTTTGATTTTTAAATCATTTCACTATCGTGAAATCCCCTCATCCGTCAACCTTCGGTTGCCACCTGTCCCGCTGTGGCTCGGTCGCACACGGCTTTTTAAACGGGCGGATGATATCCGCCCCTACGGAATTGTACAAATTTGTGTGGTGCCTTTTTTATCTTATTTCAAATTAAACCAAGCATTTCTGCCGGGATAAATCGCTGACGAACCAAGCTCCAGTTCAATTTCAAGAAGTCTGTTATATTTTGCCACACGGTCGCTTCGTGAGGGCGCTCCGGTTTTAATCTGTCCGGCGTTTGTTGCCACGGCAATATCCGCAATGGTGGTATCTTCTGTTTCGCCGCTGCGGTGAGACGTTACGGCGGTATATCCTGCCCTGTTTGCTTTTTGGACGGCTTCAAGTGCCTCCGTGAGCGTGCCAATCTGGTTAACTTTTACTAAAATTGAGTTTGCCACGCCTAAGTTTATGCCCTTTTCAAGACGTGTTGAGTTTGTTACAAACAAGTCATCACCCACAAGCTGCACCTTGCCGCAAAGCTCTTTTGTAAGCCTGCTCCAGCCGTCCCAGTCTTCTTCTGCCATAGCGTCTTCAATAGAAATTATAGGATATTTTTCGCACCAGCTTTTCCACATTTCAATCATACCGTCCGGCGACAGCAGTTTATCGGTTTTCCAGAAATAATAACTGCCTGTCTCGCCTTTATTTTTTGCCGCTTCAAACATTTCTGTGGAAGCCGGGTCAAGGGCAATACAAAAATCGCTTCCCGGTGTAAATCCGGCTTTTTCAACTGCCTGTAAAATCAGCTCGATAGCCTGCTCATCGCTGTCAAGATTTGGTGCAAAACCGCCCTCATCGCCAACAGCTGTTGACAAATTTTTGTTTTTCAACACCTTTTTCAGAGTGTGAAAAACAGTTGCACACTGCTCAAGTGCCACCGTAAAGCTTTCTGCACCCACAGGCATAATCATAAACTCCTGACAGGTTACGGAGTTGTCGGCGTGCTTGCCGCCGTTTATAATGTTCATCATGGGCACCGGCAAAGTATGGGCGTTTGCACCGCCGATATACCGGTAAAGCGGCAGATTAAGGCAACACGCCGCCGCTTTTGCCGCCGCAAGGGACACCGCCAGTATTGCGTTTGCTCCAAGCCGCGATTTGTTTTCTGTGCCGTCAATTTCAATCATTTTACGGTCAATGAGCCGCTGACAGCACACGTTTGTGCCAATAAGCGATTCTTTGATTTCGGTGTTTACGTTCTGAACAGCGTTTAAAACACCGCCGCCGAGGTATCTTTCTCCCCCGTCACGAAGCTCGGTTGCTTCAAATGCGCCGGTTGACGCTCCCGACGGTACTGATGCCACCCCCACACATCCGCCGTAAGTTACAACACGCGCCTGGACGGTGGGGTTTCCCCGTGAATCAAGAATTTCACGGGCTGTTACTTCTGCAATTTCATCGTAATTTTTCATAAAAAATGAGGTTTCCTTTCCCTGAAATTAATATTTTCGGCAAAGAAAACCTCGTGGTTATTAAAGGGGTCCTCTAAATATTCAGCGTGTGGAGAGTGACGAGAGAATTTTTCGTCAGTCTATACAAAATTTTGCACGCAATAGTGTCCTATGCGAAAAAATTTTGTGACGAATGGCGGAACAATTATCCGTCAATATTCGTGCGCTGAATTTTTAGAGGTCCCCTGGATTAAAATGTCAAAACAAAGCTGATTAACCGATGATTAAGCTTTCGCCTGTCATCTGCGCAGGTTTTTCAATGCCTAAAACGGTCAGCATTGTAGGTGCAATATCAGCCAGTCTGCCCGACTCTTTCATTTTAACGTCCATTCCCACCGCAACAAACGGAACTTTGTTTGTTGTATGTGCAGTAAACGGTCCGCCGTCGGTATCAACCATGCAGTCGGCATTGCCGTGGTCTGCGGTGATAAACACCTTGCCGCCCTTTTCAAGTATTTTACCCACAACTTTGCCAACACATTCATCAACAGCTTCAACAGCTTTAACAGCCGCATCCATAAAGCCTGTGTGACCGACCATGTCGCAGTTTGCAAAATTTAAAATGATAACATCATATTTATCTTTTTCGATGCATTCTACTGCTTTGTCGGCAACCTCGTAAGCACTCATTTCGGGTTTAAGGTCGTAAGTTGCAACCTTGGGAGAAGCAATAAGCTCACGGTCTTCGCCCTCTGAAACAGCCTCAACGCCGCCGTTAAAGAAGAATGTAACGTGTGCGTATTTTTCTGTTTCAGCAATACGGAGCTGATTTAAGCCGTTTGCACTGACAATTTCGCCAAGAGTGTTTGTGATTTTTTCGGGTTTGAAAGCTACTTCAACGTTCGGCATTGTTGCATCGTACTGAGTCATGCATACATAGAAAACATCCACTGCTTTTTCACGGGCGAAGCCGGTAAATTCTTTGTCCACAAATGTACGTGTGATTTCACGTGCACGGTCAGGACGGAAGTTGAAGAAAATAACGCTGTCACCGCTGTCGATGGTTGCATCTTTTTCGATAACAGCCGGCACAACAAACTCGTCGTAAACTTCTTTTGCATAAGACTCTTCAACGGCTTTTGCGGCAGTTTCTGCCACTTCGCCTTTGCCGAGAGTCATTGCATCGTAGGCTTTTGAAACACGTTCCCAGCGGTTGTCACGATCCATTGCATAAAAACGGCCCATAACTGTTGCAATTTTGCCTGTGCCGATTTTTGCAATTTCCGATTCAAGGTCGTTTACAAAACCGAGACCTGAGTTCGGAGGCACGTCACGGCCGTCTAAAATTGCGTGAACGTAAACTTTTGTGAGACCTTTTTTCTTCGCCATGTCAAGAAGTGCGTAAAGGTGAGTGTTGTGGCTATGAACGCCGCCGTCTGAAAGAAGACCGGCAACGTGAAGCTTTGAGCCGTTTTTAACGCAGTTATCCATTGCGGCACAAAGAGCTTCGTTTTCATAAAAATCACCGTCGGTGATGGATTTGGTTATTCTGGTAAGCTCCTGGTAAACAATTCTGCCGGCACCGATGTTGGTGTGACCAACCTCGGAGTTACCCATCTGACCTTCGGGCAGACCAACGTCCATGCCTGAAGCATCAAGCTCTGTTTTGGGGCACTCGCTAAGGAACTTGTCCATAACAGGAGTTTTTGCAATTGAAATTGCGTTTTTGTCGGATGCGGGCGCAATGCCGTATCCGTCAAGAATCATAAGACATACGGGTTTTTTAGCCATAATAGAAAATTCCTTTCCTTAAAAATTGGAATGGTGTACATTACTTTTGCTTCTTATTTTGAAATAAGGCTTTGAGTTTGCCCAATCTCTTGCCTCCCTCTGACGAGGGAGGTGGGTTGCGAAGCAACTCGGAGGGAGAGATTTTTTACGTTTAAATCTATAAAATCACAAACTCCCTCAAAATTTTTATCTACATCAGAATTTAAAATTCGTATAACTTTTAAACCGTATTTTTCGAAATTTGCTGTTCTTTTTTCATCTTGCACTATTTTTTCATCGGTATAATGACCGCCGCCGTCAAGTTCAATGACAAGCCCCGCTTTCGCACAGTAAAAATCTGCAATGTAATTATCTATTGCTTTTTGTCTTTGAAATCTTATCGGATAGTTTTTTAAAAACATATACCATAGTTTTCTTTCCCATGGAGTCATGTTTTTTCGCAAGGTTTTTGCAAGAGGTATGTTTTCTTTCTTATATTTTAACATTTTTCTCTCCCTCCGTCAAAACCTACGGTTTTGCCACCTCCCTCGTCAGAGGGAGGCAAGAGTTTATACAAATTTTATTATATCATCTGCAAATATTTTATTATATAAAAAATACAATAACAAAAAACTCAATTAACCTGCAAAGTTGATAATTGTTGAGAAATCTTCGGCTTTAAGGCTTGCACCACCAATAAGACCGCCGTCGATATCGCTCATTTTAAGCAGACCGTCAGCATTTTTAGCGTTCATGCTGCCGCCGTAAAGAATACGGATTTCGTCAGCAACGTCTGCGTTATAAATTTCAGAAATTGTTTCACGGATTGCCGCACAAACTTCGTTTGCCTGGTCGTCTGTTGCTGTTTTGCCTGTGCCGATTGCCCAGATGGGTTCGTAAGCGATGATAACTTTTGTTGCATCTTCTGCTGAAATGCCGTTCATGCCGAGTTTAATCTGCATTGCAATCCAGTCAAAAGTAATGCCGTTTTCACGCTGCTCTAAAGTTTCGCCGCAGCAGAAAATCGGAACTAAACCTTTTTCAAGAGCTTTTTTGATTTTTTTGTTAACTGTTTCGTCTGTTTCTGCAAAATATTCACGGCGTTCGCTGTGACCGATTACAACGTATTTAACGCCAACAGCATTAAGCATATCAGCTGAAACTTCGCCGGTAAAAGCACCTTTGTCTTCAAAGTGCATATTTTCTGCACCAACGCCGATGCGGCTGCCGTTTGCAGCTTGGACTGCTGCCGGAAGTGCAACAAAAGGAGCACAAACAACAACCTCGCAGGTTGCTTTGTCTGCGGCTGCTTTTATGCCTTCAATAAGTGCTTTGCCTTCTTCGGGAGTGTTGTTCATTTTCCAGTTTCCTGCAATAACTTTTGTTCTCATTTTAATGTCCTTCTTTCGATTTATTTTTATTGAAAATATTATAGATTGGTTGCACCTATCAACGCCTTATTCTCAGCAAGAAAACCTTTTGGCACACAATCTCCTTGGCTCCCTCTGACGAGGGAGCTGTCGAGCGAATGCGAGACTGAGGGAGAGATATTTTTATATATTTACTTTCTCTCCCTCCGTCAAAACCTGCGGTTTTGCCACCTCCCTCGTCAGAGGGAGGCAAGGGTCGAGGCAAATTTCTATATAATCATTATAAGAAACAGCTTAAAACTGCCGTCGCAATAATTATTTTAAACATCATACAGGCGGGATTTAAAACCCCGCCCGAAAAAATTTTAAATTATTTATCGTCAAGGCTAACGATACCGGGAAGTGCCTTACCTTCAAGGAATTCCATTGAAGCGCCGCCACCGGTTGAAATGTGAGTCATTTTATCACCGAGACCTGCCTGGTTAACAGCTGCAACGCTGTCGCCGCCACCGATAACTGTTGTTGCATCAAGGTCAGCGAGCATTGAAGCGATTTCGTTTGTACCTTTTGCAAAGTTAGGCATTTCAAATACGCCCATAGGTCCGTTCCAGACAACTGTTTTAGCATCTTTAAGAACGTCTTTGAACAGTGCGATTGTTTTAGGACCGATGTCAAGACCCATGTAGTCTTCGGGAATATTGCCTTCAACAACTTTTGAAGGAGCATCGTTGTTAAATTCCTGAGCAACAACTGTGTCAACAGGAAGAACGAGTTTGTCGCCTGCTTCGTCAATCATCTTTTTAGCATAGTCGATGTAATCAGCTTCGAGAAGTGATGTGCCTACTGTTTTGCCCTGTGCGGCAAAGAATGTGTAAGCCATACCGCCACCGATGATGAGTTTATCAACTTTTTTAAGAAGATTTTCAATAACGGAAATTTTTGAAGAAACTTTTGAACCACCAAGGATTGCAACAAGGGGTCTTTCGGGGTTTTCAACGGCGTTGCCGAGGAATTTGATTTCTTTTTCAATAAGGTAGCCTGCAACAGCGGGTTTAAGTAATGCGCTTACGCCAACGTTTGAGCAGTGAGCACGGTGTGCTGTACCGAAAGCGTCGTTTACGAAAACGTCTGCAAGAGAAGCGAGGTCTTTTGAAAATTCGTCAACATTTTTTGTTTCTTCAGCTCTGTAACGTGTGTTTTCAAGAAGCACAACGTCACCGTCGTTCATTGCTGCAACAGCGGCTTTTGCGTTTTCGCCGACAACATTGTCGTCAGCAGCAAAAACAACTTCTTTGCCAAGTTTTTCGGAAAGTCTTTTTGCAACAGGAGCAAGTGAAAGTTCGGGAACAGGGTTGCCCTTGGGTTTACCCATGTGTGAGCAAAGAATAACCTTTGCACCTTTGCCGATAAGATACTGAATTGTGGGCAGAGCACCTACAATACGGTTTTCGTCTGTGATATTGCCGTTTTCATCAAGCGGCACGTTGAAATCGCAGCGTACAAGAACTTTTTTGCCTTCAACTTCAATGTCTTCAACTGTTTTTTTGTTAAGAGCCATTTTTCATCAGCCTTTCGTATTTATTTGTTTTAAAAGATTTTTTACCTACAAATTATATTATATACCAAATTTTTTATTTTTTCAAGAGAAAATTTAAATTTTATAGGAATTGACAATAAATTAACTATCTTTTTTGTCCGATTACTGCATTGTGTATAAAATCACGAAAGCCTAAGAAGCGACCTTGAAAGTATTCCGTAGATTTGTGCGGATTCGAGCTGCCTGGGATGCCGACCCCTACGGATTGTGAGGTTTTTGTGAAACGCAAGCGGTCACAAACCGTTCTCTACGGATTTTTAGCGGTATCTGTCGCAATCAGCAAGCTTTTATATTCTTTTTTTCGTTGTCACCAAAATGAAAATCGCCCTGAACACTTACTCTGTCCGAAAAATAGACAAAAGTTTCGGGATACTGTTTAAGCGTATTCATAAATTCCGACACATTTTTATTGTCCATAACGGTAATAACCATATAATAATCATCGCCGCTGAACATTCCCTGTGCTTTTACAACTGTTGCACTGTGATTATGCCGATAAAGAATGTTATCACGGATTTTTTCGGGTTCTTTTGTAATTATTTTTACTTCCAGCCCGTACCGTTTATGCCGCAAAATTTCGGCAACGGTCCATTCAAAAATGAAAACCTGGATTATTGAAAGCAATACACTTGTCAGGTCATGATAAATAAAATAAGAAAATCCAATAATAAAATAGCAAATTATGCTGATAATTCTTTCCACGTTTATTCTTGTTTTTTTAAGATTTATCAGGCAGGCAATTATATCAACACCGCCGGTTGAACAGTTTATTTTAAGCATTAAAGCGGTACAAACGCCCATTGCTACTCCCGAAAATATTGATGCAAGCAACCGATATCCGACTGCTTCGGCATTAGATATGTACTGCGGAATAAACGTATAAAAATTTATTTTTTCAAGCAATATTACACCAACAGAATCTATCAGCGTAAAAATCATAACGTAAAACACGTACCTTTTTTTCAAAAACTTCCATGCCAAAATTATAAGCGGTATGTTTATTATAATTTTAAACCATCCTGTATTTATACCTGTAATTTCGTATAAAATTGTACTTACTCCGTCTATACCGCTGGGCGAAAAATTTGCCGGAATAATAAACACGTGCAACGATACAAACGATATAAAAACCGCCGCCAGCATCGTTAAAATGCTTGGTATTTCCTTCTTTAAAAGTGATGTCATTTTGTTTACCTCCGTTTCCAATTTATTTTAACATAGAACTTGACAAATGTAAAACGAAGATTTATAATAATATTGTGAAAAAATTTCACAACTAAAAGAGGTTATAATAATGGATACACTTAAAATAAAATCGTTTTTACTTATTGCAAAAAACAAAAGTTTTTCTAAAACAGCCAAAGAATTTTCTTATACTCCTTCCGCAGTTTCACATATGGCAGATGCACTTGAAAACGAAATCGGTATAAAACTGTTTAATCGCACAAACAAAGGCATAGAATTAACAGACGACGCGAAAAAACTTTACGATAAATTCCACAACGTTATAGCCGCCGAAACGGCTTTGACCGATGCGGCTGCCGATATTATCAAAAAGAAAAATCTCACTCTTAAAATCGGCTGTTTTTCAAGTATTGCGTTGCATGTTTTACCGGAAATTCTGCAAAGCTTTAAGCAGGCATATCCGTCGGTAAAAACAACTATTTCGGTTGATGATTATATGCAACACTGGATTGAAAACGGTGTTGCCGACATTGTTTTTACGGACGATTTAAACTTTACAAAACAGTGGATTCCGATTATGAAAGACGAATACGTTGCGGTAGTTCCCGAAAATTGGTTTGCCTTTAAAACGGAAATTACCATAGATGAGCTTTATTTACATCCGATTATACGTCTTGACGAAAAGGTTTTGGAAAATTATTTTGATTATTCAAAATTCAAAGAAATACTGCCGCTTAATTCTATAGAAAACAATTCTGCGGTTTATATGGTACGTGAAAATTTAGGTGTGGCGGTGTTGCCGAAGTTGAGCATGAATATTGTTCCGTCGGGAGTAAAAATTTTAAAGCTTTCCCCGGAAATTTCGCGTATAATAGGTATTGAATACGACGAAAATACCCTTTCCTGGGCAGGAGAACGGTTTTTAAAACATGTTAAAAAATTTGTAAAATAAATATATATTAAGGCCTAAGCAAAATAAATTTTGCTTAAGCCTTTTTTTTATAAGTTTTAAAACACCCCTACCCGTCAATCATATCACGCAATTTTACGGCAGAAGCGTATGCACGTTTTATAAAATCAAAGCACAAAACCTCGCTGTAAACAGGCATTTTATTTGAAAGTTCAAGGGTTAAAGGCACATTTTTGCCTGTTTGTTTAATCATTTTTGCAACACGCTTAAAATCAATTTCGCCGTCAAAAGGAATCATATGATTATCATCGTCAAATGTCATTATATTATTGCCGTTTTGTCCGAAATTATCGTGAATATGGGTACACATCAGTCTGTCACCGTACATGGGCAGATAATCAACACCGGGAGTGTAACACCATTCATGACCGCAATCGTAGCAAAAACCTACGTGGGGCGATTTGAATTCGTCTAAAACAGCACGCAAAAATCTGGGAAATTCAAGGTTTTCAAAAGCAAGGTTTACGCCCTGTTTTTCTGCATGAGAAACAATTTTTTCAAAGTTTTTAAGTCCCTCTTTGTGAATAGGTGGTGCAACAGCCCCGATTGTTTCATGAATAACAACAGTTTTAATGCCGTTTTCTTTTGCTATATCCACACAAAGATTTGTGGATTTTATGTACGCTTCGGCGTTTCCTTCCCACATGGAATTTATATCGCCGAATTTTGAATGAATTGTTTCAATTTCAATACCGCAGTTGGCGGCAACTTTTGCATAGCTTGATGCCATTTTCGGACACTCTTCGTCAGGTGTTCTGTTTCCGAAACCGATAAAAACGCAGTCAAAGCCCACCTGAGATGCAATTTTTATTTGTGTTTCACTGTCGGTTTTAAAGCCACATCCTGCATAAATACCGAGTTTTCTCATATTTTTATCTCCTTTTTTATTGACATTTCTTATAATTTATCATAAAACAAAAAATAAGTCAACAAAAATGCTATTTTTGTAATATAAATTACATATTTTTTTCTTTAGGTTTAAAAATTAAAGCAAAAACAAATGCAAATAAAATAACTGCCGCAATTCCGCCGGCTGTTGCTGAAAGACCTCCGGTGAAAATTCCGCTTATTCCAAACCTGGAAACCGCACTTATTGCTCCTTTTGCGAGGCTGTAACCAAATCCGCTTATAGGTACGGTTGCACCTGCTCCTGCAATTTCTACAAGAGGCTCATACCATCCAAAAAGTGTCAAAAAAGCTCCAAGGCACACAAACAGCACCAAAATACGTGCCGGTGTCATTTTTGTAAAATCTATAAGTATCTGCCCTATTGCACAAATTATTCCACCAACCAAAAACGCCCATAAATAATTCATAAATTTCTCCTTTTTATTATTTATCCCTACTTATAACAACCGCATGAGCAATGCACGGAATACTCTCCCCTTGCAGACATGTTGACGTATTCATCAGTGCTCCCGTTGCCACAAACAGAATTTTTGAATAAATACCTTCTTTAATCTGATAAAGAAGCTTTGAACAAAGGGTTGCACCGCCACAACAGCACCCGCTGCCGCCGCTGTGAACGTCCTGATTTTTAAAATCAAAAATCATACATCCGCAATCAAGATGATTTTCGGATATATCTATCCCTTTTTCAAAAAGAAGCTCTTTAAGCGCTTCACTACCCACCTTGCCTAAATCACCTGTCACAATAACATCATAATCTTGGGCAGAAAGCTGTAAGTCGTTTAAATGTGCCGCAATAGTATCGGCAGCGGCAGGAGCCATTGCCACGCCCATGTTATTTGCATCGGTTATACCCATGTCTATTATTTTTCCCGGTGTTATGTGGGTTATATATGGCATTTTATCGCTTGCTGCCACAATTGCCGCCGCACCTCCTGTTACTGTCCACTGAGACGTGGGCGGACGTTGACCACCGTATTCAAGTGGAAACCGAAACTGCTTTTCGGCGGCACAAAAATGACTGCTTGTGGCACAAATTACTTTTTCTCCAAATCCTCCTTCAACTGTCATTGCACCTAAACAAAGACTCTCTGCCATTGTAGAACAGGCTCCGAAAATTCCGAAAAACGGCACAGCAAAACTTCTGCCGGCAAAATGGCTGCTTGAACATTGGTTAAGCAAATCGCCTGCAAAAATAAAATCTATGTCTTCGGGTTGCAAATTGGATTTTTTCATCACACCGCCTATAGCGGTTTTTAAAAATTTACTTTCGGCTTTTTCCCAACATTTTTCGCCAAAAAGAGCATCATCTGTTATTAAATCGAAATACTGTGACAGAGGTCCTTTACCCTCTTTATTCCCCACAACGGCGTAGGACGATAAAATTGACGGCGGATTTTTAAACCTTATTGTTTGTTTTTTACGCATTCTTTTTTTCCTTTTTGTTTTTTCTTTATTTTTTCAAAAAAGAATAAAAAATATGCAGTTTTTAAATAAAAAAAACTCCGGACGCTGACGGTGCGTCCGGAATCATTCTGGGTTAAAATTAGTCTATTTTATTTAATTTAAGAGTTAAAGCTGATTTTTTTCTTGCAGCTGTGTTTTTGTGCAAAATACCTTTTGTTACAGCCATATCAATTTTCTTAACAGCTTCTGTGTAAGCTGCTTTTGCTTCTTCTTTATTTTTTTCAAAAGCAAGTTTTTCAAATTTTTTGATAGCTGTTTTAAGAGCTGTTTTAATCATCTGATTACGAAGTGTTTTTTTAGAAGCAACTAAAACTCTTTTTTTTGCTGATTTAATATTCGGCATTTTTTTCACCTCATCTTTAATATTCTTATTGAAACTTTGACACGTAAAACATATTATATCACACTTTTTCAAGTATTTCAACTATTTCTTGAAAATTTTTTAAATTTTATTTAATTTACATAAATTTACCTTGTTTTTTTTGTGTGTTTTGATTATTTTTATTAAAAAATATGTGAAAACAGGCGATTATCAGGCTTCATACAGGTTGTCAAATGTAATTCCCTGATAATAAATACGCAGAATATCACGGTAGTTTTTGCCCTCTTCGGCATAAAAACGTGCACCCCATTGAC
>JAZNOL010000090.1:0-39434 GCA_045580815.1 Clostridia bacterium | reverse complement strand
CAAGGCACTTGTTACATTACATTATATGTACAATCCCGATGAGCTTGAAATTGACCTTGACGGTAATTATAAAATTGCTGAACGCCTTTACAACACAAATGCCGAAATAAAAGACGGCAAACTTATAATCGGCAAAAACGCTGAAATAAACGGCGATGTGCTGGTTCTTGAAAAAATTTAACTTTAATTAACACAGGGCTGTTTCTTTAAATTGTTCAAAGAAACAGCCCCTTTTTTATAAGCCCTCTCCCCCGTTTTCCATTAATTACATTTGAATTTACGGCACAAAATATGTTATAATGGTGATGCGCGCGTTTTTAAATTTTTCAAGGGGGTTTTATGGAAAAAATGAAAAAACTTTTAACATCCGCACTTGCGGCGGTTTTTATTTCTGCCGTTTCTTTTTCATCATCGGCGGCTGCGTCTCACACGGTTGCATACGGCGACACAATGTGGAAAATTGCCGTTAAATATGAGGTTGGCGTGAGCGAGCTTATAAATGCAAACACGCAAATTTCAAATCCTGACCTTATTTATCCCGGTCAGGTGCTTTCAATACCAAGCGTGGACTCAGGAGTTTTAAATTACGAAAGCGAGGTTGTCCGCCTTGTCAATGAACAGCGGGCAAAAAACGGACTTTCGTCGCTTAAAGAAGACTGGGAGCTTTCACGTGTTGCAAGGTTCAAATCGCAGGACATGAAAGACAACCGGTATTTTTCTCACACAAGCCCGGTTTACGGCTCACCGTTTGATATGATTAAAAACTTCGGCATATCATACAAATCTGCCGGCGAAAATATTGCAAAAGGTCAGTCAACTCCGCAGGCTGTTGTAAATGCATGGATGAACTCGTCCGGTCACCGTGCCAATATTCTTAACGCATCGTATAACAAAATCGGCGTAGGATATGTAAAAAGCGGAAATTACTGGACACAGATGTTTATACGGCAGTAAATACAGCACAAAAGCCAAAACCCGCAGAAACACTGCGGATTTTGGCTTTTATTGTACTTATTTTGTCTTTTCAAGCAGATGGTCTACCGAAACCATTGCAACGTCCGGTTGACCAAGTTCGGTTGTTGTGAAAATAACATATTTTTCGTTTTCCGATATACGTGGATGAGGGTCAATATGATAATTACACTGATTATCCGGTGTAAACTCATTTTCCGGCATACGGGTTACTATTTCAATTTCCTTATCGGTTTTTGCATTATAGAATTTCACGTTTGCCGGGCAACCTCTGTACCACACCTTAAATCTGTCGTAAACAACCTCGTCAAACACATAAAAGCTCTCGTCCTTACTTGAATATGCATGCCACGGGTCGCTTTCGTGAATATTTTCATGCTCGCCTGTTTCAAGATTTATGCGCTGTATTCCGTTATGGTTTACGTAATAAATCTTTTTGCCGTCAGCACTCCACCACTCATGGGTAGCGTAGTTGTTGTTCGGTGCAAAATTGGTTTTTTTGCCGTTTCTTTCAATCAGCCACAGTCTTTGATAAACACCGTTTTCGTCTGTGGGAATACAGCAGTTTTCGCCTGTTACAATGTCGGTATAATAGTCGTATGCGCAAAGAGAAAGGTTTGGGTTTACAGGATTAAACTGACTGTGATTAAGCATAAAATCACTTTCCGCCCATTTTGTAAATTCACCGTTTTTTATATTAAGACTGCCTACAAAAAAGCGGTGATTGTCAACACGTGCTTCTACATAAAATTCGGTTTTATCGGGCGAAGGTGTCAAATGAGATGCACTTGCGTAAATTCCCGGAAGATTGATTGTTGCAAGATGCTCAACCTTTGCGTTTTTTGCTGCACCGCGACGAAAAAGCTGTTTATTTGTAATAAAATAAACGTCACCTGTTTCTGCATCGATATACGGTGATGTACCCACACCGCTTGTTTCGGGCAAAAGATATACGTCATCTGCCTCAAAATCAACAACTCCAAGCATACGCTGGTTTATCGGCACCGGCGGAAACGCACAGTAAAACCACAGATACTGTCCGTCATTACTGAGTGAATTGTTTACAAAATAAAATCCTTGCTGATACGGAGCAACACGTTTTGTAAGAACATAATACTCCACGCCGCTTTTTTCGTTTATACGTTTTTCAAAAAGCGAAGATGTTTCCGGTGTTTTCATAAAAATCATTCTCCTTTTTTATTAAGTCTGTAATATTCACAGCACATCAGCAAAAATGCGCCCATACCATGAAGGTCGTTTTCGCTTGTGGGACGGTTGATATAGTGCTCGTAGTCACCCACACCCGTGCCAACGCACACACGGTTTACGCAAAGTCCGCCGTCTTCGTAATATTTAAGTGTTGATACAACGCCTTCATAGCCTTTTTTTGCATACTCTTTAAAATCTTGGGACATTTCACCCATATTTATCGCTTTGCAAAGTGCATATATGAACAGACACGAACAGGAAACCTCGTGCCAGTTGTCGGGCATATGACCTTTGTCAACGACCTGATACCAAAGACCTGTTTGTTTGTCCTGATATTTTATGAGCTTTTCAAGCAGCTCGACGCCGGTGTTTATAAAATCATTCCGCTTTTCATAAGATTCGGGCAAAAGAGAAGCAATTTCAAACATTGCTACCGCATACCAGCCGATAGCTCTGCCCCAGAAAAAGTTTGAGCAGCCTGTTTCTTTATCAACCCATTCGCATTCTTTTGAGGCATCCCATATATGATAATAAAGTCCGGTTTGCTCATCACGGCAATGTTTTTTCATAAGCGACATCTGCAAATGAACTGTGTCCCAGAAATCCTTGCGGTCAAATTTCAGTCCATATTCTGTCATTATAGGTCCGCCCATGTACATTCCGTCAAGCCACATATGGTCTTTTTGGGTATCCTTGTGCCAGAACCCGCCCTCGCTGTTTGCCGGCCATTTTTCAAGATGCGATGCAAGAGTGTCAAGAGCAGTTTTATAGCGGTTATCGCCTGTTTTTTCATAAAGCTCAAAAAGCAGTATTCCCGGTTGCATATCGTCAAGCTCGCCCGGAAAATAGGTCACAATATCGCCGTTTTCACGGACGATGGAATCCACCCAGCCTTTTATGTAATCAAAATATTTTTCGTCGCCTGTCAAGTGATACACGTTTTGCATTCCCGAAAGAAAAACGCCCTCGTGATAGTGAAATCTTCCCACCAGAGGCAAATCCTGCGGCGCAAATTTTTTCATCATTGTTTCACAGGCAAGAACTGCATAATCAAGTGCTGATTTGTTCATATAAATCTCCTTATCTGTTTTATACACACATTATATCACAAAAAATTAATAATATTTTGCTTAATTTTACAAAAACTTATTGTATCTTGCTGTTTTATGTGTTATAATTAAAACGTGGTGATAAATATGGACATAAATTATTCTACCGGCAAAGAACTGGTGCTTTCAATAAGCGAATACAGCCAAAACAATATGCTTGAAGGTCATATACATGACAGCTACGAGCTTTATGTGCTGACCGAAGGCAACCGCAGTTTGTTTGTAAAAGACAGATTTTTCAGCATTTCTCGGGGAGATATGTTTTTGATAAAGCCGCAGACGGTTCACCGCACAATTGACGGTGAAACCAAAAAATACGTGCGGTTTGTGTGTAATATTCCCGGAATATGGCTGAAAAATCATTATGATGATATTAAAGTTTCGGCATTATTAAAAAATGATGTGATAATTGTTTCTCCGGATAAGTGCGGTTTTGACATGGTTTTAAAAGAAATTGAAAGTATAAAAAACGAAATCAGTTTAAACCGATTCGGAATTGAATTTTCGGTGCAGGGAGCAATTTTAAAAATTCTCGGAATATTTTTCTGTCACGAAAACATTGCTTCAAAAAAAATTCTGAGCAGTGACAGTTTAAACAGAATTTCCGATATAATAAAATACATCAACAAAAACTACGCCGATAAAATAAGCATTTCTATGCTTGCGGAAAAGTTTTTTGTAAGCGAGTTTCATATGTGCCGCATATTTAAAGAATACACCGGAAAAACCGTCGGCGATTATATAACCTCTGTGCGGCTTTCTCACGCACGCAGACTTCTTTCGGAAACCAACATCAAAATCAGCACAATATATAAAACCTGCGGTTTTGGCAGTCTTTCAAATTTCAACCGCGTTTTTAAAGAGGTCTGCGATAAAACTCCCCTGCAATACAGAAAAAACAGGCAAACCCATCAAACAGGGCTGTGACAAATGAATTTGTCACAGCCCATGTGGTCTTATTACAGCATTACGCCGTCTTTGAATATTGAAATTTCTCTGTAACCGCCAAGCTCGTTTTTAGCCTCTTTGCCCGATGCGGTATCAAGCACAAGCTGTAGTAAATTTTCAGCAGTTTCGTCTGTATTTGACCCTGTTGCAAGAACACCGGCATCAAAATCTATCCAGTTTTTCTTTTTATCTGCAAGTGTGCTGTTTGTAGAGATTTTAAGTGTCGGCACAGGACCGCCGAGGGGTGTTCCCCTGCCTGTTGTAAACAGAATAATATGCACGCCTGCCGCAGTTAAGTTTGTAACCGCCGCAATGTCGTTACCCGGTCCGTTTAATAATGATAATCCTTTTTTGGTCACCCTGTCACCATAGGTCAGCACATCACACACCGGTGAAAAGCCGCCTTTCTGAATACAACCGAGGGATTTTTCTTCCAGAGTTGTTATCCCGCCTGCTTTGTTGCCCGGAGACGGATTTTCGTAAACAACCTGGTTATGGCTGATAAAATACTGTTTAAAATCGTTTATCAGGTTAACTGTTTTTTCAAATGTTTCTTCGGTGTCACACCGCTGCATGAGATTGCGTTCTGCACCGAACATTTCGGGAACTTCGGTCAGTGCCGCACTGCCGCCCGCAAAGGTCAGCATATCGCAGACTCTGCCCACAAGGGGATTTGCCGTTATGCCGGAAAGTCCGTCACTTCCGCCGCATTTAAAGCCTATTTTAAGTTCGGATATATCAATTTCTTCACGTTTAAATTCAGATGCATACAATTTAAGATTTTCAACTATTTTTATGCCCTCTTCAATCTCATCGTCAACGTTCTGTGCGTTAAGAAATTTAACACGGTCGCTGTCCGTTTCTCCCAACACCTTTTTAAACTCGTCAATATTGTTATTCTCACAGCCAAGCCCCATAACAAGCACGCCTGCCGCATTGGGATGATTAACCAGTCCACGCAGGATAAGCTGCGTGGTTTTATGGTCGCCGCCAAGCTGAGAACAGCCAAAAGGATGCACAAACACATACGCACCTGTTTTTTCGGCAATAATCTGTGCACTGCGGTTTATGCAACCTACTGTCGGGATTATCCATATTTCGTTACGGATACCCACCTCTCCGTTTTTACGTCTGTAACCCATAAAGGTTTTTGCGGTTTTGAGCTTCTGTAAGGGATATGCACCCATATCTTTATGATATTCGTATGTTTCAACGCCCGAAAGATTTGTTTTCACATTATGGCTGTGCACATGGTCTCCTTTTTTTATATCTTCCGTTGCGTGACCTATGGGACTGCCGTATTTTATAATATTTTCGCCTTTTTTTATGTCACAGGCGGCATATTTATGCCCATCTGCAAGATTAACCTCAACATTGTCAAGTTCTGTTATTCTCATTATTTTCACCTTAAATCAGACCGAATTTTTCAAACACCTGTATGTTTGTGCCGTAAAAAATATCGTTTCGTTTACTCATCATTTCACAAAACTGTTCAAACTGCTGCCACCTTTCGGGATAAACGTCAAACTCATAGGCGTGTCCCCAGACATACATAATCTGCGGAGTTTCTGTTTCCAGTTTCAAAAACCTTTCGCCCAGCTCAAACATTTTGTCCCAATCCTCATGATGGTAAACCGTGCCGTGATAATCATGCATTTTTGGCGATGGATTGTAATCATAAGTAACAATGGTGCTTCTTGAATATTTAACACCTGTTTTTTCTTTTGTAATAGCTACAATACGGTCATCCGGTGCACAGTTGGGATATGCCATACCCACAACCTCATAACCTGCCAGTTTTGAAAGATTTTCTCTGTCTTTTTCTATCTGACGGATAATTTCTTCCTCGGATTCCTTTTGCAAAAGCGGATGTGTAAGCGTATGCACGGCAACCTCATGCCCGTCATAAATACGTTTTACATCTTCGGGTTTTATTTTTGTGTGGTTTACATGAACTTCGTTACGAATAAGCTCGCCCGGTTTGCCAAGCAGCTCGGAATTTAAATTAAATGTGCCTTTAAGACCGTATTTATTAAATATTTCAATAAGTCTTTCGTCTTGTGTTACGCCGTCATCATAGCTGAATGTCAATGCTTTTTTTATTTCGCTCATTTTGCAAGCTCCGTTTCTATATCTGATTTTAAAAATTCAAGACTCTGCCCCCAAAGCAACTCGTTTTTAAGAATTTCATCAAGAGACTTTGTTTTCATAAATTCGGTAACATCCGCATCATCGTTTGTCATGTCGGTTTTATAAAAATCAATAAGTGCCGCAAAGGCTTTTATAAGTGTAGGCGGATTTTTGCCAAAACGGTTATGGTATTCTAAAATTGACGGCAGAACACGCACCTTGAACTTGCTCACGCTGTTAAGAGCAATTGAAGAAAGATAATGTTTTATGTAAGGATTTGCAAATCTTTCAAGCACGCTGTTTGCATAGGATTTAAGCTCATCTTCAGGCAAATCAAGTGTAGGAACAATTTCGTCAAACACGCATTTTTTTACATACGCAAGCATCGCTTCATCGTCCATGCAGGATTTAACTGTATTGAAACCTTTAAGCATTGCGTAAGGTACCATTGATGTGTGTGCACCGTTTAAAATACGCACCTTTCTTGTGCGGTATTTTTCAAGCTCATCTGTCCAGATAACATTAAGACCTGCTTTGTGAAAAGGGATTTCCTCTGCCAGTTTTTTGTCACCGTTTATTACCCAGAGATGGAAATATTCCGATGTATTGACCATATTATCTTCATAGCCGAGGTCGATGTTTTCGTCTTTTGGATAACCTGTAACAATGCGGTCAACAAGGGTATCGCAGAAATAGTTTTCTGTTTCTGTCCAGTTTTTGAAATCATCTCCCAGATTCCACAAGTCCGCATATTTTAAAACAGCCGATTTAAGTGCTGCACCGTTTTTTTCAATAAGCTCACAAGGCAGAAGAATAAATCCTCCAAGCCCTTTTTTAAATCTGCGGTAAAGAAGTGCTGTCAGCTTTGCCGGATATGTTTTGGGCGGAGCATCGTCAAATTTGTCATTTTCGGAAAATTCTATTCCGGCTTCTGTTGTATTGGAAATTATAATACGAAAATCCGGATTATCCGCAAGAGAAAGATATTCCTCATAATCTTCATAGGGCTTTACGCATCTTGAAACCACGTCAATCAGGCTTTTTTCAACACCCTCAACACCGCGTATAACATGGGTGTAGAGGCAGTTTTGCTCCGACAGCTTGTCGCACATACCTTTTTCAATGGGCTGAACCACAACAACACTGCCGTCGTAAAGTCCGCTGTCACAAAGTTTTTGAAGCATCCAGTCTGCAAAGCCACGCAAAAATCCGCCTTCACCAAACTGAATAACTGTTTCCTTTCTTATTGGTTTATGTTTTATTTCTGTTATGTTTTTCAAGCAAAACACCTCTGTTTTTTATTTTGATTATATTATACAACATTTTTTGCGTTTTGTATAGCACTTTTTTGTCCAAATTTTTAAAATCCATATTCTTTTTTTGATATTTTGCAATTTTGTTTACATAAATTTGAACAAATTTTAAATTCTTTCAATAATCAATTGACAAAACTTAAATATAGGTATATAATATCTTTATATGACTATTTAGGAGGACTATATAATGGAATGTAAATTTTGCGGTGCAAATATTGAAGACGATTCAATATTTTGCCCTGAATGCGGCAAAGTTTTTAACGAAGACGAACAATCTTCCGAAGAAGCTTATGCTGAAACAGAAGAAGTAGCAGCAAACAGCTTTGCCGACACTGACAACTCTATTAATGATGACAGCATCGAAGATATTGAAAACATCGAAGAATATGACGAGTATGATGCTGATGATACCGCTGATCTTGAAGCTGTTGATGGCATTGATTCAAGCGAAGCTTTTATTGATGCCGGCGAACTCAAAAAAGCAGGTAAAATACCTTTTGGGTTTAAACTGGTTTCGATTATTTTGGTTGTTGCCATTTTATTATGCGGCGGATATTTTGCATATTCCTGGCTAGCAGGTGATAGTGATGACGGACTTCCTCTTGTTTATTCCGTTAAGGAAAACGATTTGTACAATATACTTGTTTATAAACAAGGTATGAAAGAACCCATATCTCTCACACCTTCTTCAAAATCACTTTTTTCACTTAACAGCAATTTTGTTTTAAACAATGAACGAATTTATTATATAAGTAATGACAGCACACTGTTCATGCTTGCTTTTAACGAAAACGAAGCCGTTAAAATTGCAGATAATGTAGAACACTCTAGTCTTGTTATATCTGCTTCCGGCAATGAATTGCTTTATGCAACAACTGCTGCCAACGGCACCGGATTTGACCTATATCTTTATAACGGCAAATATTCCGAAAAAATTTCGACCATCAAGTCTATTGCTGTTTCATCAGTTTGTGTGAACTACGGTTTTTCGCGTTCATCCGATAACAGCATTTGGTACATTGATATGCAAAAAACCAACACTTCCGGCGAGGAACTTACTCCCGAGGCTGAGGCTGACCTTCTTAACGGTACTTTATATGTAAAAAAAGGCAACGCAGCTCCAACAGAAATTCTTTCCGGTGTATCCAAAATAAAATATTATGATATAGAGGGTGAAACACTCGTTTATACTACCTCTAAACCTCTTGATCCCGAAACATATTCCAGCGAAAAGCTGTATCTTAAAGAAGGTTCAAGCGTTCCTGTTTTACTTGTTGAAAACTTCTTTTCACAGCAGGTTGTTGCTATAAACAAACCCGAAAAAGGTATTGTTTATCTTTCTGACTCTGTGCAGGGTACTGACGAAGAAGGAAATTACAATTTCACATCAACATACAAATTGATGTTTAAACCCTTTGGCGGTGAATCCCGCGTTATTGATGAAGGTTTAACTTATTTCTATAACGCAGAACGCCTTATATCAGCACTTTACGACAGCTACGATTATTCATCATCCAAAGATGTTTCCGACACATTACTTTATATAAAAAGCGGCAAAATTTATGTAACAAACAATCTCCAGGTTCCCGGCGAAGAAGATACAATAGATTTTGCAGCTGAATATCCGCCTATTTTCTCGAAAAAAATGGACAAAGTTGTATATGTTTCGGCTGAACAAACTCTGTATTACCGTCCTATTAATAATGGCGAAGTTGGCAATGCTGTGCAGATTGCAGAAAATGTTTTCTCATTTGAAATGAATAAATCCGGCAGCGAGATTATTTATGCATCAGCAGCAGATCCCGCAAACCCGACAGTTTCCACAGTTTACAGCTACAACACCAAAAACGGCAAATCAACAGAAATCGCTCAGAATGCATATCCGCTTGTATATTTCTCTGAGGGAGAAAAATCAATTTACTTTATAGATAATTTCAATGCAGAATCACAAACCGTAACTCTTAAAGAATACAAAAACGGCAAATCTAAAATTGTTATGGAAAATATAACAAATTACTTAGCTGGAGATACAGGTACTCCCTACATCTTTATAGCTACTACTGAAGATATGTCGCAGATGTCACTTTACACTGTTGATGGTTCGGGAAAACCGATTCTTATTGACGAAAAAGTTTCTAATATTTCAGCATATTAATAGACAAAAACCAAGGCTGCAGCAATATGATTGCTGCAGCCTCTTTTTTAGGCGAAAGAAAAATAGTGCGAATGGATAAATTGAAAGCAAGCCTGCTTTTGGCTGACTTGCTTTATCTATGTTTCCTTTTTTGATTTGTATTTTAGAATATTTTCGGAGCAGCCTCCTATAATTCTTCGTTATAAAATACTTTTTCAAGACAAAGTCCTTGTGGCTGTGCTGTAATACCTGCTTTTTTACGGTCGCGGCTTTCTATAATGCCTTTTATGTCTCCACAATCAATTTTCCCGCAACCTACGTACATAAGCGTTCCGGCAATTATTCTTACCATATTATACAGATAGCTGTTTGCGTGGATTTTTATTTCTATCAATTCGCCAACACTATTCACAGCAAGTGAATATATGTTTTTAACCGTTGTTTTTTGCTGTCCCCCGGTTGCCATAAATGCCGAAAAATCTTTTTCACCAACAAAATCATTTGCGGCAATTTGCATTTTTGAAACATCAAGTTTTCTGGGAAAATGACAGGCGTATCTTGAAAACACGGCATTTGCATGAGTGGCATTATAAATTTTGTAGCTGTATATTTTTGATAATGCCGAAAATCTTGAGTGGAAATTTTCATCAACAACTGTTCCTTTAAAACATCGGATATTCTCCGGCAATACTGTGTTTAATGCAAAGGGAAACTTATCTGCCGGTATGCGCGACTTTGTTTTGAAATTACACACATAATCCATTGCATGAACCCCTGCATCAGTTCTGCTGCAGCCAGTTATTGTTATGTCTTCTCCTGTTACCGCCGCAATGGCTTCTTCTACCTTTTGCTGTATTGTTATACCGTTTTCCTGACGCTGAAATCCATGATAATCCGTACCGTCATAGCTTATATGAATAGCAATGTTGTTCATATAAATCACCGTTTAATATAATTTAATATAATTGAGTACAACTGCCGAGGCAAAAAGCAACAAACACACTGTCCACGCAATAAGATCTGCTTTTGTCATTTTAAGCTGACGTAATTTTGTACGGTTTTCGCCTCCACGATAGCATCGACATTCCATTGCAACCGCCAGATCGTCCGCACGTCTGAACGAGCTTATGAACAATGGTACTAAAATTGGCACAAGTGCTTTTGCCCGTTTAAGAATGTTTCCGGATTCAAAATCCGATCCGCGTGCCGACTGGGCTTTCATTATTTTATCAGTTTCTTCTATGATAGTTGGTATAAATCGCAATGCAATTGTCATCATCATTGCTATTTCATGTGCAGGAACTTTAATTTTTTCAAAAGGCTTGAGCAAGCTTTCAATGCCATCGGTCAGTACAATCGGAGATGTTGTATATGTCAAAACTGATGTACCTGCCACCAAAAATATGAGCCTTAACATCATTTTAACGGTAAGAATAATACCTTCTTCTGTTATTTTAATTACTTTCCACTGGAAAACAACTTTTCCGTTTGTCATGAATAGGTTAATTACCGCGGTAAAAATAAGAAAAATTAAAATTGGTTTCACACTTTTTACAACCATTCTAAACGGAATTGCTGCTATTTTATTTACGCCAATAACAAACAATGCACAAAGCAGATAACCTACCGGTGTATTTACAGTAAACAGCGTTACTATAAACAAAACCAATATGCCTATTTTTGTGCGCGGATCAATACGATGCACAACCGAATTTCCCGGCAGATACTGCCCTATAGTTATATCGTTAAGCATTTATGGTTACCTCCTTTTTGTTCTTTTAAAATATCATTCTGTAATAAGTAAAATCGACAAGATTCTGATGAACCTTGTCGATTTTGGAGCTGATGGGCGGATTTGAACCGCCGACCTACGCCTTACCAAGGCGTTGCGCTACCAACTGTGCCACATCAGCAAAAACGAATGTTACTCTATGCAGTAGCAACATAAGATATTATAGCACAAAATATATTATTTGTCAAGCAATTTGGAAATTTTTTTAAAAGAAAATTATATACCCGCAATACGCAACAGCAGCCATGCTCAAAGCCGCTGCAACAGGCACTAACAATATAAACTTCAAATGTTTTGTTTTGTGTCTGAAAGTTCTCATGCCAAAAAATGCACCGATGCCTCCAAGTAAAAATGCCGATGTAAGCAATGCTTTTTCACTTATTCTATGTAGTTGCAGTTTTGCACGGCGTTTGTCAATACCGTACATATAAAACACAATGAAATTCCATACCGCAAATGCTACGCATAACCACACAAAATATTCTTTTACAAAATCTGTTATCATTCTGTTTCCTCTTCAAGCGTAAACCTATTGACGGTTTTACCTTCAACAATCACTGTTTCGTCAAACATTGATGCTGGTCGCACCCATAGCTTATTTTCGCCGTAAAGTGCTTTATATACGACCATTTCTTCCAATGTTTCACTATGAAGTGCCACACCTATAACCTCGTATTTATTGCCTTTAAAATGACGGTATATACCTTTTTTTATCATTACGCTCGCCTCAAATCCAAAAATTTTTGCAGTTTTTTAATAATGCCGACTTTCTCCTCTGCTCTGGGAAACAGCAACTGAAACTTTGTATACTGGTGCTCCTGACTTTCAACAAAAACATATCCCATGTGAGCTTTTACAACCTTTTCCACATACGAAAGCCCTATCCCCCAATTATTTAGCGAATGTTTTGTGGAATATAGTGGATTAAATATATATTTCATATCTTTCTTTTTGATTCCGTAACCATTATCTGCAAACTCCACACTTACCCATTCATCTTCTCCGTCTATAATGATTTCAAGACGCGGAGTCTCGTTTGCACTCATCGCTTCAAGAGCATTATGTATTATATTGACAAACGCCTCGGTTATATGAAAAACATCTCCAAAAATCGGATTATTTTCATTTTCGTCATATATAATCACAAGTTCTAGATTTTCCGGCAGATGAACCTTCGCAATAGCAGCATCAATACACTTTTTAATATCAAATCCTTCGGAATCTTTTTCGCGTTTTAAATCAACACTGCTGTCATCGTTGATTATATCTATGATATTCCCTATGCTCAGGATTGCCTCATCACTTTTTCTCTGTATAAAATCCAGATTTTCGTGAGTGATTTTAATATCTTTTTCTATATATTCATCTGCCTGCTTTGCAAGCTTGTTTACTGCCAAAAACGAATTTTTGTATACATGAAACAGCAGTTTTAAATTTTTGCTGAGCATTTTGCTGTTTTTCACAACCATGCTTCTGCGGATACTGTCATACGAACCAAAAGGCTTAAATACGCACGTAAGAACAAACACCGCCAGAAATACAAATAACATAACCAAAAGACTGGTGACAGAGTAGCTCCAATCGCTGTAAGACCGAGGAAATTTAAGTATATCAACATCTCTGTTCATATTTCCTATGGGACCTGATGTGATTATAAAAATTACAAACATCTCAATAAGCACTATACATATTGCCGATATTATTGCGTGAATTTTTTTTATTTTAAGTCGTGTACGTTTATAATAAACATATAAATAACAAAGCGGCATTATTATGTAAAACATCAGAATAATATCCGACAAAAACATCTTTATACTGTTTATCATAGCAAGTGTTGATTCGCCGTTGGGATTTGATAAAATCCTCAAAAATGCAATATAATCAACCTGTGGGTCATTAATAAAAAGAAACAACGCTACCGGAACAAGCAATAGCGCAATAACCTGCCACCTGTTTTTATTTATAATTGTCGAAACACAAACCGATGCAATCATCAATGATGCAGCACCTATATTATAAATACGTGCAACATCTGTTACATTACATCGCATATGATTTACCAACATATACAAATAATAATCAAATTCAAAGCTTGCGTGATAATTCATAAACTTTGAAGAATACAGCAAAACAGAAAACATCAAAACGCCGATACTCAGCATATACAGCGAGAATACCAGCGTAAGACGGTTTTTGTAGTTAAACGAAACATAAATAAGCACGCATATAAAAATGATTAAAATTGAAAACAGCAAAATTTCACCCGCCGTCTATCACAAAATATCAAATGCTCCCAAACTTTTAAGCTTGTCTGCCAAAACTTTTATCGATGCAAAATCAGTAAATTTTTTAAGAATTTTGTTTACCTGAACTCGCACCGTCGATTCTTCAATATATCTCAATTTTGAAATTTCTTTATAAGAATATCCTTCCGAAACCATGCGCAAAACCTCAAGCTGAACAGTTGTAAGCTGTGACATCAGCTTAAACATTTCACGAAGCTCCTGCTCACATTCTTTTCGTTTTTGACATTCTATCATCATTTTTTCTGCTATTTCCGGGCGAAGTGAGCTGTTGTTTTTATGGACATTCTTTATTATTTCAACCCACTCCTGCTCAGGCATTGTTTTGTATATATAGTCCTTTGCACCAAGTGCATAGGATTTAAAAATGTACTTATCCTCTTTATGAACAGTCATCATTATAATTTTTGTGTTTGGAGAAACTGCACGTATGTCGGGAATAATATCAAGACCTGTTTCGCTTGTTTCCATTTGAATATCAAGAAGCAAAACTTCCGGCAAAGCCTCCTGGCAAAGTGCAATACATTCATTTTTTGTATTTGCACAGCCTACACACTCAAAATCGTCTTCCGAATCAAAAAACAGTTTCCAATATCTGCAAAGATACACATCATCATCGCATATTGCAAGACGTATTTTACCCAAAATATGTTCCCTCACTTTATTAAATAAATTTTCTCCATATAATATATTTTACAATATTTTAAATAGTTTGTCAAGTAATTGTTCCAACAACACATTAACAAATAAAAAACTGCCGCTATGGGCAGTTTTTTATTTGCTTAAAAATCAGTCTTCATACATCTTTTTCAGCAGTTCAATCTCTTTTGCATAACCGTCAATTTCGTTGGGTGTTTCAAGGTTAAACGGCAAATTTTTAAGTGCAGAATGATTTATGATACGTTTCATTGCATCAGTACCGATTCCGCCCTCGCCTATTTTCGCATGGCGGTCTTTATGACTTTCAAAGCCATGCAGACTGTCATTAAGATGAACTGCTTTAAGACGTTCAAGACCGATAACTTTATCAAACTCTGTAAGTACACCGTCAAGGTTGTTTACTATATCATATCCGCCGTCATAAACGTGGCATGTATCAAGACAAACGCCCAATTTATCATCAAGCTCAACCATATCTATTATACGGCGCAATTCTTCAAATTTTCCGCCGATTTCACTCCCCTTGCCTGCCATTGTTTCAAGCAGAACAGTTGTTGCGATATCCTCGGTCAAAATTTCATTAAGCATTTTTGCAATTTGCTCTATACCAACGTCAACGCCTTGTCCCACATGACTTCCCGGATGAAAATTATAAAAATTGCCCGGTGTAAACTGCATGCGGGCCAAATCATCCGCCATTGTATTTTTTGCAAATTCACGTATTTTTTCATCCGCCGAGCAAGCATTGAGCGTGTACGGTGCATGCGCCACAATTTCAGAAATACCGTTTTCTTTTGCAAATTCAAGATACTTTTTTACATCTTCTTCGTCAAGTTTTTTTGCGCTGCCTCCACGTGGATTGCGTGTAAAAAACTGAAATGTGTTTGCACCTATCGCAACACATTGCTTGCCCATTGCAAGATAGCCTTTTGACGCCGAAAGATGACATCCTATTTTAAGCATAATTTTCTCTCCTGTTTTTGTAAGACGGTAACGAACCCGTTACCGTCTCTTTATTTTTATTCAATTACCGGTGCACCGGAATTAATTGTTCCCTGATCCGATGTTTCTCCTCCGCCGGAGGATTCTCCGTCTGTTCCGGTCGAATTGCCGGTATTTTCATCGCCGGTTCCTTCCTGTCCGGTTGTTTCCCCGATTCCCGGAACATCCGGTGCTTCACCTGCATTTTCTCCCGAAACATCCGTTCCCTCGGATTCATCCGGTTCCTCCAGTTCAGGACTGTTTGCTGATTCAATTTCTTCTATTGTATGACCGCCTGCACAGCTCTCAGTAGGAATTGTCACATTTTCCTCACCGCTGTTTTCCTGGTCCTTAGGTACGGGAACTTTTTCTACCGGACACCCGTCTATTGCCAAAAGACCGGAAATTTTACAAACATCCACTGTTTCCTGCGGGATTACTTCCGGTTCTGCAACATAAAGCGATGTGTCAAATTTTTTATAAGCCATACCCTCATGAGCATCTGTCATAACCGCCTGCCATATTTTGTGGCTTGTTACTCTGGTTGCTCCGTACGGAACTTCTTTCGGATAATCGTAACCGTACCATACACCGCCCACATAGTACGGTGTGTATCCCATGTACCAACGATCCACATCGACACTTCTGCCGTTGATTATACCGTTTGTTGTACCGGTTTTTCCTGCCGATTGCATATTGGGAAGTCTCGCTGATATACCAAGTGAGCCTTCTGCCGAAGAAATAAGCACATTTGTCATGGTGTGAGCTGTTTTTTCACTTACAACACGGTGCTTTTTAACTTCTTTTTCAAGCAAAACATTTCCGTTTTTGTCAAGAACTTTTGTATAAGTGTACGGTTCGGTATATATACCGCCATTAGCATACACACCATAAGCCGCAGTCATATCCAGAACACTTACGCCGTCTGTTAAACCACCAAGTGCCAGCGGCGCAAGGTTTTTGTCATCCTCTACAAGAGTATCAAGCATGAATTTGTTTTTAAGAAAATCATACGATGTTTCTGTAGAAATCTGCTGAACCGTTTTTATTGCTGGAATATTCATGGACTGCACAACAGCCTCACGCATTGTTACATTGCCTTTATACCCTTTGTACCAGTTTTTGGGTTTCCAGCCGTTATATTCAAAAGGCTCATCTAAAATAATAGAAGCCGGTTTTAAAACTCCAAGCTCAACCGCCGGTCCATATGCAGAAAGCGGTTTGATTGATGAACCCGGCTGACGCACACGGTCTGCTGCACGATTAAGCACAAAGCTTGCATTTTTTTCACCCACGCCTCCGACAACACCCGCCAGAGACCCGTCTTCGGCAGAAATAACTACCATTGCTGCCTGAGGCTGCTCGTCTCCCGAAAGTGTCGGGAACAACCGTTGATCTCCGCTTGCAAACCATTTTTCCATTGATTTTTGCACTTTGACATCAACTGTTGAATATATTGTGAGACCACCGGTATAAACCATATCTGTTGCACTTTCAATGGTTATTTTTTCTTTTTCTGCCAAATCATGTGCAATCTCTTTCGCCATCATTTCGGTAAAATACGAATTGACGCCAAGATATTTTGCCTCAGTTTCCGTAAAAACAATTTCTTCAGCTACCGCTTCGTCGTGAGTTACCTGGTCTATATATCCGAGTTCAAGCATTTTATCAAGAATTGTTTCCTGACGTTTTTTGTTATTTTGAGGATTATTATATGGGTCATAATACGTCGGTGCGTTTGTTATACCGATAATAGACGCAGCTTCGGCAAGTGTAAGGTCTGCCGCCGATTTGTCAAAATAGGTTTGTGCCGCCATCTCTATACCGTTGCAACCATTACCAAAATACACAAAATTAAGATAATATTCCAAAATTTCGCGTTTACTCATCTGGGTTTCAAGCACCAAAGCACGCAAAATTTCTTTTAGCTTACGCTGCCATGTATCATCCCAGTCATCGGTTATGTTCTTAATAAGCTGCTGAGTTATTGTGCTGCCGCCGTATTTTGCATTACCTGTCATAAACCCAAGCGTTGCACCAAGTGTTCGTTTCATATCAACACCGTGATGAGACTCAAAACGTTCGTCTTCAATGGCAATTGCCGCATTTGGTATATATTGCGGTATATCATCTATTGAAATCCATATACGACGCTGATCGCTGTAAAGCTGCTCGTACTCTGTCCATTGCCCGTCTTCGTCCTGAGCATAAACCGTTGATGCTATATCAAGCTTGTATTTTGTAATATCAAAACCATACGCTTCAACAACAAGTTGTGACACAACCGACACAAAGTAAAAGCTCGCACAAATTCCTATTATCAAAAGCGAAACACCTATAGCTTTAAATGCACTGCGTTTTGGTGATGCTTTTACTTTTCTTTTTGATTTTTTCTTAGCTGCCATATTGTCCTCCTCTGCATATGCAGTATGCCGTAAGGCCTATATGCATTTTAAGGTATGTGTATATTATTTATTTATTTTGTTAATAATATCCACAAAAGAGGTGTATATTATTTTGATTAACAAAAAATATTTTTCTTTATTTTGCTGTTTATTTGTAATTACATTAATTGCTGCAATTTCAGCATCCTTTTATGAACAAAAATCTGCTGATGTTCCGGCTTTAACTGCCGATGTCACCGAGTCTGAGGTTATCAGCGGTTCTGATGTTATTGCCGAAGATAAAACCTATTTTTTAAATTTGCATGACGGAATTATATGTATTTATAACTGCAGTGATAATTCAAAAATTTTGACAGATGCCATCACTTACATTGATATTTATTCACTTGATGACGATGTTCGCAAATCTCTTGAAACAGGAGTTATGTTTCAAAACCGGCTTGAACTCACACTGTTTTTGGAAAACATCGGAAGTTAATATTTAGAGAAAAGGGCGGCATTTGCCCTTTTCTCATATTTAGCAAACTATATAAGCTTTGCCGCAGCAAGCGCACGGTAAATCATTACCGCAAGTTCTGCTCTTGTTGCATTACCAACCGGATTTGCATTTTTGTTCTCATCTCCAGTAATAACACCTGCTTTGGCAAGAGTTTCTACTGCATATTTTGCATATCCGGCAATCTGGTCGGCATCTGCAAATTCAACATTTGCACTTCCGCTAAGAGCAATGTTTTTCTTTGCAAGAGCACGCTGAAGCATAACCGCCATATCCTGACGTGTAACAAAATCCTGCGGACCGAATTTTCCATCTCCCAAACCGTTGATTATTCCAAGAGCCTGTGCTGTTTTAACTGCATCAGCATAATAAGCATCTGTAGGAACATCGCTGAAGCCAACACCGTTTGCACCGGTAAATCCGAAGGCTCTTACTATCATAAGAGCAAGGTCGCACCGTTTGATATTGTTTGCAGGAGCAAATTCTGTTTCACTCACACCGTTTACAATACCTTTTGATGCAAGAGCATTTATTGCATCTTTTGCCCACGCATAATTTTCTATATCATCGAATTTTTTGGTTTGTCCTGTTACCGGTCCCGAAACAGGAGGATTGATTATTCCGCCAAGTCCGCCCAAGTTACCAAGCCCGGATGAACCGCCTGAGCCGCTGCTGCCCCCAAGGCCGCCACCGGATGAACCGCCTGAGCTTGTTGTAAAGTAATCAGTATCACTCTCCACACTGTTTCCGCTACGGTCATACGCAGTAACCGTAACATAATATTTTGTGCCTGAGTTAAGTCCAGAAATTGTTTTTTTGCGTTCTACGCCTTCACCTGCCGCAACAGTAACTGTTTTTGCACCGGACATTGACGATGATTTTGAATAGTTTACAACATATTCTTTAATCATATCGTTATCTGTTGCTTTGCTCCAGCTTACTGTAACCGAATTTGATGTTGCACCGGAAGCACTTACAGCCGAACCTGTACCGAAACTGGGGTTTTCTGTATCTTTTCCGCAAACAAGTTTAATATTTTTTGATGCTTTACCGCCGTCTTTATCAGTAACCTCAAAAACTGCGTCCATTGTTTTTGCTGTTTCTTTTGTTGTATATCTCCAGTACCAGCCTTCCTCAGAATCATATACACATTCGCCAAGAACATTTTTTTCGCTGTCTCTTACCTCTATTTTATCAATCTTTTTCTCGTCTTCAAAATCATCAAAAAAGTTATCAAGTTTAAGATTTGTTTCAAGCTTTGTAAACGCATAAAATGTTTCTGGAACATCTTCTGTTAATTCAGGCAGTTTGTTAAGTGCAATCTGATAAATAACGCCCGATGTACCGTTAACGCTTACTGAAATTCTGTTTTTTCTTGTAGGCACGCCGATGTTTGTGTAGTCGTCAACGGTTGATGTTTTTCCCGAAGACAGGCTTGTCTGCGAAACATACAGCGACTGACCGTCTGCAAGTGTAAATTCAAAGCCTGCACTTTTTTCACTGCCGTTAAGGTGTACAGAATAAGCCGTATCACTGTAAACAAAACCATCTGCATTTTTATTTATATTATACAGATTTCTGTATGTTTTGTTGCCATCGGCATCTTTTGTGTATACTTTAATATCAAGAATTTCGCCCTCTGCAAGAGCACGTGTAACAGTAAGCGGCACTTTAAATGTGTCATCACCAAGCTGTACACAGATGTTTGTTTCGCCTTCTGCAACGGCTGTAACAACACCGTCTGCAACAGTTGCAATTTCTGTATTTTCAATGCTTATTGTCGGCTCTGAGCCGGGTTGTGCAGTGACAGGAGCATAAGAAAGAGCTATATTCAAGGTTTTTCCCTGTGCAATGCTTACTGCATTTTTGCCGTTTATAAGTACCGATTCAACCTCTGTGCTGTAAGTTACTGTGCAGGGAAGAGAAATTTCTGTACTGTCAATTTCCACGGTTATTTCTGCACTGTTTTCTGCATCAAACGCTGCTTTGGGTAATACCAGTTCTTTTGTGAAGCCTTTGTCTGTAAATCCGCCAACTTTATCAACGCTGACTGTTGCAATTTCTGTTTCACCGGAAAGAATATTGATTTTTACTTCTCCGCTGTCAAGTGCACCGCTGTTTTTAACTTTACCGGTAAGTTTAACCGTAAATCCGGTATCACCGTTATCTGCAATAACTTCCGCACTTAAATTTTCAAGAGAAAGAACTGTTGTAACAACAGCGTCAACACTTTTTTTGTCAAGTTCTTTTCTATCGTATTCGATTACAAAATCAAAGCTGTATTTGTTGTTTTTAAACTCACTTTTATTGATTGTGATTTTTGTTTTTAACTCATCGGATTTTTCTTTTGCGTTTGTTCTCTCTACTTCATAAGAATGCAGAACAGTTTCACCCTTCATTGCATTTATGCTGTAGCCTTTTACATCAAGACTTCCGACATTTTCTGCTACAGCACAAATTTCAAACTCATAAAGGTTTTCTGTTGCCGCTGTTTGTATAGCAGAAATATTTGTAAGCTGCATCTTTATTTCGTTACGGAAACCAAATCCACCGAGAATCATAGATTCTCCATTTGCTTTTATATCAAAGCTTATTATATCTTTATTGTATATAAAGCCTTTTTCATAACTAATTTTTTCACCTACAGGTGTAATTTCGGACGAAACCGACTCAAAATCACTACCGTAATGGAACTTGATTGCATCGGCAGCAATTTCCTGTTTTGCCGTAATTTCTGCCAAAACACGCACTTCCTGACCATTTACGGGATATTCGTCTGAAACTTTAAACACTATATCTGCAATGTCATTTGTGTAAGCTTTTTCAACTGTGTATAATGGTTTGCTTCCACTACCGCCACTGCTTCCACTATTTGCAAACACGCATACCTGTGTCATCAAAATCATGAGCACAAGCACTATCCCTATAAGTTTTTTCATCATGAAAATCATTCCTTTCATAACTTGCGAAAGTTTTATAATACATCAATATAAATTATATCATATATTTTAAAAAATGTAAATAACTTTTGCCATTATTTATATTAAATTTTTATTTCATTTAGGTGTTTTTTTAATGACATAAATTATTTTTATAAAAACACTTGAAATAAATAAAATTTATGGTATAATATATATGATATGATATATACAGTATAATTAATTAAGGAGAAAAAGCATGAAGATTCTTATGGCGCTTATGTCTCTTGACATAGGCGGAGTTGAAACCCATGTTTTAGAGCTTTCGAAAGAGCTTGTTGCCAGAGGTCACAAAATTGTGGTTGTGTCGGCAGGCGGTTCTTACGTTTCTCAGCTTGAAGAATGCGACGTTCGCCACGTAGTAGCTCCACTTGTGAGCAAAAAACCCGGTGACATGCTTAAGTCGTATAAAATTTTAAAAAATCTCATAAAAGAGTTTCGTCCCGATATTGTTCATTCTCATGCACGTATTCCATCTCTTGTGTGTCACTTTATCCACATGGCCGACAAGTCATTTAAGTTTGTAACCAGCGTGCATTTTCCGTTTGATACTCGCATTCCGTTTAAATGGTTATCACGCTGGGGTGAGCGTACTCTTGCTGTAAGCGAGGATTTAAAAGGATACGTTACCAGAAACTACCGTGTTAAAGAGAAAAATGTTTTTGTCAGCATAAACGGTATTGATACCGAAAAATTCTCTCCTACCCTTGATTCATCATCAATAATGGAAGAATTTGCTCTTGATGAAGAAGCCACACGCATTGTTTATGTAAGCCGTCTTGACAAAGAAGTTTGTACCCCGGCATTTGCAATGCTTGACAAATTTATTGAAATAGACAGCGAAGTGCCCGGAATACAGCTGATTATTGCCGGCAGGGGAACAGGACTTGACGAACTTAAACGAAAAGCAGCAGAAATCAACACCCGGCTAGGTAGAAACGCTGTTGTGTTGACAGGTCCCCGAACGGATATAAATCTCATTAATCATGTTGCTACATTCTGTGTAGGTGTAAGCCGTTCAGCTCTTGAGGGAATGGCTGAACAAAAACCTTGCATTCTTGCCGGCAACTACGGTTATATGGGTATTTTTACCGAAGAATATCTTGAAGCAGCAATTGAAAACAACTTTACTTGCCGTAGTTTTTCTGAAGTTGATGCAGAAAGACTTAAAAATGATATTATCACTCTTTGCGGGATGCCTGCTGAAGAATTTTCAAAACTTGGCGAATTTTCTCGCAATGTAGTTTTGTCGCATTATTCGGTTGCGAAAATGGCAGACGACAATCTTAAAATGTATAATAGTGTTTACGAAAAACGCGAGTTTGACGCAGTAATGCTCGGATATTACGGTTTCAAAAACAGCGGCGATGATGCATTGCTTCACTCGATTGTTTCTTCGCTTCGCCGCGAAAAACCTGACATCAGCCTGCTTATTCTTTCAAACGCACCCGCCGAAACCTCACGCGTTTACAAAACATCGTCAATAAGCAGATATTCAGTTTGCAAAATCCGCAAGGCACTTAAAAACACCAAACTGTTTATTATGGGAGGCGGCAGTCTGCTTCAGGACAGCACAAGCACCAAATCACTTATTTATTATTTATATGTGCTTCGTCTTGCTCAAAAGCTCGGTGTAAAAACCATGCTTTATTCAAACGGCATCGGTCCTGTAACACGCAAATCAAACCAAAGGCGTGTCAGAAAAATTCTTGACAAGGTTGACCTTATAACCCTCAGAGATTCCGACTCTTTTGACACCTTGCAAGCATTAGGCATAAACACCGACAGAGCTTTTGTCACATCTGACCCTGTTTTTGGTCTGGATAGCGAAGACAGCAGTTTTTATGCTAACGAAATATTGCAAAAATACGGCATTGATGAAAACGAAAAATTTGCATGCATTTCTGTAAGAAAATGGAACAATGCTCCCGATAATTTCAATGAAATTTGTGCAAAAATGTGTGATTACATCTACGAAAAACACGGATTGCTTCCTGTGCTTTTGCCTATGCAGTATCCGTATGATGCAGGAGTGAGCCGGGATATCATAAAATCCATGAATTCCCGTGGTATTTTTATAAGCGAGCGGCTTGATGTTTCAGTATTTTTAGGTATTTTACAACGGAGCAGCCTCACCGTTTCGGTACGACTTCATCTGCTTGTTTACTCAGCACTTATGAACGTGCCTTTTGTGGGAATTTCTTACGACCCGAAAGTTAGCAATTTCCATACAGAAATAGAGCTTCCGTATTTCATCGACCCTCGTGCACTTACCGCGGGCGATTACACCACCGTTATTGACGGATGTGTTGAAAACACCGACGAAATACGTGCTCACTTACAGAGAAAATCGGCAGAATTTGCCGAAAAGGCAACACAAACAGCAAAACTTGCAACGGAGATTATTAACTCATGAAACTTATTTGTATAGATTACGGCAAATCACGTATAGGACTTGCCTCCTGCGATGCCAGCCATACGCTTGCATCACCGGTTGGCACAATAAACGAAAAATTTTTTCCGCTTCAGCTCGAAAAAACAGCGGCAAAGCTTATTGAAACAGGTTGCGAAAAATTCATTATCGGACTGCCTCTTAATATGGATGGGTCTGAGGGTGAATCGGCTGAGCTTGTGCGTGAGTTTGCCGAAAAATTGAGCGAGCAGACCAATATTCCCTATGAGTTTATTGATGAGAGACTTTCTACCGTTTCCGCACATATTGCATTAAACCAAGCTGATATGTCCGGCAGCAAAAAACGTCGCAAGGTTGTGGACACTGTTGCGGCAATGATTTTGATGCAGGCTTATTTAGATAGACCAAAACAAAATTAAAAAGGAAGGTGTTTTAAATGGCAGACGAAAAAAACTTTTTTGAAGAAGAAAACGTTGAACTTGAGGATACTACTGTAATCCTTACAGACGAAGACGGCAACGATGTTGAGTTTGATTTTCTTGACAATATCGAATATGAAGGTTGCTCGTACATTGTGCTTCTCCCCTTGGACGAAAGCTCCGACGGCGGTGTTGTTATAATGAGACTTGAAGAAGGCGAAACCGAAGATGACGATGCACTCGTTACTCTCGGTGAAGACGAAGCAGACATTGCAGACGCTGTTTACGAAATTTTTAAAGCAAACAACGGCGATGTTTTCGATTTTGAAGAAGACTGATAAAAACATCAACAGGGCTGTGACAAAATGTTTTGTCACAGCCTTGATTTTTATATGTACTATTCTTATTTTACAATCATTTGTAAAATAATAGAAATTTTAATTTTTAGTAAAAAACACTTGAATTTTATTGTAGTTTGTGGTACAATATAAATACAGCATATCCCTGCAGTGTTCGTATAACTTGTCTAACTAAAACCAACAACTACTATACGGGAATTTCCCTCTGACTGCGGCGTAAATGCCCCCGCATCTTCTGATGTGCCAGGGGACTTATAAAACAGTCAGGCAATACCCACCTTCTTGAGGTCGGTTTTTTGGTAGTCATTTATTTCTACGGCACAAGCGGGGCTTATGTATATTATTGATAATTTGTGTAAATATTAAATGCAGGGCAAAAACCCTGCATTTTTGTTATTTTAACGGAGGTTAGGTTTATGATGATTTTTGATAAAACGGCACTCGCCCTTGTCATCATCGGTGCACTCAACTGGGGCGGAATCGGGCTTTTTGGATTTGACACCGTTGCATGGCTTTGTGGCGGACAATTTTCAATAGTAAGCCGCATCATTTACACACTTGTGGGCCTTGCAGGCCTTTGGTGCATATCACTTCTTTTTAAAGAAATCCGCACCGTAAACTGAAATGATATTCCCAATCACTAAAAAACAACCGTTTAGTAAAACGGTTGTTTTTTTATTCCAGTCCCATGTCGGAGTTTACCGACGAGCCGAATTTTATTTTGCGGTTAAACTTCATCGTTTTATACACCAATACCAAGCACACCGCTACCAAAAAGCAATGCGCAATATTAATATCCGGTTCCACTCCAACACCTTCAACGTCGTTACCATTTCGAGTATAGTATTTTCCGACTGTCAATTTCAAAACTCCGCCGTCAGACAATGCAAAATTCCGTTGGACAGCAGTTTTTCCGTATGTATTTGTTCCAACTGCAAATGCACAATCTGATTCTTTTAAAGCTGAAATCAATATCTCAGATGCACTTGCTGTCTGTGGCGAAGTTATGATGATAATATTTTCAAAGGGACACTTATCTAATTCTGAATAATATGTTTTTGTTTCATTTTTAAATTCTATTTCGCATATTTTACCTTTTGGTACAAGCTGCTTCGCTATATTGATTGCACAGTCTAAATCTCCACCATCACAAAAAGATAAATCCAGAATAAGAGTTTTACAGTTTGACCGCTTAAAATCCGCTAAAGATTTTTCAAATTTAGTGTCTGTTTCTTCTAAAAAATTTGTGAATCTGACGTAACATAACCCAAAGAACTCACCCGAAAAATAATTATCCGTTATCCGTGTATTATCCGCCACATACGGCGGATAATACACGGAATACTTGTCCAAACTGTCAATTATTGTTTCGGTAGATGTAACATTTAGATTAATATTCTCATCTTTTTCAAAATGGTAATATTTGTCACATATTAATAATGTATCTGCCTGTATTTGCAAATTAGCATTTGTGATTTCACTTTCAAAAAAAATTAATAAACAAACAATCCACATTATTTTATTAAATATTCTATTTTTACTACATTTCATATCTATAACTTATTTCAAATTTTTGATCAGCTCTAACCCAGACACGTGAGCTATATTCATATTCAAAATCGCCATCAATAATGTTAGTTCCATTAATTTGCATCTCTTGTGTTCCAATTAATTTATAAGTACCAATCACTTTGTCAAAATCATTATCCGAATTAATCGGCACAATACTACAGGTTCCATCTTCAAAAAATTCTATCTTATATGTGTGCGTTCTATTTTTGTTTCCTACGCCCCATGTATCTTCTTTCAATTCTGCCAATAAATCTCTAAAACCATTTTCAACTAAAAATTGTTCATATTCATCGTCTATCCCATTCCCCTCATATCTTAATTGCACCGAGCAATCTCTTTTATAAATTTGCACACCAGCCATCCACATTATATCAATTTCGCCACCATCGTCATCTTTTATATCAAAATATACTATATAGAAATCTTCATTTTCATGCCCTATATTACCATTTAATATAGATAAACGATCATCTCCTCTACTATAAAATATTTTTTGCAATCCTTCTTTTGCAGAATCAATGTAAAACTGTTCATCTCTTAAATTATCATCTGCATTATTCAATTTATCACCTTTTTGTTTATTCGGACATTCACCCCAGCCAAATTTTCCTGTTACATCAGCCGTTTCTCGTGATATATAAAAATCAAATAGCGGTATTTTAAGTGTTATTGGTTTTAGTTTTCCGAGTGCATTTTTTCTGAACTGGTCTGCTATACCAATGCTTAATTTCGGCTTTAATTTTCCAACAATATCGAAATCTCCGTCTAAACATACGTAACACGGATGAGTAATTCCGTCAAGCAAATTCATACTTAATTTTACGCCTGAAGATAATTCTCCTCCGGCTTTGACGACATCATATATGAAGCATACTTTTGCATCAAGCACAACACCAGTTTCGGCATATATATTAGCATTTTTTTCAACATTGGTGTCAAAAACTGTTATGTCCAAATCTTTTTCAATGCACTTGTTTAATTTTCCTATCTTTCCGTTTTTATAAGTAAAACCCTTTTCATAAGCAGCAAAACTTTTTAATGTTAATTCTGCGCCAAAATCAAAATAGATATCGCTCTTCAGTTCAACATTAAGGTCGCCCAAGCCAGCAGGAATTTTTAATGGAAGCATAAGCGGAAATTTATTTTCGCCGTGAAGTTCCTTATCAACATTTGAAGATGCCGCATCCAATTTAAGATCAGTATAATATTTTTGAGTGCATTTAAATATTAATTCATCTGTCTTTTTATCATACTCAACTTTGCTGAATGTCAGAGACAAACCTACTGTTCCCGTTATTTTTGTAATATCGTTTAATTGTCTATCTATTTTAAAATTTAATCCTCCTGCTAACTCCGATGCATCACCTTTGCCTATATATTTTTTTGATGCAGTATATGATGTATCAGAATCAAGCAAAGTGATTCCCTCGGGCAATGTTGATTCATCTATATCTTCCGGAGTTACAACATATGAAAAGCAAAAATCCAAATCTGAAACTATCTCGTCCAATTCAATATTAGGGTCTTTACTTATATTGACACTATCGCCTGTATATTCCGCAACAGCCACTTTAAACAACAATCTGTTTCTTATGTCATTATCGACCTGTATTGCAACAATATCGCCTGCATTTAAATTTTTAAGATCATCTGAAATATTTGACAGCACGCAGTGGTAATCATCATTTTCAATAACAATATTTTTATTTTCTGATTGTTCAATTTGTTTAACACTTTCTAAAAATGTTACATTATAACGTTCTTCTTCAACCGCATAAATATCCTCATAAATGCGGTATGCTTTATCCAGTATATCTGCAACTTCACTATATTTAGGATTTTCATTAGGATAAAATTCATTACCTACATTTATAATTTCATTACTTATTGCTGTATAAATATCTGTTATGTAACTGTTGTCCTTTATTCCTGAAATATCATAGGTTTCTTCTACCGAAAGACCTATCATTCTTACTGCCCAAGCAACCGCAACTTCTCTTGTTATATATTCATCAGGCTTTAACAATCCATTTTCAAGCTCGTCATCCTGAATCATGCAGTTTTCAAAAAGCAAAGCAGCATACACATAATGCTTACTATCAACATCAACATCTGCATATGGCATTTGTAATTCGGTTTCTTGTGACAATGTTTTCTTCTTTTCTTTTATCTCTTCTTTGCCGTAAAATTTTTCAAACAACAATTGAGCATACTCTATTCTTGTTACCAAATCATCCGGTTTAAAGTTTTGTTTTTTTCCGCAACCTACAAAAATAGAAAACACCGTTATAACTGCCAAGAATAATGCAATAATTTTTCTGTTTTTCATCTTTTACCCCTCCGTTTACTTCTTTTTAACACCCAATCGCAAGTATATAATATAATTATATCGCACTTTTTTATGTTTGTCTACATTTTTTTGTAATTTCATCAAAAAACGCAAAAATCCGCAGGGTTTACCCTGCGGAAATAGTTTTATTCCAGTCCCATGTCGGAGTTTACCGACGAGCCGAATTTTATTGAATTTTTACCAAACTTTTCTCTCACCTTATCAATAGACGTTTCAAGGTCGGTTGCCTTTTTATTTCCTGCATTTTTTTCATCATCGAACAAACTCATCTGAAACCCGGCGTTTTCTTCGTCAACAAGGGAAGTTACCGCCACGGACAGCATTCGCACGGGGGTTTTTAGGTTCCATGAGGATTTTACAATTTCCATAGCACACTCAAACATATCATGTGCCAGATTTGTAGGGTTTTTAAACGGTTTTTGCCGTGTTATCATTTTTAGGTTTGTATCTTTAAATCCCACCTGCAGTGTACTACCTTTAACGCCGTTTTTTCGCATTCTTGAGGCTACCATGTCACAAAGCACTGTCAAGGCGGTTTTTATATCACTTTCGCCCACAAGGTCACGTTTAAAGGTTATGGAATGTCCCACAGATTTTATCTCGTCTGTTTCGCCGTATTTTTTAACAGGTGAATTATCTTCCCCATTTGCATATTCATGAAGCATAACGCCTGTTTTCCCGAAAATACTTTCAAGCATTTTAGCATCGCTTTTTGCAAGGTCACCGATGGTTTTTATGCCAATTGCGTTTAGTTTGGATGCCGCTTTTGACCCCACATAAAGCAGAGCCTCTGCCGGAAGCGGGAACACAATATCTTTATAATTTTCACGGCTTATAACTGTTGTGGCATCGGGTTTTTTATAGTCACTGCCAAGCTTTGCAAAAACTTTGTTAAAGGAAACTCCAACAGAAATGGTAAGCCCGAAGGTTTCTCTTATTCGCCGGCGAAGCTCGTCGGCAATAGTTTTTCCGTCACCGAAAAGTTTATAGCTGGCGGTAACGTCAAGCCAGGATTCGTCTATACCAAAGGGCTCGACCATATCGGTAAAATCCGCATAAATTTTATTGATTTTTTTGCTGTATTCCAGATAAACATCACGGTGAGGAGGTGCCAGCACCAAATCAGGGCATTTCTTTTTTGCGCTCCAGATTGTTTCGGCGGTTTTTATATTGAACTTTTTTGCAAGCTCATTTTTAGCAAGAATTATACCGTGACGGTTTTCGCTGCTTCCACATACCGCCATTGGCACGTTTTTGTATTCGGGATTAAGCACACACTCAACTGAAGCATAAAATCCGTTACAATCGCAATGAAGAATTGTTCTGTCCATATAAAAACCTCCTTTCGCCAAATAAACAAAAATGCTGTCTGCACAAAAGCAAACAGCATAATTTACGTTTTTGAGAAATCGGTATTAAACCGCAGCACTTTTAACGTTTCTTTCAACTTTGCCCGAACGCAGACAACGTGTGCAAACATTGATTTTTTTCGGTGTGCCGTTTACGATAGCTCTTACGCTTCTTATATTAGGTTTCCATGTACGATTGGAACGTCTGTGAGAGTGGCTCACGCTGATTCCGAAAGTAACACTTTTGCCGCATACTTCACATTTTGCCATTTGACTCGCCTCCTAAATCACAAGTAATAATTTCTACATAACATATATATTTTAACAGAAAATCAAGCAAATTGCAAGACATTTTTTTTAAATATTGATATTTTGTTTATATTGCATAATTATTTTGTCTTGCCAATGTAAAAAATTACACATTTTTTTGTATTACAACTTAAAATCGTCCTCGTTATAATTTTTTACCTCACGTTTTTTTGCTTTATGTGCATCAAAAATATTATAGCTGTATTTTGAGCAGACGGTTTTCCCGTCAACAATTCCTTTTTTGTCGCAAATCACATCCTCCGATGCAAAAAGCTTTTTACCAAAAATGCAGTTTAAACAACTTTTCTCAACTTCCATGGTTTTTCTCCTTTAAAATTAATTACTCTCCAAAAAGAACATTTTTGTTTCTCCCAATTGCATATCAACGTCTATAAAATCAACATTTTTTTCGTAATATTTCTTTTCATAAACTTCAAACGGTGAACAGGTCTTTTTGAAATTTATTCTTCGTTTTCCGCTGAAAGAAGCGTGAATTGCAATAAAATTTTCGTTTGCATAAAGCACATCCTCGCTGTATGTATAAATATGGCAACCGGAATACTGTGCCAAAGAAGCAATAACATCACTCCTAAGCACCTGGGTACAGCAATAAGCACTTACAAAACCATTATATTCTTTCATTGCAAACGCCGGTTTTAAGTCCGCACAGTATCTTCCTAAAACAATTGTATCTTCATCTTCTTTTATGGCAAAAAACGGATTTGCAAATTCCGGCTGAAGTTCTGTTTTTGTGACCCAGATGTTGCTGTGTATATTCCGGTCTATATAGCCGTATTTTCTGTCTTTGTCAGCAAGGCTTACTGCCGGATGAAACGCAGGGTCGATTTTAAACCACGGAAAACGCGTATCTGTTTGCATCTCTGCCTGCATACCGGTTGTTTTTTCAATATTTGAAACATCCATAACCGGTTTGGAATCAATATTTACAAACCCCGGTGCATACAGCCACAAAACAGTTGCATGGTTGCGTGCGGCTTTTTTGAAAATTGCCTCACGTTCTGCATCTGTAAGACTGTAAGTATTAAGCATTATATACAGCTTATAATCCTGCATATCAGGATTATTTAAATCATCATGCAGATAATAATCCACAGGAGCGCCTATGCGATGCACATCCGATGTTCTGAAAAAGTCAAGAACCAATGCGTCTGTATATTGCGAAACAAGATGAACACTTTCAAGGTCAAAAATCAAAGCTATCTCGTTTTTCTTATTGCGGTTCTGATTATAAGCAAACTCTGCTATTTTCTGCTGAGTTTTAAATAAATCAAGAATGACCGGGTCATCATACCACTCCTCGCCTTTATTTCTGCCCATGTCAAACCACCAGCCGTAAACATCTTCACAGATATTGCGTGCAAAATCACGTTTAAGTGTGTTTACCGAATCTTCTTGTGTATATAAATGCATCTGTTCACGCTGTATTGTTGGCATTGTACGGTGAGTACGTGCATCATCCTCACAAATATAAATCAGGTTACGCAGTCTGAACGAATCCTGCACTTCACGCTGAGCAACCACACCACCGGGCTCTCGATTGTTATATACGCCCGGTGCAGCAAGAAAATCAACATATCCCGAATCGAGAATAGGCAAAACGCCCGTACAGTTAGATGCATAATAATAGCCTGTACACCCCAAAGCACCGTAAAAAGCCCCTACCAGAAAATCTTTTTTGCTGTTTTTGATTGTCTTTGCAAAATGTATGATAGTATCTGCCGTTGCATGATTCAAAGCAGAAAAGAAATCTGCTGTATGCATATAATTGTTTGCATTTAAGAAAACGCCTGTATTGGCAGTTGCCGCTTCCGCCGCCTCTTCCCCAATAGTTCTTGATTTGCTTTCCCAATTTCTCAAATTGCTTATAATTTCGGCATCTGCTTTTTCAATGTGGTGGCGCTCTGTTATATCGGGAATAATCGGATTTTCAAAACTTGCATCCTTGCGGTTCCATACACATCGCAGATTTTCTTCTGTCACATATTTTTTCTTTAAAAACTGCGAATACGATTTTTTAAAAGGCTCTGAAAAATCGGCATAAACTCCTTTTTCTTCGTCCTGCAATACCTTGTCGCCTTCGGGATAATACCATTCACTTGTGCCGCCTGCACAGAGAAAACAGCCTATTACACGTTCAAAAAGAGGGTTTTGCGATATTTCTGCCAGATATTCTTCAACAGCCTTTGCGCCCTCATTGCGCCATAATTCAGACGCAAAAGAAACCATGCCATCTACAGGCTCATAACCGGCTGTAGTGCAAATAACACGGCGGTGACTGCCGTCATTATACGAAACCTGTTCCTCAGGATGAGAGTTTATCCATTGCACCGAGGGGTTTACGTTTAACCGCAAAATAATATATGCATCCGGCACTACCTCAAGTAAATTTTTAATTCTGCCAAGTGTCTCGGTTACGCCGTCGTCATTTTTGCCGGTTCCCGGTTCATTCCAACGCATCTTAGAAATAACATAAAAAATTTTTATACCGCTTTTGCCCAGTTTTTCAAGATACTCGGGATTATCGGTAATTGTTGTTGCAGTCATAGGCGGATATACTTTTCCATCAATAATAATTGCCGGTTCTCCGTTATATTTTTCCACTCTTGCTTTTGCCATTTTAATCACCTTTTTTCAGTTTCAAATCCACATCAATGGTAATTTCTTTGTTTTTAAGATACTCCAAAACACCGTTTTCTTCTTTAAAATCAAAAATTATTTTGCAGGCATAAAGCTCCTGGAATTTTCTGCCTGTTTTGCGGTTATACTGTGCATCACCGTATTTTGTATCGCCTGCAAGCGGATGCTTTAAATGTGCCATATGTGCCCTGATTTGATGGGTTCTGCCGGTTATAAGTTCAATTTGCAAAACACTTTCAAATCCGTTTGTTTCAAGAGTTTTATAAGCGGTAATTGCCGTCTTTCCGTCTTTAACAGGATGGTCGAACACGCTTACCTCGTTTTTATCGCTGTCTTTTAAAATAAATGCTTTTGCCGTGCCCGATGCAGGTTTTATTTCACCTTTTACAATGCATTTATAAAACTTGCGGATTTCACGGTTTTTGATTTTTTCGTTCATAATACGCAATGCTTCTGCTGTTTTTGCCGCTATAACCAGTCCGCCGGTGTTACGGTCAAGCCTGTGACACAGTGCTGGTGCAAAAGAATTTTCGGTTTCGGGGTTATATTCACCTTTATCATAAAGATATTTTTTAATATGATTGATAAGGGTTGCAACGGTGTTCTCGTCATCCTCATGAACAACCACTCCCCTTTTCTTGTTTACAACAATGATGTTTTCATCTTCATAAACCACGTCAACATCGGCTTCAAGAGACATAAATGGATTTTCTCTTTTTTCAAAAAACTCGTCGTTAATATAAAGCTCAAGCACGTCGCCTTCGCAGAGCTTGTAGCCCAGCTCGGTTATACGTTTGCCGTTGACTTTGACACGTTTTTTGCGTATTGACTTGTAAACAAGTGACAACGGCATTGACGGACAAACTTTTGAAATAAACTTGTCCAGCCTGTTTGTGCTGTCGTTTTTATTTACCGTAAACTGTTTCATAGGAAAACCCCGTTTTTAAATATTGTTTATATAAAATTCTTCGCAAAGCTGTTCAATAAACTGGCGGCGTTTTATCTGTTTTGAAAAGCCGTCAAGCTCTTTACAGTATCCGTAAACAAGACCTGCCGCAGCACCTGTAACTGCCGCAACGGTATCGGCATCTTCGCCTAAGTTTACGCCACGTAAAACTGCACCGGTAAAATCATCGGTTGTTTTTATGCACCACAAAGCAGCTTCAAGAGTATCAACAACATAGCCGCTGCTTCTTATTTCGTCACGGCTTAAATTGCCGAAGTTTTTGTCAAAAATTCTGTCAAAATGCTTCAATTCTTCGCTGTATTCACTTCTTGCGCTGTAATAATCGTAAGCCGTTTTAATCCCCACGTCAATCTGCTGTTTTGACGGCTCGTCAATAAGTGCACAAAGCACGGAAACAAAAATTCCGCAGGCAATTTTACTGCGCAGGTGTCTGTGAGTAAGTGATGAAATATTATGCACAATTTCAAGTGCTTCTTTTGAATCAAAAGGAGATTCAAACCCACGCATTTTTAAATAAAACGCCACAGGAGCAATTCGCATAAGTGAGCCGTTGCCGTTGTCATATTCGCTTTCTCCGCCGCAAAGCAAAGGTTCAGTACCGTTGCCGTATTTTTTCACAGCCGCTGCAACGGTATTTCCGCAATCAAAGCATTCGTCATCTATTGTATAAAAGCCAAAATCATGCCATTTTGCAAAAGCATCCATTATATTTTCATAATTAAGCTCGGGTGTAAGTGTATCAAGTGTCGCAAGAATCATGCTTGTGTCGTCTGACCAATACCCCTCCGGCTTGTTGTGAGTGCCGTAGCCTGTCATTTCTTTTACAGGTGCAAGCTCAAGCTCGCGGCGTGATTTGAACTCTGCCGGAACACCAAGTGCATCGCCTACTGCCGCACCGAAAATCGAGGCTTTTATTTTATCCTTTAAATCTGTTATATCTGTCATTTTATCTATCCCCCGTTTTTTTCTGCAAAACTGCCGCAAGAGGCGGACAGTTGGGACGGTTTATGTAATCGTGCATCAGAATATTATACTTTTTGCTGTCAAGGCTTTTTAAAAACTCGGTTACGCCGTTTTTCTCGTCAAACCCTGTATCCTTGCCGTAATAAATTCCGATTGTGATAATCCCCTCATCATCAAGCAAATCAAGTGCTGCCGCAATTGCCGCTGAAGATGTATCTGTTTTTGTTGTCACACTGTGGTCACCACCGGGCAGATATCCTAAATTAAACATAACCGCTTTGACTTTTCCTTGCTGCAAAACGTAATTTTTCATATTCTGATGTCCGTCGCATATGACCTGTGTTCTTTCCAAAACGCCGTTTTTCTCAAGGAGTTTTTTTGTGTTTTCGATTGCCTGCGGCTGAATATCAAAAGCATAAACCTTTCCTTTTTCCCCTACAAGCTGTGCCATGAAAAGTGTATCGTGTCCGTTGCCGGCTGTTGCATCAATTGCAATGTCACCGGGCAAAAGCGTGTTTTTTATATAGTAATGTGTAAGTTCAAGTGTTGAATCCGGTAATATCATTTTTTAAAAACCTCCGGGAATGCTTCGTAAAAATCTTTATAAAGATACAGCGAGCCACATACAACCACAAGTTTTCCGGTCGCTTTTGCCGCCGTATATGCGTTTTTAATATCATCAAAAGCCGTTGCGGCAAAACCGCAGTTTTCTGCTTTTTTTACAAGATTTTCTGCTGTTTCGGCACGGGCGTTGTCCTTGACACGCACAAAATAAAACTCGCTTTTTTTATCGCCAATGCATTTCAAAACAGAAGTAATATCCTTGTCTGCCATTGCTCCCATCAGATAAATTTTTTCTCTTTCGGAAAAATATCTGTCAAGGCTTGATTTAAGTGCCCCGGCACCATTTGGATTATGTGCCCCGTCAACAATTGTATTTTCTGCCGCAAGGTCAAATCTGCCGGGATTTTTCGCCGCCGCAACGCCCTTTTTGATAATCTCTTTATCAACGCCAAGCAAAAGCAGAGCTTCAATTGCAAGCACGGCATTTTCCACCTGATGAACACCGCCGATGCCCGATTTTATATCAGGTATATCTTTATAATCAAAAATTTCATAAATATCCTCAAAGCCTTTTATTTTCGGTTTTGAAGCAAAAACAAGCTCATTTTCTTTTTCATTGCAGACTGTTTTAAACACAGTTGCCGTTTCCGGCTGATAAAGAGCAACGGTGATGTTTTTGCCGTTTTGAGGATTTTTCTTTATAATTCCTGCTTTTTCAAAAGCAATTTTTGGGAGTGTATCACCCAGATAATCCGTGTGGTCTTTATCAATTCGCGTAATAACTGACATAACCGTCGTTTTAACGGCGTTTGTTGCGTCAAATCTGCCGCCTAAGCCCGTTTCAAGAACAACAATATCGCATTTTTGTTCTCTGAAATAAACCATTGCCGCCGCCGTCCATATTTCAAACTGAGATGGCGGCACGCCAACCGATTTTTCTGTTTTTTCTGCCGCTTTTTCGCACATATCAAGAATACGGGAAAGGTCGCCGTCAGAAATATCAACACCGTCAATGCTGACACGTTCGTTGACTTTGAGCATGTTGGGCGAAATATATTTTCCGCATTTTTTACCCGAAAGTGTCAGCACATTTTGCAGATACGCACAGACCGAGCCTTTGCCGTTTGTGCCGGCAACATGAATAAACTTCAGGTCATCTTGCGGATTGCCCAGAAATTCAAGCATGGCTTCTATTCTTTCAAGGCTTAAATTTATGACTGTCTGAAAACTGTTTGCATATGATTTGAATTTTTCGCCCATTTTATTTCCTCCCGATACGTTTAAAAAGAGTTAAATATCCGCAACCGGAAGAAAGAACAGCCAGTTGAAGAACTGCTTTTATTATACCTGCCGCAATACGCACGGAAAATGCAGCTTCAAAGCTTGGGAAATACCCAGCCTGCACAAGCACCGCTGTTGTAAGAAGCATATCGGACAAAAACAGCAATACAGTACATATGACAACACGCAGAATATAGCCTTTACCTCGACTTTTGCGTGAATAAAACAATGCACCGTAAATAAAGCCGGACAAAAATTCAAGAGCTGTCAGCTGAGGCAGCCATGCGCCCACAGGGACAATAAGTGCGTTTAAAATATCACCCATGCCTCCGCAAAATCCGCCAATCCATGGACCAAACAGGTATGCTGATATAAATACTGAAATAAATTTGATGGGGATTTTGATTGCGTTGCCTATCCGGAACGTACCGAAAATCGCCAGAACAACTGTTATTGCCAGGAGTAATGCTGCTGTGCACATATCTTTGACCGACATGTGCGGAATTTTGAAAATCTTTTTCATAAATAAAACCCTTTCTGCAAATCACTACAAAAAGGCACGTTTTAATTTATTAAAATGTCTTTTTATAGCAACGGAATGCGAATTTAGCACCGCAAGAAACGCTTCTTTTCGTAAAAGAGACAACTTCCCGTCCTCTTTTCACTTAACGCACTAAATTCTACTTTGCTTTTTAGTTATAAATATATTTTTATGCTTTCCCGCAAGGGAAAGGCTTTTTTAACAATATTTGCCGCCTTTACTATGATTTTGTCAAGTTAGGTGAACAGTGAATAATAGGACCTACTATTTTTCGTCCAAATTTTAAACTGTTTTTCCTTTACCGCTTTTCTCTAGAACCCGCGAGAATACTGGATTTTCTCGCATCCGATAGTATATGTAAATATCAAAATCGGCAAACTATTATATTAAATTTTAAGACTTATTCCTTTCCTAAACACAACAGAACCGTCCCCTTGTGTCTGCTAATGCGATATTATGGGCAAAATTTTCACCACGCCGTTTTCCGGCAGAATTTCCACGTCACCGTTTTCTAAGAAACGTACAGTTCCATTCTGCACCCAAAGTGCATATTCCCGACCTTTATACTGATACTGGATATGGTTATCATTGACAAGCACTTCCATATTACCGGTATAAAAATGCAAATAATCAGAAACCACCGTGATTTTATCTTCTTCAAACAAAACGGATTTATCCTTCCATAAAACCTTAAGTGCACCTTCGCCGACTTTTTCTGCACAAAACGCCTCCGCATCTGTGTCCAACACAAGACCGCAATCACGTTTTTCTCCCTCAGATGCACGAAGAGTGTCAATAGCGGGCAGATTTTCATACACCGCATCAAAGGTGGTACAAGTGTCTTTTATGTACAAATCCTCCACCCTTTCATCAAACAGAAACAAGGAGCGAATCATAACCCTGTTTTCGTACCGTATGATGTTCGCCGTGTAATTCTGGCAATCGTAATATGCCGACTGCATATCCTCCGTATCCCAGTTTTCCAACGCAACTAAACTTGTGGCAGGAGTCTTATCCGGGAACATCTTCCGAAAAACTTCTCCGGTATCACCCATTTTCCGGATAGATACACCCTCTACCTTTGTAATCTTCTCAATCTGCATCCGAAGTGCCGGCAGACATCCGGGACCAAAGGAATTTTCCTGTCCCAACTGAGCATAGGCAAAACCGAGACTTTCATTTTCAAAATATGTTCGAAAAAAACTGTCCACGTACTCCGGCGTACGTCCGGTGACCCAGACCGGCTCTAGCGTGTAGCAGCCGCCGACTTTCTTTATCTCCTCCGACAGATATTTCTTGTCTTCATAGTTATGAAGAGGGCAAGGACCCAAAAGACGGAAAACAGGCACAGAAACGCGCATTTCCTCTGTCCGGGCAGGTGTAAATATATTGGCTTTGGAAGGATAATACGCTTGATTAAAGTATCCGCCTATCAAGGTGTATGCATCGGTGGAAACCTGATCACGACAAATGGCAAAGGCTGATATATCATAATGCTCTGCCAGATAACATATTGTGTGGGTATCCAAAAGCCAACTTGCAACCGTTCTAGGATAGTGTCCAAACACCTCTTTGAATTTTCTCATGGCTTCATCTGCCAGTTTTTCGCGCTCCTCAGGGGTGTATGCCATAGAAAAGCCGGGCACGATGTGCCAATCCCATTTCCATCCGTTCTCGCTGTTGTAGGGAATACCGCAAGCGGTAGCCAAAGGCTCCACGATTTCGTACCAAAGTCCCAACTCCGTTTTCTCCGTTGCCTTCTCCTTAAAAAGTTTTTGATAGCGCTCGTCAATCACAGCATCATATTGCAAAAGAAACGTATTCTCCACACCGAACTCGTTTACTATATCAAGTTCCTGCGCCGTCATGTCATATAGATACTGCTCACTGTTTTCCCTTCGCTCGTCAATACACCGTACAAAATTCATAATATTTACAATTTTCATAAAATTTCACTTTCCTTTCTATTACTCATGTTATATTAGAGACAAATTTTTTAGGCTTCCCCTTGAGGGGAAGGCTTTAATATTTCAACAATATTCGACAAGATATGCTCATGTTATATTAGGGACTAAATTTTTAAAGGCTTCCCCTTGAGGGGAAGCTGTCACGAAGTGACTGATGAGGTGTAGATTGCGAAAGCAATCGTTATTTCTTAATTTGTTTCTTTCCACCTCATCCACCGCAAGCGGTCCCCCTTCCCCTCAAGGAAGTCGGATCGTAGCCATGTCGTTCTGTGAGCCAAGGAGTTGATAG
>JAZNOL010000089.1:0-11646 GCA_045580815.1 Clostridia bacterium | reverse complement strand
CACTCTCTTTTAATGTTTTTCCTATTATAACATTATCTTCAAATCGTGCATGAAAATCGCTGTGAATTCCGAAAAAACAGTTTTCACGTCTTTTTATTGCTGAAACACCCATAATAATTCTCCTTTGAAAATTATTTATATAAAAACTGTATAATTAAATATCACCCACCAAAGGCTCCCTTGTGTAAAGAGAGCTGTCAGCGTAGCTGACTGAGGGATTGTTTTTTTCTTTAATTTACAACCCCTCCGAGTTTGCTTCGCAACCCACCTGTCTCGCTGCAGCTTGGTCACACACGGCTCTGACAATTCCCCAAATTGTCATTCACTACCGTGCAAGTTTCGCGCTCACAAGGGGAAGGCTTTTTTGTACCTTACATTTCAGACTCTAATAACGGCAGAAGAATTTTCTTCTGCCGCCACATAATTATTAAAACATTTTTCTTACAGCTTCTGCAACTGCCGCACCGCAAACCTTTTTGCCCTCGTCGTTAAGATGAATTTTATCTTCGCAGATAAGCTCATCTTTGCGGGGACGAACCAGGTTATGCAAATCATTGATAACGATATTTTCTTTTTCCATAAAGGGAATAATAGCATCATTGAGACGGTCTATGTATTCAAGGTGCTGGTTTAAACTCCCCTCACGAACGGGAGTTGTTGTGGCAAAAATAATTTTGTCTGTTTTTTTGCGAAGCTCGCGAAGAATAAGAGACATATAACGCAGATATTCGTCTGTCGGCGTAAATGCTCCGTCTTCTTTGCAAACAACTGCACTGTCCCAAAGACCGTTGTTCCAGTGAATAACGTCCGGATCCGGACACTCGGCAAACCAGCGTTCAAGCTCGTTTAATGTATATTTTGCAAAACGCCCGTTATCGGGACTTCCCCATACTTCAAATTCGCCTTCAAGAAGATTTGTTACCTCCTCCTGATATCCAAGACGTATTGAGTCACCGATAAGCATAAGTTTTTTCATGTTAATCATCCTTTTTATCTGGTTTTTTATTATATTCATGTAGTATACAGTTTATTTCTGCACCGGAAACAAGAATTGTTCCCGCAAAATACGCCCATACCAGTACAACAAATACTGTACCGATTGAACCGTAAATAACAGAAAAATGTATAAAATATTTTGTATAAATTTCAAATCCTGCTGATAAAACACCCAATCCTGCTGTTGAAAATACTGCACCGGGAAGAGTGCTTTTAAACTTAATTTTTGTGTTAGGCAAAATATAGTACACTACCGCTATAAGACCACACACAAGCAAAAGTGCCACAACCCACTTAATCAAAATTACCATTCCAATGTGGTCTTTGGGCATATCAAACATTGCAAATATAATTCCCAAAACTTTGTCACCGGCAACAGCCAGCAAAATTGCCAGTATAAATGCCAGACCCATACACACAGTAAATATCATTGAATATATAACACTTTTTATATATCCGCGACGCTTGGGTGTATTGTACGCACGGTTAACGGCAGATTCCATAGAACGCAGAACACGCGATGCCGAATAGAGCGTTATAAGAATACTAAGCGACATAAGCCCTGCACCGGATGTTTCCTGTAAACTTTCTGTATAACTTATTGCAAACTGCAAAATTTCCGCCGACACAAACGGTGAAAGCAACTCTGCTACATCGTTTCGAGACAAATTAACCGATGCAATAAGCTCGTTTATATAAACTAAAAACGGAAAAACCGAAAGTATTGTAAAATATGCTATCTGCCCGCCAATCTGCGCTATATCGTGCTCCATAAAGCGTGAAAAAAACTCTTTAACAAAAGATTTAAAACCGCCAGTAGAAAGCTTTTTCATCTATGCCTCCGGGTTTATTTATTTTAAGATTTTTTATTGCCTACATTAAATATGTGTTTTGCAAACAACGTCATATAAGTTGCCAAAGATACTACTGCTGCAACTATTATAACTATTTCTGTAACTTTTATAAAATATTCGACACGTGTTCCTATAGCAACACAAAGTATAACACCGGCAGAAACAAGCACTGTTGCACCTTTACCTATTATATTAGACGGTATTACTGTTTTCTTAAACAGCAAAATTGTCGCACCGGTCATCATAACAACTTCTTTGATTATTACAACAACCACTACAGCCAGCGACATTATTCCCTCTAAATACATACAAACAACCGCGCTCACCTGCAAAAGTTTGTCTGCAAGCGGGTCAAACAACGTACCGAAAACACTTATAGCATTAAATTTTCGTGCGATACACCCGTCTGCAATATCTGTAATACACGCTGTCAAAAAGACAACTGCCGCCATTTCATGCGACCGTGGATACAGAAATATAAAAAGCGGTATAAGAAGTATTCGTATTCCTGTTAAAATATTTGGTACATTTTTCATTTGTTCCTCACCAATGCTTTAATATTTTTATATCTATATTTATGCAATTATCAAGAGCGGTTTGAATTCGAGATAGTCTGCCGAAACCAAATCAAACCTAACATTGCCGTACATCCCTGTAAATGCCATTGAAAAATTATTGTGTAAATGCCCATAAATGCATCTTTGAACATTGTATTTTGAAATAATCTCAAAAAAATCGTCAAATACTTTTTCGCTGTTGCAACATGGCGGAAAATGTGTCATAACAATTTTTTTGCTATATCCGGCTGCTTCTGCCTCTTTAAGCGAAAGTTCCAGACGTATAAGCTCTCTTGCATAAATTTTTTTATTTTCATCTGCGTCTGATTTTATCCACCCTCTGTTACCGCAGATGGCAATGTCTTGGTAAGCAAAAAAATTATTATGCAAAAAATTCAATGTTTTTATATCAAAATCCTCTTTCAGTTCCTCAAGTTTTTTTGCTCCGATCCACCAATAATCGTGGTTTCCTTTGGAAATAATTTTTTTACCCGGCAAATTTTCAATAAATTTAAGATCCTCTTTTATTTCGTTTGCGTATGTTCCCCACGAAATATCTCCAGGTATCAAAAGCACATCGTCCGGTTTTAATATATTGTTGCAGTTTTTTTCAATTTTCTGCATATAATTTTCCCATGTTTTGCCAAAAACATCCATAGGCTTATTTTTTATGCTTTTGCTCAGGTGAAAATCTGCCATTGCAAATAAACTCATTACATTACTCCGTTTTTACGAATAATTTTTTCTGCTTCGGTTAATATAGTTTTGTGATACACTTTAAACAAGTGAACACAAAAGCATTTTACAGGAGGCAAAAACCATGGCTGAAAACTATATTAACGAAGGTATCTTTTGTACTGTCACAAACTGCACTTACAATGCAAACGGTCAAAAATGTACAGCACACAAAATTGAAGTTGACTCTGGAAACGCAAAAACAGCAAAAGAGACATGTTGTTCTACATTTGAACTGAAAAACTAATTTATCCGTCAACTTCTGTAGCCGCAGCCGCTTTATTGTGCAGCTGCGGCTACAAACGTTTTACCGTTTATTATATGCCAAGAAAACTTTTTACAGCTTGCGGCATATACGATTTCTCGCATTTTCCGCTGAATCTGATTTCTTTTTCTTTAAGCTCTGCAAGCGACTGCGGAACTTTTTGTCCTGTCATTTCACTGAGCATATCTATTATTTCAAACTCATCCATAGCAGACAAATCTCCGTCATAAATAGCTGACAGTACACTGCCACTAAATTTAAACGGATTTGCTGTAGATGCAATAACAGTTTTTGTTGTGTCTCCCGTTTCGTTTACATACTGATTATAAACTCCGCAAGCCACAGCTGTATGAGTATCGGCAAGATACTCGTATTTCTGCCATATATCGCGTATGGTAGCCTGTGTTTGGTCATCATCGCAACACGCGCCGTAAAAATCCTCTTTAATTTTATTTTTTATTGCATCGCTCACTTCATATTTGCCTGTTTCAGCAAGGCTCTTCATATATCCTTCAGCCTCTTTTTCGTCTGACATAAGACAAAGCAGACGTTCAAGGTTACTGGAAATAAGAATATCCATAGACGGCGACATTGTTGTATAAAAATTACGGTTTTTATCATAAATACCGGTTTTTATAAAATCTGTAAGAACATTATTTTTGTTAGACGCACAAATGAGCTTTGCCACAGGAAGCCCCATAGCTTTTGCATACCACGCCGCAAGAATATTTCCGAAGTTACCGGTAGGTACGCACACATTGATTTTGTCCCCAAGTTTTATTGCTCCGGATTTAACCATATCGCAATACGCCGAAACGTAGTAAACAATCTGCGGAACAAGTCTTCCCCAGTTGATTGAGTTTGCGGACGAAAGGCTATAACCGCCTGCTTTAGCCTGCGAGTCAAAATCACTGTCGCCGAAAATCTTTTTAACACCGGTTTGTGCATCGTCAAAGTTACCGAACACACCGGAAACCATAACATTTGCACCAGCTTGTGTGCTCATCTGAAGCTTTTGAACACGGCTTACACCATCTTCTGGGAAAAATACCATTATTTTTGTTCCGTCAACATCTTTAAAGCCTTCAAGAGCAGCTTTACCCGTGTCACCTGATGTTGCAACAAGAATAACAACGGTTTTATCTTCACCGGTTTTTTTAACTGCACATGTAAGCAGATGCGGCAAAATCTGAAGTGCCATATCTTTAAATGCGCACGTAGGACCATGCCACAGCTCTAAAACGTATTCGTTTTCTGTAAGCTCGTACAACGGAGCTATTGCTTCGGTTTCAAAATTTTCTTTACTATAAGCGTTTTCAACGCAATTTTCTATTTCTTCGGATGTATAATCTGTCAAAAACAAACCAAGCACGCCACATGCACGACTACGGTAATTCATTGTACTGAGACGCAAAATATCATCAAGCGATATCTGCGGAATGTTTTCGGGAATATACAGACCGCCGTCCGGAGCTATGCCTTTTACTATAGCTTCGGCAGAAGTGATTTTACTGTCGGCGGATCTTGTGCTGTGATACATCATTTTCGGGAATGCCTCCTAATGAGTTGCTCAAAACATCGGTGTTTATTCCGATATTTCATGTTTTCAGCGGGAATAAATTCCCGCTGAAAACATTAGCAATTTAATTATACGTATTTTTTAATAAACTCTGGTGCTTCATCTGCATCAATGCTTGCTGTAATAACAACGTCAACATTGTTGCTTTCGCAAAGCTCTGCCAAAGCAGCAACTGCTGATTCTGCAGATTTTATGTCTTCATCCTTAATAATTTTTGTAATACTGTCTACAAAAATTGCAGATACATCGTAGTCCTGAGCCAGAACACCACATATCATACCGTAAACAGCCTGATATGATGTGATTTTGTATTCATCGGTATCAATAAGTCTTATTCTTGAATCAAGATCAAAAATATGACGTTTGCCGTTATTTATAAAAACAAGGTGACCTTTGTCGGTTTTAACGGCTGTGTTCACACTTTCAATGAGTTTATTTGTTTTGCCGCTTCCTTTTTTTCCAATAATAAATTTCAGCATGTAAATTACCTCCTAAATTTTACTTTATTATATTTTATCACATATTGCATTAAATTTCAAGTAGTTTTTGAAAATTTTTCATATATTTTTACAAAAACTTATTACATAACGAAACCACCGTTAACGCTAATGTTCTGTCCGGTTATAAACGAAGCTTTTTCAGATGCCAGATAAAGCATTGTTTCTGCCACTTCCAGCGGTTTTCCACTACGCATAAGAGGTGTTTCGTATTCAATCTCTGCCAATGCCTCTTTTGATATATTTGCGTTCATTTTTGTTTCAATAAGTCCCGGTGACACGCAGTTTACCCGTATTCCGGACGGTCCGAGTTCTTTTGCTAAAGCTTTTGTAAATCCTATAACCGCCGCTTTTGTTGCCGAATAAGTTACCTCACAAGATGCTCCCACAATTCCCCACATGGATGAAACATTGATTATGCTTCCGTTTTTTTTGCAGACCATATCATCAATAACAGCACGACAACAGTTGTATACACCGGTAACATTCACATCAAACATACGCTGCCATATCTCAGGTGTTACATCACACAGCATACGCTGATCGGCAATTGCCGCATTATTTATGAGCACATCCACATCGCCAAGTTTTGCTTTTACTTCTTTTACCATTTCAAAAACCGCTTGGTTATCTGCCACATCTGCTTTAAAAACATCGGCAATTCCGTCATTTTCTTTAATATCATTTTTAATTTCCAAAGCGGATTTTTCGTTTTTAAAATAGTTTATTGCAACCGCATACCCGTTTTGTGCAAAAAGCTTTGCCGTTGCTGCCCCGATTTCTCCGGAAGCTCCTGTAATAAGAACGGTTTTCACACTTTTCACCGCCCGATTAAATATTAAAGAGCGCACGCATAACTGCGAGCAACGACTGCCAGAAAGAAGCTTTTTTTACATTTCTCGGTGCAACAACATCAACACTTTGCACCTCGCCTGTTTCTTCGCAACTTACTGTCATCATTCCAACTTTTGTACCTTCTTCTATCGGAGCTGTAACTGTGTTTTCAAGAAAAATATCTTTTTTAACGCCGTTTTCGCCATCTTTGGGTATAACAATGTTAATATCGCGTTGTACAACCGCTTCAAAAGAATTAATCTCTCCTTTATTAACATTTACCGCACCTGCCGGATCGCCGCCACCGGCAGCACGAAACAGCTGATAATTTGCATAACCGTATTCAAACATGCTTTTTGCTCCCGAAAAACGTTTTGAATCATCGGGTGCTCCAAGCACAACTGCAATAAGTTTCATGCCATCTTTTTCTGCTGTTGCGGCAACGCAGTATTTTGCCGAGGTTTCGGTACCGGTTTTAAGTCCGGTTGTATATTCATATCTTGTAAGAAGTTTGTTTGTGTTAAGAAGCTGCGTTTTATTGTCACGTATCCATTCTTCTTTTATTTTGCTGTATTCAAGAATTATTGGATGATTTTTAATAATTTCCTGACACAAAATTGCTGTATCATATGCTGTTGAAACATGACCGTCGGCATCAAAGCCGGTAACATTCACATAGTTTGTGTTGTTCATTCCAAGCTGTTTTGCGCGTTCATTCATTTTTTTAATACACGCATCCTGACTGCCTTCCATATGTTCAGCCATGGCAACAGCACCGTCATTTGCACTTGCAATGCAAATGCCCTTTAAAATATCATTAACGGTAAGTTTTTCGCCCACATCTATAAACATGGTAGAACCTTCGGTATCTCTTGCCGCCTGTGTACCTGTAACAATATCATCAAGCGACATTTCACCACGTTCTATTTTTTCTGTAGCAAGCAACAATACCATAAGTTTTGTTATGCTCGCCACAGCAAGACGTTCATCTTTACCTTTTTCCATAAGTATTTTGCCCGTATCAGCCTCCATAAGCAAATACGCAGCACTTTCAACCGTCGGCGGTTCTGCCGCAAACACGCTCATTGGCACAAATGCCGCACATATGCAAACAATAAGCAGATAAACAATAATTTTTTTCATGTTTTTACCTCCGATATCAAAGCTATCTTACATTTTTGTAACCCGAAAATTTTTCGTTTTTAATTTCAGAATTTATAAGCTTGACAAACTCGCTGTTAGAATTTGTGGTCATGAGCTTGCTTATAACAAATTCCGTTACTTCCGGGCTGTAACCGTCTCCAAAAGCACGGCGAATATTCCACGATGCCGTTAGTTCATCATACGAAAGAAGCAAATTTTCTTTCCTCGTACCCGATTTGAATATATCAACTGCCGGGAATATCCTGCGTTCCGACATTTTTCGGTCAAGATGCAGCTCCATATTGCCGGTTCCTTTAAACTCCTCAAAAATCACATCATCCATGCGGCTACCGGTTTCAACAAGAGCTGTTGCCAAAATTGTGAGGCTACCGCCGTTTTCTATGTTACGCGCTGCTCCAAAAAGCTTTTTCGGTTTATACAGTGCTCCTGCATCAAGTCCGCCCGAAAGTGATCTTCCTGTTGTCTGACCAACCAGGTTGTAGGCTCTTGCCAATCGTGTTATGCTGTCAATCAGAAGCACTACATCCTTTTTGCTCTCAACAAGACGTTGAGAACGCTCAAGTATCATTTCTGCCACTTTTGTGTGATTTTCCGGCGGCATATCAAATGTCGAATAAACAACGTCTGCACCTTTTATCGAATGTATCATATCGGTAACTTCTTCCGGACGTTCATCTATAAGCAAAATTATAACGTAAACCTCGGGATTATTTGCTATAATACTTTTTGCAATATCTTTAAGGACCGTTGTTTTCCCTGCTTTTGGCGGTGCAACAATAAGCCCTCTTTGTCCTTTACCTACAGGTGCTACAACGTCAACAAGACGCATTGCATAATTTTTCGAACCATTTTCAAGTTTAAGCCGCTCATTGGGATAAACAGGCACCAGATTTTCAAACCTTACACGATTTCGTATAACCTCGGGACGTTGGTCATTAACACTTTTTATATACACCAGCGCTTCAAATTTCTCATTTTCTCTTTTCACTGCAAATCCGGTAATTTTATCACCTGTACGAAGAAAATATTTTCGTATCATTGCCGGCGAAACATAAACATCACTATTGCCGTCAAGACAGTTTGCTCCTCGGGCGAAACCGTATCCATCCTCTAAAACCTCCAGAATTCCGTTAACATTTTCCTTGGTTTTATTCACATCAAACAGTAACTTTTTGGGCTCTTCCGCTGAAGCCTGTTCTGCATGCAAATTTTCACTTTTACCTGTTTCTAGCGATGCAGAGCTTGCAACTTCATTTTCGCCGCTATTAAAATCTTTAAGTTGCTGTATAATCTGTGCTTTTTTTGCTGTTCCGACAAGTTTTATCCCTGCATTTTTTGCTTCCTCTTTAAGTTCCGCAACGGTCATTTTATCAAAATTTTTCATATATTTCCTTTCTGCTTTGCGAATGCACTGACGTCTAAAAAGACAATTGACCAAAACACCGAATATTGCCGTTTTAGGCAATGGTGCTCACTAATAATTTTGAATAAATATTTCATGTTTTATTTTACCACATATTATACGTTTTGTCAATGAAATTTATCATTTTCGGCATTTATTATAATGTTAAATATCTTTATTGTGCAAATTTACAATATTTTCCAATTTAGTAATTTAATATTGTTTAATCTCATATAAATGTAAAACACAACAAAATCCATTTGGAGGCGAAAAAATGAACGAAAAAAGCGACAATATTCCACAAAATATCATACTGGAAAACCGACACAAAATCTCTGTATCCGGAGTAAGCGATGTTGACAGTTTTGATGAAAATCAAAGCGTAATTTACACCTGTTTGGGACTTCTTGAAATCAAGGGGTCGGAGTTGCACATGAGCAAGCTAAATCTTGACAGCGGTGAAATCGTTCTTGAGGGACATTTTGACAGTTTCTCATATATTGATTCTGTAGACACTGACAAAAATGTACCAAAACAAGGATTTTTCAAACGCTTGCTCAGCCAGCAGTAACGTTTTGTTTCGGGATATGAGCGACTTTTGTCGTTCATATCCTAATTTCACAGCTCACGGATAACAACCGAAACAAAACACCTCACTTTGTGAGCAGAAAGGCTGATTTAATTGCCTGTAAGCATTTGCGAACAGACGGTATCCTTTTTTGCCTGTTTTTCCGTTGGTATAATTATGGCATTTTTTTATGATGTATACAGTGCACTACGGCACATCTTTAAAATCAAAAAAGTGGTTGTTTTTATTTTTGACAGCCTGTTTTTTCTTTTGCTTGCAATAGCATTTTTTGCCGCTCTGTATATCACTTGCGGCGGCAAATTACGTTGGTTTGTGTTTGCCGGACTTGTTTTTGGACTTTTGATTTATATTTTTGGCGTAAGCATTTATATTCGCCCTGTGCTTGAAAAACAGTTTCGGTTTTTGCAAACAATTTTCAAAACCATTTTTCGTATGATTTTTTTTCCTTTTTTACATATTTTGCTTTTTTTGCGTTCCATTTTTAAATATTTGCGTTTTTTTGTGCAAAGTAAACTAAAAAAACATTCTTTTTTTGTGAAAAATACCATTGAAAAATTACCGCATTTTATTATAAAATTATTAAGGTATGTTATAAAATAGGATACTGAAACTTTTTACTTTGTTTTAGGTGACAAACATGAAATTTTTTAATATTTTAAGTAATAAAATAGTTTCTCTTTTAATTGGAATTTCACTTTTAATATATGTCACTATCACACTTATCTCTCAGAGTCACACCATCAATGACAGTCAGTGCTTGCTCGACACTTATAACGCAGGTATTGAACAGCAGAAAATTGTCAACAGAGAGCTTGAGGCTGAGTTGCAGCAGGTAGGCAGTGATAAGTTTGTTGAAAAAATCGCACGCCAGAGGCTTGGTCTTTGCAAAAGCACAGAAAAGCTTTTTGTGGATGGTAAAAGTGAATAAGTATTTTGCCGCAAGGTGCGGTTCAATATAAAGGAGGAACAAAAGGGGTATGCCGCTAAACGTGGGTAGTGTTGTTGAAGGAAAGGTTAAAAGTATTGCGCCATTTGGTGCATTTGTTGAATTTGGCGAAAAATCGGTGGGACTTGTTCACATTTCAGAAGTTGCTGCTGAATATGTGCAGGATATCAACGAATATCTCAAAGTTGGACAATCTGTTAAAGTTATGATTGTTTCTGAGGAAAAAGGCAAAATTAATCTTTCTATCAAAAAGGTTATTGAACAGGAAAGAAAAAAATCAAAACGGCCCGAAGATGTTGAATGGGGCAAACCCAAGGCTTCTAAAATGTCATTTGAAGATATGCTTTCAAAATTCAAGCAGGAAAGTGATGAAAAAATGAGTACCCTTAAAACTGGCAAGGAAACTCGCCGAAGCCGCAACAACAATAACAATGTTGTACCATACTGATAAAACCGAAACTGCACTTTTTAGTGCGGTTTTTTTATTCTCATATTTTCTTTCGCCTTCAAAAATGGCTGTAGCATCAATTTGCTACAGCCATTTTTATTTTTACTTAATCAGCCCGGAGGCCACGCAAGGTCACGTCCGCCAAGCAGATGATAGTGTATGTGGAACACCGTCTGCCCTGCCGCTTCGCCGCAATTGCTGACAATACGGTATCCACGTTCATCAAGACCTGATTCCTTTGCGATTTTTGCCGCTGCCTCAAAAATTTTGGCAACGTATATACTGTTTTCTTCGTTTATTTCATCAAGGCGTGAAATATGCTTTTTCGGAATAATAAGCACATGAACCGGTGCAACCGGGCTTATATCGTTAAAAGCATAAACATAATCGTCCTCATATACTTTTGATGAGGGGATTTCGCCTTTTATAATGTTGCAAAACAAACATCCTTCCATGATATATCCTCCTTTAAAACCGATATATTTTTGTACGGGTATTTATTTCAATTATTTTATAAGTGTTTCAACAAGAGCAAGAGCCTCGTCAAGTTTAGAAATATCTTTTGCACCTGCCTGTGCAGAATCGGGTTTTCCGCCGCCACCGCCGCCGGCTGCTTTTGCAACCTCACGGACTATGTTGCCTGCGTGAGCACCGTTTGCAATAGCTGTTTTTGTTGCCATTGCCACAATAACTGCTTTGTCGTCTTTTACGCCGGCAAGCACAGTGAGAAGATTGTCTTCTTTTTCTTTAAGACTGTCGCCCAGCTTGCGAAGTGAATCT
>JAZNOL010000088.1:0-14699 GCA_045580815.1 Clostridia bacterium | reverse complement strand
TGGTGCCTCCGGACGGAATCGAACCATCGACACGGGGATTTTCAGTCCCCTGCTCTACCAACTGAGCTACAGAGGCAAGTATTGGCGACCCGAATGAGGCTCGAACTCATGACCTCCAGCGTGACAGGCTGGCGTTCTAACCAACTGAACTACCGGGCCAAATGTGGTGGGCACTACAGGGCTCGAACCTGTGACCCTCTGCTTGTAAGGCAGATGCTCTCCCAGCTGAGCTAAGCGCCCACATTTTTTGTGCCCCGTGCTTAACGGAACGTATACTATTTTACCACAGACCAAATAGAAAGTCAAGTCTTTTTTAGCTCATTATTTGTGGTTTGAGGAGATTATATCGCTAACACTTTGATTTTCTCTATTTTTCTCAAAAATACTATTAAATTTAGAATTTTTAAATATTTTTAAAAAAATTTCATTTTACTATGGAAATCTGTTAAATTATATGATATAATATATAATGTTATAGAATGACATTTTGTATATTTGATTAAATTTATATGCAAAATTATTATATGCAATAGATTAACCGATTATACCGGAGGTAACAAAATGGCAAAAAAAGTTGTTCGCAAAAAAATGAAAACAAATAAAAAACAAACAACAAAAAGAGACTTTTTTGAAAAAGAGATTTTTGCAATCATTACAGCCGCATTTGGCATATATTTTATTGCAAGTGTTTGGTTTTCTGCAGGTGGCGGACTTGGCAATGTAATGACATCTGTTCTTAAAGGAATGTTTGGTGATGTAACTTACATAATTCCGCTTATAATAATTGTGTCAGCAGTTTATATATTTGCGGCAAAAAACAAACCGGCACACCGCAATGCTGCAATTGCATTGTCGCCTGTGTTGTTTTCGGCTGTTTTACAATGGTTTTCACGGTTTGGAACAGAAGCAACATCAAATATTATGGAAGCTTATTTAGTCGGAATAAACGGATATGGCGGAGGTTTTTGCGGCGCATTGATTTGTGAACCGTTTATAAAAATGATTGGTATGGTAGGTACCGGTATAGTCTTGTTTGCGCTGGTGCTTATTGCCGTTGTGCTGATTTTTGAAGTTTCGGTTACGAAAGTGTTCAAAAAAGCCGCTGAAGGCATCGGTTCGGGAATTGAAAACACAAAAGAAGAAGTTGCAATCCGTCACGAGGAACGCAAAGCCGAGCGTGAGCTGTCCCGTGCTGAAAAACGCCGTGCAATTGACCTTATGAAATATGAAGACCCGGACGAAAAAACGGCAGAAAATACAGCGGCAGATGATGACGATGATGACGGTGAGCTTGAGGCATACAACTGGGCAAGCTCTGATCTTGTTATAAAAGATGCTACAAATCCTGTATCACAAACGGCAGCAGGAACAGTCGAGAAACAGCCTACAGAGCCGGAAGAAGATGACGAGCCGCCTTTTGATGTGGAAGATGATAAAAAAGACAAGGCGGAAGACAGCGGTGAGTTTGAAATTCCCGAAATTGAAGTTCCCGAAATTAAAAAAGAATATATTTTCCCGTCAACAGAGCTGCTTTATGAAGGCCCTAAAGCACACACCGGTGGCAGTCTGGACGAGCTTAAAAACAATGCTCAAAAGCTTGTTGAAATTTTTGAAAGTTTTGGTATTGAGGTTAAAGTTACAAATATAACAAGAGGCTCCAGCGTAACTCGCTACGAGGTTGTGCCCGCTCCGGGTATTAAAGTAAACAAGCTGACAGCACTTGACCAGGATATTGCTATGAGACTTCCGGCAAACAACGTGCGTATTGAGGTTTTGCCCGGATATGTCGGCATCGAGGTTTCAAATGATTCTGTTTCAACCGTGTATCTGCGCGGACTTCTTGAAACTCCCGAATTTAAAAATCATGTTTCAAAATTGGCTGTTGCGGTTGGTCGTGATATTAACGGTGCAACGGTTGTTATGGACATTGCAAAAACGCCTCATCTGCTTATTGCCGGTGCAACCGGTTCAGGTAAGAGCGTGTGCATAAACACAATTATTACAAGCATTTTGTATAAAGCATCTCCCGATGATGTTAAACTTGTGCTTGTTGACCCAAAAGTTGTTGAACTTAAACTTTACGAGGGTATTCCTCATTTGCTTGTTCCTATTGTTACCGACCCGAGAAAAGCCGCAGGTGCACTCAGCTGGGCGGTTGCAGAAATGGAAAACCGCTATCAGAAATTTGCCGAAGCCGGTGCAAGAGATTTAAAAGGCTATAACGCAAAACTTGAGGCAAGTGACCCCGAAGCACGCAAACTGCCGCAGATTGTCATTATTATAGACGAGCTTGCGGATATGATGATGGTTGCCCCCGGAGAAGTGCAGGACTATATCTGCCGTCTTGCACAGAAAGCCCGTGCCGCAGGTATGCATCTTGTGCTTGCAACACAGCGTCCCTCCGTTGACGTTATTACCGGTCTTATCAAGGCAAATATTCCGTCACGTATTGCGTTTGCGGTGTCAAGCTCAACCGACTCACGAACAATCATTGACCACGGCGGTGCCGAAAAGCTGATGGGTAAAGGCGATATGCTCATGATGCTCACCGGTGCAAGCAAGCTCAACCGTGTTCAGGGTGCATTTTTGCCCGATACAGACGTTGAAAATGTTGCAAACTTTATTAAACAGCAGGCACAGTCGGAATACAGCAACGATGTTATAAAATCCATTGAAATCAGTATGGCAGGCGGTGAAGGCGGAGGCGGCGATGCACCCGGTGGCGACCGTGACGAACTGTTTGAAGCTGCCGCAGAGGTTGCTTTTGAGCTTGGGCAGGTTTCTGCATCCATGCTCCAGCGCCGTCTTAAAGTGGGCTATGCACGTGCAGGCCGTCTTATAGACGAGCTTGATAAAAATAAAGTTATTTCAACCTATGACGGAAGTAACAAACCCCGTACGCTGATTATGTCACGAAGCGATTTTAATATGCTTTTGGGAGGAAATGACTCTCAAAGCAACGATTATGATGATTATGAAGATGGCGAATATGATGAAACATATACAGAAGAATGATTTTTTGCCGGTCTGCCGTCAGGATATGGACGACCGCGGCTGGGACAGCGTGGATTTTGTGTTTGTATCCGGCGATGCATATGTTGACCATCCGTCTTTTGCGGCGGCAATTTTGTCACGTGTGCTTGAAGATGCCGGTTATAAGGTTGCAATTCTTGCCCAGCCGGATATTTCGGACGAAAACTCATTTAAAATTTTCGGCAGACCAAGACTTGGCTTTTTAGTGTCAGCCGGAAATATTGATTCTATGGTTGCTCACTATACTGCCGCAAAACGCAAACGCAGTGAAGATATGTTTTCTCCCGGCGGCAAAGCCGGAAAACGTCCCGACAGAGCTACCATAAACTATTGCAACAAAATCCGCCGTGATTATGGAAAAATCCCAATAATTATCGGCGGAATAGAAGCCAGTCTGCGTCGGTTTGCCCATTATGACTACTGGGACGACAAAGTTCGCCGTCCGATTCTTTTTGACAGCGGTGCGGATTTGCTTATTTACGGCATGGGCGAGCGTACAATTGTTGATGTTGCAAATTATTTAAATGACGGATTTACGCCCTCAATGCTTACGTTTATTGACGGTACGGCTTATATTACCGACAGCATTGACGGCGTTTCGGATTACGAAATGTGCCCGTCCTTTGATGAGGTTAAAACCGACAAACCAAAATATGCCGAGTCTGTGCGTATTCAGTTTGACGAAAACGACCCGGTGAGAGGTAAAACTGTTGTTCAGCCCTGTCAGGGCAGGTTTTTAGTGCAGAATAAGCCGGCAATGCCTCTTTCAAGAGAAGAGCTTGACCACGTTTTTGGTCTGGATTTTACCCGTGAAGTGCATCCCATGTACGATAAAGACGGCGGCGTGCCTGCAATTGCCGAGGTTAAATTCAGCATAGCCAGTGCCAGAGGATGCTTTGGCGGTTGCAGTTTTTGTGCAATTGCGTTTCACCAGGGACGTATTGTACAGAGCCGTAGCAAGGAATCTATTGTTGAAGAAGCAAAAAAACTTGTGAAATTTCCGGATTTTAAAGGCTACATTCACGATGTGGGCGGTCCTACGGCAAATTTCAGATACCCGGCGTGCAAAAACCAGATGGAGCACGGCGTGTGCAAAAACAAACAATGTCTGTATCCTGCACCCTGCAAGAATATGGATGTTTCTCATGAGGAATACCTTGATATTTTAAGAACTCTCCGTGAACTTGACGGCATTAAAAAAGTTTTTGTGCGGTCAGGACTTCGGTTTGATTATATCATGGCAGATAAGGACGACACGTTTTTTCATGAGCTTTGTGAGCATCATGTCAGCGGTCAGCTTAAAGTTGCACCCGAGCATATTTCGGGCAGCGTTTTAGAGCTTATGGGCAAGCCCGGACGTGACGTTTACGACAGCTTTTGCGAAAAGTATTATAATATAAATGAAGAAATCGGCAAAGAACAGTATCTTGTGCCGTATCTGATGTCCAGCCATCCCGGTTCGACACTTAAAAGTGCCGTAAAACTTGCACTGTATTTAAAAGAACACGGACTCAATCCCCAGCAGGTGCAGGATTTTTATCCCACACCCGGTACGGTTTCAACCTGTATGTATTACACGGGAATTGATATCCGCACGGGCAAAGAGGTTTATGTGCCCCGGTCTTATGAAGAAAAACAGATGCAACGGGCACTGCTTCAGTATAAAAATCCGGCAAATTACGATTTGGTTGAAAAAGCGCTGCGGCTTGCAGGACGCACCGACCTTATCGGTTATGACAAAAAATGCCTTATAAAACCGAGAGGTGCAAAGCCGGATTACCGCCGACCTAAAAACAAACCTGCCCCAAAAGGCAGAAGAAGATAAAATTTTATTATATACAAAAGGAGACAAAAATTATGACAATTCTTGACGGGAAAGCATTATCACTCAAAATAAAGGACGAGCTTAAAGAGCAGACAGCTCAGCTTAAAGCAGAAGGTATAAATCCTGCGCTGGCTGTTATTATTGTGGGCAACGACCCGGCTTCAAGAGTTTATGTAAACAACAAAAAGAAAGCCTGCGAATATATCGGTATTATATCCGAAGAATACGCACTCCCCGAAGAAACCACAATGGAGCAGCTTTTAGAGCTTATTGACACACTCAACGCATCCGATAAAATAAACGGAATTTTAGTTCAGCTTCCCCTTCCGAAGCATCTGGACGAAAAAGAAGTTATCAACCGCATTTCACCCAAAAAAGACGTTGATGCATTTCATCCGTCAAATGTGGGCAAAATTATGATTGGCGATTATGATTTTCTGCCCTGTACACCGGCAGGCGTTATGGAGCTTATAAAACTTTCGGGTATTGATGTAAACGGCAAAAACTGTGTTGTCGTGGGCAGAAGCAATATTGTGGGCAAACCCCAGGCAATGCTTCTTCTTCATGCAAACGGCACAGTTACAATATGCCATTCCAGAACAAAAAATTTAAAAGAAGTTTGTCTTGGTGCAGATATTCTTGTGGCGGCTGTGGGAAAAGAAAACATCATCACAGCCGATATGGTTAGACCCGGTGCAATCGTTATTGACGTTGGCATGAACCGCAACGCCGAGGGCAAACTCTGCGGCGACGTTGATTTTGAAAATATCAAGGACATTGCAGGTGCAATCACTCCCGTGCCCGGTGGAGTTGGTCCCATGACAATTGCAATGCTTATGAAAAATACGCTTAAAGCGGCACTTATACAGAATAACAAATAAAGGTGGCTTTTAAAATGGATAGTAATTTACGTATGCTTTTAGACAGCTTTGTCGCAGAAAACCGCGATAAAATGTTAGAAGATTTAAAAGCACTTGTAAAAATAGACAGCACAAAAGGAGAACCGACAGAGGGTGCACCTCTTGGCGAGGGCGTTAAAAAATGCCTTGCCGAGGTTGACGCACTTTTTGAAAAAAACGGTTTTTCTACCGAAAATCACGATATTTACACGCTTGCAAAATACATCCCGGAAAGAGGCGATGCCCCCGAAATCGGTATTTTTGCCCACGGTGACGTTGTTCCTGTTGATGCGGCAGAATGGGATACCAATCCTTTTGAACCTGTCGAAAAAGACGGTTGCCTTTTCGGCAGAGGCAGTATTGATGATAAACCCGGAATAGTGACCGCACTTTATGCTATGCGGTTTATAAAAGAAAACGTGCCCGGCTTTAAAAGCCGCATAACTGCTTTCACAGGCGGATGCGAAGAAACTTCAATGGAGGATATTGAGGTTTTTGCAAAAGAACATCCCATGCCTGATTTAAGCATTGTTCCTGACTGTGATTTCCCAGTTAGCTTTGGCGAAAAAAGCATTTTCCATTTCTGGGGGAAAAGCGACGAGGCTCTTTGTGATATTATTAAATTTGAGGGCGGCAGTGCTTTTAATATCGTGCTTGGCAAAGCTATTGCCGAAATCAGGGCAATTCCCGGACTGAAAGAAGAAATAGAAAAACTTATTTCTCTTGGAAACCACAAGGACGCATATGCTATTGCCGAAAACGGTGAATCGCTGTTTATTAAAGCAACAGGAATCCCGGCCCATGCGGCTATGCCCGATGGCTCACTCAATGCGGCACATCTGCTGGCTGATATTCTGGCACATTGCACAAAACTCTGCGACGTTGACCGCCGCATTATGAAGCTGGCAAGCGAGCTTACTGCCGACAGCTACGGCACGGGACTTAAAATAAATCATACAGACAAAAACTTTGGCAGACTTACTGCCGCAACAGGCATGTGCCATGTTGATGACGGACATCTTGAAATGAGTTTTGATGTGCGTCACGGTGCATCAATCACAGTTTCAGACCTTGTTGCTGATATTGAAGATTTACTTTTTGAAAACCGCTGGAGTATTGCTGTTGATTCGGCAATGCCCGGATTTGAAATTGATAAAAACAGCCCGGCGGCAAATAAGTTTATTGAGGTTTACCGTGAATTTTCGGGCGATAAGGACGCACAGCCCTTTTATTCCTCAGGCGGCACATATGCACGTCATTTGAAAAATGCCTTTTCTGTGGGAACAAGAGTGGATTATATCAAACCTGAAATTTCCTGCGGCGGCGAACATCAGTCAAACGAGGGAATTTGCATAGATTCTTTCCTCGAAGCCTTTAAAATAATCACAATGATGATTATTGAAGCAGATAAAACACTTAACTGAAATTTCGGGCGGAAATTCAGTCAGGAAAAGTTTATGGATTGTACAACATTTCCCCTGTGTAAGGGGAGCTGGATTTGCCAAAGGCAAAGACTGAGGGGTTGTTCGTACGTAATTTATCAAAAAGGGGAACAGATTATGAAAAAGACGTTTTTTTTGTTTTTTATAACTATGCTTTTAATATGCTCTGCATTCATGAATACATCGGGTGCAGAGTTTGTCGGTCTGTCAACAAACGATTTGTTTATTAAATATCCGTATTATCTTAATAATGCGGAAACAAACGAAATCTTTAAAGAGGCAACCGATACATACCACGCCGTTATGTCGGATTACGATGAAAACGACGAGCTTATATCCGCCATAAAAAGCGGCGTATCTACAAATGTAGAAACAACCATTCGCAATTTCGGCAGCAAACTGGGACTTATGGATTCATATTATGAGGTTTGTATGGATAAGGCAACCGTTGACCTTATGAAAACCCTATATGCTGACGAAAATCTTATTGCGGCGCTTAGTGTTACCGAAAAAGCATCAAAAACACTTGACGTGGTTGAAAATATGTCTGATGTCAGCATTATAAACTCAGATGTTATTGCCTCGTTGCTGTATAATCTCAGTGCCGACGAGGTTTTTGACATGACAGAAGTACTGTCGGAAAAATATGGCGATGTACTTGATCCCCTTACAGATACGGCGGATGTAGCAAAATACATATATACTGCTTGTATTATAACAGATGTCCAGATTGAACTGGTAGATACTCTTATGGGAAGAGTGGATACAAGCAGCCAGCTTTACGAGGGTCTTGGCAGATTAAGACAGGATATGTCCTATGATATTGTCGGATATACCCTTAAAACTTTTATCGAAAACAAAGCACTTTCGGATATAGCAGAAGCGGCAACAGGTTCAGGACCTATGATTATTGCGCAGATTATTGCAAAAACAGCCGTATGGGTGATGTTTGACCTTATTTATCCCCATCCCGATGCTGATGAGGTTATTGCAAACATGATACATTCCATGTATGTTATGGAGCTTGATACCGCACTTATAAATCAACGTCTTGCCTTTGATTTACCTTTTTATGTGTCGGATATGGAAGACTACGAAACAGTTTTCACAGCATACCTTGCGGCAGTAAAAACAACTCTTGAAAGCACAAAAGCTCTGGCAAAAACCGCATCGGCAAAAAATAGTCTTGACAACGCAAAAACAGACCTTGAAAATGCTTTGCCAAACTATGAGGCGTATCTTACAAAATGTAAAAACGAAGTCTTTTTTACACCTGAAGAAGATAGAATAATTCGCCCTGCCGACCAAACGATGGATACCAACGGAACAACTGTTATCGGTAATCCGGGTGATTTAGAGGATTATGAAATAATACCCATTACAAGTGACGGCATGGTTTATTGGGCTTTATTATCGCGTTATGATTTGATAATCAACGAGGATGTTACTATTCCTGCGTTAGCCGGCTCTGTGGAAGTGAATGCAAGTGTTACGGTAGAGGGCGATTTTAATAATGAAGGAACACTAAAAATGCAGCAGGACGAGGACTATGTTCTGGTAAAAGGGAATTATATACATCACCAGACAACCTCTGAGTATATAACCGCCGGAACATTAGAAGTAAAAGGGAATATGCAAAAATGTGGCGGCTACGCACCGACAGGAACGCACAAAACAATACTTTCAGGTGATTCATATCAATATGCCGCTATGTATTATTGGCCCGGGTATGATAGACCTTATTGCTATGGGAGTTTTAATATTCTTGAAATTAAAAATACATCTGTGGATGGCGTTGATTTTGCTTATGGAAAAGTTACAAAAGAGCTTTATGCAGATGACGATGTAACATCAGTAACCGGGCGCTTACGTCTCGTAGGCAACGCAAAAATCCGTAATAATATCTGGAATCATGATATAACATTAAATAAATGGTCAGCAAGCGAAAAAAATATTTTTGGCGGCGTTGTGTATATATCAGAAAATGTAAATTTGGATACAGAACAAGTTTTTAATGGTAATGTAAACATATCCGGTAATGTAAATCTAACTGCAAAGCAAGTTTTTAACGGCGATGTAAAAACATCAGCAGCACTTGTGTATATAAATGCAGAACAAGTTTTTAACGGTAACGTAGAAATGTGGAGTGATGTATATATAAATGTCCCGACAGTTTTTAGTAAAAACCTGACTCTCAAAGGCAGGCTTGATATAAATAGTTCCGTGATATGTTACGGAGATTTTATCAATGACGGTAGCGATGGTGGTATGTTAAAGATGGAACAGGACGAAGATTATGTATTGGTGGTCGGTTCATATTATCATCCGACTAATAAATACCATTCAAGTTCTGAATATATAACTGCCGGAACCTTGGAGATAAAAGGTAATATGGATGGGTGTGGGGGATATGCACCGACAGGAACTCATAAGACAGTACTTTCAGGCGATGAATATCAAAAGGTATCTTTATATTATTATTATGAGTCAACACTCAGTACTCAACATTATGGACATTTTAATATTCTTGAAATTACAAACACGTCAGCAGAAGGTGTTGAATTTAATTACAGTAAGGTTCTAAACGAGCTTTATGCCGACGAAAATTCAACAATAGTGGGTGGCGAAAATTTAGACCTTACAGGCAGTGCAAAAATCCGTGGCAATGCCTGGAACAGTGATATAACATTAAATGAATGGTCAGCAAGCGAAAAAAATATTTTTGGCGGCGTTGTGTATACATCAGGAAATGTAAATTTGGATACAGAACAAGTTTTTAATGGTAATGTAAACATATCCGGTAATGTAAATCTAACTGCAAAGCAAGTTTTTAACAGTAATTTAAACATTACGTCCGGCAAGGTGAATATAAGTGCATCACAAATTTTTAATGGAGACGTAAACGCAGGCGGCAAGCTGACAATAAATGCAGAGCAGATTTTCGGCAGAAATTTATCGTTACTTGGTGAAATTAATTTGAACGCCGATGTAACAGTCAAAGGAAATGTGCTTCATCGTCCACGGGGAATTCTTGATATAAACGGATATTCTTTGACATGCTGTGGAATTTATAATAATGAGGGCACTTTAAAAATGACCCGTGACAGAGATTATGTGTTGGTAAAAAGAGAATACAGACAAGTAAATCCAACTTCTCAATACATAACAGCCGGAATATTAGAGATACAGGGAAATATGAATATGTGCGGAGGTTATACACCAACAGGAACGCATAAAACAATACTTTCGGGAAATGCATACCAAAATATAAACCTGCGTTTTAATTCGTATTACGGAAACTTTAATATTCTTGAAATTGCAAATACATCAACGGTTGTCTTTGGCAATCGGTGTGAGGTTACAGGTGATATATTACAGCCTGTCGGAACAAATCTTATGAGCAGTGATTATGTTCAACTTCGCGGCAAGCCTGCATTTATTGACTACGGAGAATTAAATGCGGAAATTAATGCATTTAATAGAAATGCGGAAAATGTTATTCCCACATGGCTTGATTTTGAAAGATATTTAGAGCATAAAACCGGCGGTGATACGGTGCTTATTGAAAATAAATACTTAAACGACACATCCGTTGATTTTGATGCGTATTTCAGCAGTAATTATGAAGAAGAAACCGCAACTGCAATTATTGCGTTTTATGATTTTGACGGTGCTCTTGTTCAGATGCAGCCTTGCGAAATCAGCCTTGTTCCCGGAAAAAACGGCATAAGTATTCCTTTTGATGAAACGGAATATTCTACATATAAAATTATGATTTGGAACAGTCTTGACAATCTCGTACCGCTTATGAAAACAGCGTAAAATACGTAGGGTACGGCGACCCCGACGAAGGTGCCGCAAACTCTCGGCTCCCTCTGACGAGGGAGCTGGCACGGTGATAACCGTGACTGAGGGAGAGACTCTCCATAGACTGTGCATTTTCTCTCCCTCCGTCATTTTCTGGCGAAAATGCCACCTCCCTCGTCAGAGGGAGGCAAGGGACGGTACAAACCAATTTGCCCATCAATACTGCATTAAAAAATAAACAAAATAAAGAGGTATCAAAAAATGGAAAACATTATACTTAAAAACAATTGCCTTGAAGTGGAAATCAATCCTTTTGGGGCGGAAATCAAAAAAATTACCGACAGAGACGGCAACCGTCTGCTTCACGACGGCAAAAGCTTCTGGAATGGCACTGCACCGGTTTTGTTCCCTATATGCGGACGTCTTGCTGACGATAAATATACCGTTTACGGCAAGGAATACAATCTTGAAAAACACGGCTTTGCAAACGGAAAAACCTTTGCGGTTGAGTCTGCCGATAATACCTCCGCTGTTTTTGTAATCACACATGATGAAGAAACCCTCAAATCCTATCCTTTTGAATTTGAGCTTCGTATTAAATATGCGATTATTGACGCAAAACTTGAAGTTGTTTACGAAGTTAAAAACCTGAGTGATAAAGAAATGTATTTTTCAATTGGTGCTCACGAGGGCGTAAAATGCGACGGTGGTCTTGCTGATACAGAGCTTGTTTTTGAAAAAGAAGAAACACTTTACACCTGCGAAGTTGACCTTGATACCTGTCTTATGACGGGAAACAGCGAAAAAATTTGTGAAAACACCAACATTTTGCCGCTTAAAGAAGACTTTTTCAAAATTGATGCGCTTGTGTTCAAAACACTTAATTCCCGTGGCCTTACTGTTGTAAACAAAACAACAGGCAGAAAAGTAAAAGCAAAATTTGAGGGATTTTCATGTCTGCTTATTTGGTCAGCACCCGGTGCAGATTTCATCTGCGTTGAGCCCTGGTGCGGATACCCGGACGAGCTTGGCAAAAAAGTTGATTTTTCAGAAAAATTTGCAATCGTTTCTGTTGGTGCAGGTAAAACCGAAACAAAAGTGCATTCACTGGAATTTGAACATTTAAATTAATGCGATAAAAATCCGCAGAAGCTCTGCGGATTTTTTCTTTATGGAATTGATTACAAAAGTTTTATAAGAAACACCGATACATACGCATCACAAAGTGCCGCAATTCCGCATCCCGATGCCAGCAATGCCAGATAAACGAAGTACGGCACTTTTTTGGGGGATTTTGATTGCGTAATGTGATGTTTTAAGGCAAAATAGGAAGCTGCCGCCAAAACCGGCAAAAACAGCAAATAATGGGGTAACAACATTGCACCGGACTGTAAAAGTGCTTTTGCAATGCCGTTACATTTTACCAAAGTGCCTATAAAATATCCCACAATTCCGCCACGGTAAATAGTGACGCCGCAAATACCCCAGAATGTATGTTTAAAAAATCCCCAAAACCAAATAAAAATTACCGGTTTAAAAAAATTTATAAATGATGAGGCAAAGGCATCAAGCCGGTTGGGATTAATGTTTTCGCCAAAGTTTGCCGCTACAGTGTTACCCAGCTCCTGCGGTAAAATGCCGGCTATTGCACTGCCTGCACATACTCCTGCCGTGAAAAGCAGCATGGTTATGACAAAAGCGGTATAAAAAGATTTTGAAATTAAAGATTCTTTCACAAAATTTATCCCCTTGTATATTTGTTCTATACAATATACGAGAGGAATTTTATTTTTATGATAAAACAGCTATAAAAAGAGAAAAAATAGTAAAATCATAAAATTTTGCTAATTTTGGACAAAAAGTCCTTGAAATCTAACTTAATATATGATATAATAAAAACAACTATTATGTAGTTGCAAATATGAACTAATATTATATTAATGAGAGGCGGTGAAAATGTGAAAGGGTGCTTTATTACAACAGCAATTTCTGCAGTGTTGGGCGTAGTAGCGTTGTTTGTTGCCGGATATTTAAACAGTGTAACCCCTGCGGGACATGACATTTTGGATGATATACAGATTGTAATCGCAAATATGTCGCTTGTTTTGTTTGGTGTTGCGGCAATTACACTTGTTATTGGTATTATACTGAAATTTGTAAATCGTTAAATTAAAAAGAGAGGTTTTTGATATGAAAAAAATAGTAAAATTGTTTGGTGCGGTGATAGTGATTTTAAGTTGTGTATGCATGTTTGCTGCCTGTGGAGGCGGAGGATTAAAAACAGCAAAATGGGATGGCTATAACGGCATGGCATTTGCTAAATATCTTGAGCAAGGAGTGAAAGCTATGGAGCCGGATGCTAAAATTACAGTAACTTATGAAGAAGGTTGGCAAAAAGCCGAGAAAATTGACACAAGAGATCTTCATGGCGGAACCGCAGTAACATATACAGCCGCACTGTATAGCAATGGGGATGCTTGGGAATATAGATTCTTTATGGAATGGGACAAAAAAACTAATATGTTGACAGTAAGAGGTGCTAACTCCGAAGAGCTTGGCTGGGTAACCAATGTTACCGCAATTGAAGCAGAATCAATGCTTGAAATGCTTGAAAAGTACATAAATTAACTTCATAGCTGAAACACAAACCGATATAAAATATCGGTTTGTGTTTTAATCTTATTTATTAGATATTGACTTTTTTGTAAAACAGATGTATAATTATACTATAAAATTTTATAAAAAGGGGAATGACAAATGAAAAAAATAGTTTTAAAGCTTATTTGTGCAATAATGGCGCTGTCCATGATTTTTAGCCTGTGTGCGTGCGGTTTTTTGGGAGAAAAACCGACTGCCGGAAAAAATGTAGAGCAAAAGGCAGATAAGGATGACGATAAACCTTTAAAGGTTGATGAGGTTCAGATACCTGAAGACGAAGAAGATGAACAGGTAGTAGTTGTTGATGATGAAGCTGAAAATGATAATGATAATGTTTCTTCTTCAAGCAGTGAAGCAGAAGAAGCTGTTGCAGAATATGTAAGAAAAAATAAAGCACAGATAGAATCTGCATCAAATGAAGCAAGTAGTGGTGTTATGACCTGCAAGGTTGTTGCAAGAGGCACTGCAATGGTATATCAGTTTGCTTATACTGAGGTATATTGTTCAACAGATGCAGAAAAAAGTCAGATGAAAACAGCTTTGGAAGAATCACTTAATTCTATGGGTGATGCAGTTGATTCCGCACTTGAACTTATAAAAAAAGAAGAGCCGAATGTTAGCTCAATTGTTTATGAATACTATGAAGCAGGCGGCGACCTGATTATATCAAAGGAATATAAAATAAACTAAATTAAAAACCAAAAACCGGCACTTTGAGAAACATTCTCAAAGTGCCGGTTTTAGGTGAAGAAAGTTTATTTTGACTGCTTTCGGGCAGGTTTGACGTTTACAGCCGGATTTATATTTCCGTCAATAATACCGTTCGCTTCTTCAAAAGCTTTGATGTTTTCTCTTATTAAAACAAGAATGTGACTGTTTAGCGAACGTCCCTCATAATCAGAAACAAAGTCCAGTTTGCGAAGCATTTCTTCTTCTATACGTATAGATACACTTTTAATAGCCATAAAAATCACCTTAAATGAATATATTATATATTTATTTTATCAAAAAAATATGATATAATGTTATATATAG
>JAZNOL010000087.1:0-41802 GCA_045580815.1 Clostridia bacterium | reverse complement strand
GTGCGGGCAAAGGCGGATTTGGCAAAATCAGCCGAACTGTGCCGGTAAACTGCGGAGAAGTAACTGTTGAGCTTGACAGCGAAACTTTGTCGGTTCTTTAAACAAAAACTGGTGGAAAACTTGTCTGGAAAGATAAAATATATATTCTTGAGCCGGATAAAAAAATTATGCTACAGGCTTAAATGGCTGTGGAAACTGAAGTTTGATGATTAGATATACAAACCGTTTTTTTGATTGGTGAATAACGGAAAAGAGGCTGTAACAAAATGGAATCATTTTGATACAGCCTCTTTTTAAGTAATTTGTTTTTATCTGCCGCTTACCGGAACACCTTCGCCAACCAAGGTGTTATACAGTTCGGTTTTCACTTCTTCAGAAACATTAGGACTCTCGCGGACTATTTCATAGCCCTGTGCTTGTCTGTCCCGGTCGCCTCTTATTCCAAATCCGCATTTCATTGACACAATGGTAGTTATAATGTTTTGTGATGATTGAAACGCACGTATGTATTCAAGTACAGTGTCATCATCGGGATTTCGTACCATATCTTTAAAAGCACTTTTTTCATCTGATCTTGTCGAGAAATAATAAAAAATTGCTCCAACAATTATAACAACTGCGCATATCCACCACAACGGAGGCATAAAAACACCAGCTTTCGTAAATATTTTTTATATTATACCAAATTTGAACATTCTTGTCAATGGGCTATCGGCATTGCAACAACAAGTCCGCTTGTTTCGGTGTTTATAAGTCCGTTTTCGCGTTTAATCACTATTGCCGGGTTTTTGGGATTTCGGCTTACAACATTTGAAATCACCGAATCACACACATATCCCTCAACAGTAACAGCCTCTTTGCTGTTGCATATAACATTTGATACCGTGATGTTTTTCATACCGTCACGGAGATTTTCTCCATAGTTAAAATCAAGTGCACCCAGCAGTATGCCGCCGGTGTTGTTTACCGTGTCGGGCGATGTGTCAATAACGCCGTCAATCACAACGTTTCTGATTTGCGTGTTGACAGGTAACAGCCTCACGGTGTAGCACAAATTTGAATATGCAGCAATGTTGCGGATAATTATATTGTATATATCCTTTTCACGTTTTGTCCAGTCGCTGTGCATAACATGGGTTGATTTAAGGCTTCCGCCGGGTCTGTATTTATCTTTTGCAATGGCTGTCAGGGCAACCACGTCGTCGCCTGTTCTGCCGGTTATATCTGAAATTATAATATCGTGACATCCGTTTCTCAGGTCAATGCCGTCCTGATTTTCCATGTTGTGACGCATACCGTCAATTTCTTTTGACATACAGGCATCAAACCGGATTTTTTCAATCCGCCCGAAGGAACACGCCTCAAAAGAAATTGCCCAGCCGTGAGAATCTTTAATACACAGATTTTCTATGGAAACATTTTCCGCATTTGCAAAAAGAATGCCAATTCCACGCCAGTCGCCATGCTGTGACTCGTCAGGGTTTCCGGCATCTGTGCCGTAAGAATGGATGTGGGTATCTTCAAAATTAAGCTGTTTTGATTTTTTGCGGTCTTCGGGAATCCAGTCTGCCATGCGGCACAAATCATCAATTTCATAAGGACAAGGGTTGGCTAAAATTTTACTGCTGTCACCTACCGCACGGGGATGGTCTGCACCTTCAAACAGGCAGTAGCCCTCGCCTTTTATATGGATGTTGCTTGTTTTTTCAGGAAACTCTATGCCTATTCCGCAGTTTGCAGTGCGGAAAAAATTGTCACGGCAACGGTCAGAAAGCTTGATTTTACAGTTCTGCAATATAACCGTGGTGTTTTCGGGAAGAAGCACAGCCCTGTCAAGAAGCCACCAATCTCTTTCAGGCTCGGTTTCTTTGCTTCTTGGCGGAATAATCACAATGCCGTCTTTATCTCTGTTTTTTATGGCATTTGCCAGTATTTCGCTGTCATCTGCGCCGTAGAAGTTGTTTGCATTAACCATAATATCACCCTTTAAACAAAATGTTGCACATTTTTATTATATACTAATCACAAATAAAGTCAATATTTTTTATTAATCAAACTGCGAATTATACAGCGATGCGTAAAATCCGCCTTTTTTCATAAGCTCGCTGTGTGTTCCCTGTTCATCAATTTTTCCGTCACGCACAACCAGAATAAGGTCGGAATTTTTTATTGTTGACAGCCTGTGGGCAATAACAAAAGAGGTTCTGCCTTTCATAAGTTCTGCCATTGCCTGCTGAATTTTAATTTCTGTGCGTGAATCCACGTTTGACGTGGCTTCGTCTAAAATCAGCATTGGTGCATCCGAAAGCATGGCACGTGCAATGGTAATAAGCTGTCGCTGACCTTTTGAAATGTTCACACCGCCGTCAGAAAGCACCGTGTCGTACCCATCGGGCAGGTGCTCGATATAATCGTCAATACGTGCAGCTTGTGCCGCTTTTTTTACTTCCTCAAATGTCGCACCCTCTCTGCCGTAGGCAATGTTTTCAAAAACAGAGCCGTGAAACAGCCAGGTATCCTGCAAAACCATTGTATACGCCTTTCGCAGGTCGGCACGTTTTATTTCCGAAATATTTTTTCCATCAAGCATAATTTCGCCCGATGTAACATCATAAAACCGCATCAGCAGGTTGATAATCGTTGTTTTTCCCGCACCGGTAGGACCCACAAGTGCCACGGTTTTGCCCGGTTTCGCCTCAAAAGACACATCGTGCAGAATTGTTTTATCATCGGTATAACCGAAAATAACGTTTTTAAATTCCACATTTCCGTCAACTTTTTCAAGAGAAACCGCATTGGGGGCATCTGCCGGCTCGGGCGTTTCGTCAAGCACTCTGAAAACACGTTCCGCCGCCGAAAACGCTGACTGAAGCTCGTGCAGAATATTTGCAAACTCGTTTATGGGACCGGCAAATTTCCGGGAATACTGCACAAACTGTGCCACACCGCCCAGAGTTATGAAAAACAGCGTTCCCTGTTGCACAATTCCGCTTTCGCTGTACATATAAAGTATTCCACCCAGTATCATAACAAGTGAAATTGACAAGTTGTTTATAAAATTCACCGACGGGCCCATTGTTGATGCGTAGTATTCTGCCTTGTAATATGCATCCATTGCATCGGTGTTTCGCTCGCCAAACCGTCTGTCCATTTCTTCTTCACGGCTGTAAGCCTGAATTGTGCGACACCCGGAAAGCATTTCTTCTGCATATCCGTTAAGCTCGCCCAGCTTGCGTGACCGCAGTGAAAACATGGGTCGTATTTTTTTGGAACGGTACCGTGTAAACAAAATTGAAGCCGGCACGGTTATAAGAAAAATGGCTATCATGGGTTTTGAAATATTCCACATAAATATAAGCGAGCCGATAACAGTATAAAGACTTGTCATAACCTGCACAAAATCGTGTGAAAGTGACGAGTTGACCGTGTCAATATCATAAGAAATACGGCTGATTATGTCACCTGTTGCGGTTGTGTCAAAAAATCCTACCGGAAGTGTTGTCAGCTTTTCAAACAGCTGACGGCGCATGGTATAGACAATTTTCTGGCTGATTTTTATCATGATAACAGATAGCAGATAAGACGTAACAGCCGCAAGAACATAACAAATCAGCATTTTCAGTACGTTTTCTTTTATTGCGGCAAAATCCACTTTGCCCGTAAGGGCATCAATTGCGTTGCCGGAATATTTCGGTCCCAGCAGTGCAAGCTGGTTTGAAAAAAACGTCATTATTACCGCCGGCACAAACATATACCAGTATTTCCCGATATATCCCATCAGCCGTAAAAATACGCCTTTGCGGCTGTGTTTTTGTGGGGTTTCCTGCTTTTTTCGATTAGTCAAGGAGCATACCTCCCATCTGTGATTCGGCAATCTCACGGTATTTTCCGCAGGTTTCCATAAGCATCTCGTGAGTGCCGCTTCCGATGATTTTGCCTTTGTCTATCATAAGTATAATGTCGCAGGATTTCACAGCACTAACTCTTTGAGCAACTGTGATAACCGTGGTGTCTTTCATGTTTTCAAAAAGAGCTTTTCTCAATGATGCTTCGGTTTTGTAATCAAGTGCCGATGAACTGTCGTCAAGCACGAGAATTTCGGGCTTTGCGGCAACAGCACGGGCAATCAGCAGCCGTTGTTTTTGTCCGCCTGAAATATTGGCGGCTTTCTGGGCAAGAAGATGCTCATACTTTTCGGTAAAATTGCAGATAAACCCGTCAGCCTGTGCAATCCGGGCGGCTTTTTTTATGTCATCATCAGAAATTTCTCTGCCAAACCGTATATTTTCGGCAATAGTATCGGCGTAAAGAAAATCGCTCTGCATAGCTGTGCCGAACATGGCATACAGGCTTTTGCGGTCAATTGTGCGGATGTCACGCCCATTTATGCGGATGCTTCCGCTACCCACGTCATAAAACCGCAAAAGCAACTTGATAAGTGTGGATTTTCCGCTTCCCGTAGCACCGATTATACCAAGCCGATGACCTTTTTTAAGCGAAAAACTGATGTTTTCAATATCGGCTTTTTTGCCTGCATAAGAAAAGGTCACGTTGTCAAATTCAATAAATGCATCGTTTTTTATTTCGGGGGAATCACTTTGAGGCAGCTTTTCAAGCTCGTCTGTCTGCTCAAGAACTTCTTCAATACGGTGGGCAGAGGCTATGCTTTTACTGCACATTGAAAACATTCTGGTAAGTGCCATCATCGCCATTGAAATATGTGTAAAATACTGCATAAACGCAATAACCGTCTCAGGTGAGGATTTTCCGTTTGAAATCCGAAAAGCACTTACCGCCACAACAGCGGCAATTCCGCCGTTCATAAGAAAATCCATAATCGGATGAACAGAGCCCATCACAATGCCGGCGTGCTGTTCGTCCTTTGAAAGAGCGCTATTTGCTTCGTCATATTTTTTGTGTTCAAATTCGCTTTTTGAAAGGGCTTTTATAACACGTATGCCCATTGCATCCTCACGGACAACGCGTATCATGCGGTCAACTGATTTCTGCACTTTTTTATAAAGCGGTATACCTTTTTTTGAAATTAAAAATACAATGGTAAAAATAAACGGTGTCAGTGCAACCATAACAAGAGCAAGGTAAAAATCCATAAACAGTGCCATTACCGTGCTTCCCAAAAGCATAATCGGTGCACGCACGCCCATGCGTTGCATCATACCTACAAAATGGTGGATATTGTATGTGTCGGTGGTAATTCTTGATTCAAGGGATGCCACGGTAAACCTGTCGGTTTGTGCGGCGGAAAGCCGCAAGGTTTTTGCAAAAAGGTCACGGCGTAAATCAAGAGAAAAATCTCTTGAAACTTTTGCCGCCATGCGGTTTGCAATAATGTTGAACACGCCGGCAACTGCCGCAAACACAACCATAAGTCCGCTCCAGAAAAGAATTTTCGGCACGTTTTTTAAATAAATAACATTTTGCAGAATATGTGTTAATATGTAAGGCAACGCCAGTTCTGCAACTGTGCCGGTGACTTTGATTATAAACCCGAGCAGCATGGACAGATAAAAGGGTTTTAAATATTTTAAAACAGTTTTCAATTGCGTTCACCGTCCTTTTATTTCAGTATAGTTTCATTGAAGACTTTTAAATGCAATAAAATTCCGTATGTATTAATTCTACCACAGACAGTATTTTTTGTCAACAAATTTACAAAAGACCCCCTCCTGACACAAATTTAACTCTCCTGTTTGTAGAGTTGTTTTTGCGTTGTCCACTGTTTAGCGGTTGACAAGAGAGTTTTGTTGCGATATAATGATAAAAGCAAGGTATGTGCATGACGGGTCAATACGCAAAGCCACTTATAATGAACGGAGTGAATAACTATGAAAAAATTACAGATTGTCAAAAACGGATGCAGTCCGTATCACATCGTAGGTTCGTATTTTGCTGATGAATGTGAAAGATATGCAGCTTCTCAGCTTCAGAAGTATATTTATGAGAGCACAAATACTTTGATACCCTATTTTTCCGATATTTGCCCGAAGATAAGCGATGAAATCATTGTCGGTTATGAAGCACGAAATGCGAAAGAATATATAAATGAAAACGAAATTAATCAGCTTGACGACGAGGGTTTTATTATCAGAACAACGAATGATAACAACATTGTTATATGCGGCAAAACATCAAGAGGAACTCTTTACGGAGTGTACGAATTTTTAGAAAGATTTTTAGGTTTCAATGCGTTTACCAAAGATGTTGAAAAAATTGATTATGTCAAAGAGCTTTGTGTTGAAGAAATTGATATTATGCAAAATCCTGACTTTGAATACAGGGATGCATACTTCAGAGGAGCATTTGACGGAGAATTTGCTTCTAAAATAAGACTTAATACTTCGGTGGCCGATATTTCACGGGAAAAAGGCTCTAATATGAAATTTTTCAGTGCTCATCACAGCTTTGAAAGTCTGCTTCCAAGCAAGGTGTATTTTAAGGAGCATCCCGAATATTATGCCGAAATTGACGGTAAGCGAAGTCCTTCTCAACCGTGCTTGTCAAATCCGGATGTAGTTAAAGAAATGACTGCAAACCTTTTAAAAACAATAGAAAGCAATCCCCATGCAAAGGTCTTTTCAGTTGCTCAAAACGACAACCGGGATTATTGCAGATGCGAAAATTGCCGTAAAATTGATGAGCAAGAGGGCTCTCCTGCCGGCAGTATGATAACGTTTGTTAATAAGATTGCGGAAGTTGTAGAAAAAAAGTATCCCGATGTGTTAATACATACTTTTGCATATCAGTATACAAGAAAAGCACCAAAACACGTCCGCCCGAAAAAGAATATTATAGTCAGACTTTGCAACATTGAATGTGAGTGGTCTAAGCCTTTTGAAATATTGGCGGCAAAGAATCCAAAGTCCAATGCTGCTGAATTTATTAAAAACATAAAGGAATGGACTTCAATATGCGACAGGGTGTATATTTGGGACTATGCTGTGAATTTTGCAAACTATCTCCAACCATTTCCTAATTATTATCAAATGGCAGAAAATATAAAGTTTTACAAAAAACACGGTATACGCGGTGTTTTGCAGCAAGGCAACTTTTCTTACGGCGACGGAGCCGCAATGGATGAGTTGAAATCATACCTTATCGGTAAAATATTGTGGAATACCGAAAGTGATGTGGATAGTCTGACAGACAAATTTTTATGCGGCGTTTACGGAAATGGTGCACCATATATCAAGGAATATATAAAACTTGTTTCCGAGTCGGTAAAAGAATATGCTTTGAATATTTACGACGCGCCTGACAGTCCGTATTTTACGGACGAACTGGTTGAAAAATGCGACTTTCTGTTTAAAATGGCAGAAGATGCCGCAGAAAACGATGAAATAAAAGCAAGAATTCAGCGTGAGCATTTGTCGGTAGAATATCTGAAAACCGTACGCATGGAAAATGATGAGCAAAGATGCGCGGCAGTAGATATTTTAGCCGAAAAGATAAAAAGCTTCAAGCTTACAGAGATTATGGAACGTACCAATTTGTATGATTCTTTTGAATATATGAAACGTGAAAGATACGCCAAAAACCGCGAGGACAGATATAACCTGTATTATGTTGTGAAATAAAGCGTGCGCTGTATATTTACGGAGACTATCCCAAATTTTGTGTAAAGTCAATTTGGGATAGTCTCCGCATCCTTTTTTGTTAATTGAAGTTATATTTCATTGTTTCATCAAATGCATATTCTGCATATTCTTCAAGTTTTCCCAAATCATATAAATACTGCAAAAGTGTGTATCTTATTCTGAATGTTCTTCCGCGAAGTACGCCTTTAACAAAACTTTCTTTATTTGTTACTGTGAAGGGAATTTTGATTTTTTTCTGAAGTTCCAGTATTTTTTCAAATGCAGGCAGATATTTTTCGATAATGTCTTTGAGCCACTGCTCACCTGTTTCTTCGTAAATCTTTTTATACATTACTATTGCCGCAAATGTTGCTTCTCCAACTTCAATGCCATGAAGGTTTGGAACTTTTCCTTTTTCAAGGTCCATAATTTCCCATGTCTGTCCAATCATATGCTCTGTACCCGAAGCAGGGCGTGAAGACCCTGTATATGCTATTCCGAGACCTGACAAAATGAGTCCGTCAACAGTATTTTTGATTGTGTCAATTTTTCTTTCTTTAAGAAGTGTGGAAGATGCAACACACTGCGCTGTTGCATCAAGAACCATATTTGCAACCTTTTCGCAGTAGTATTCGCCGGTCATTTTTTTTGAAAGTTCCCAGTCGAGAATAGCGACATATTTGCCTATCATATCGCCAACACCTGCAAGCAAAAGCTCATAGGGTGCCTTCGAGCAGATGTTAAGGTCAATTATAATGTGTCTTGCAATTGAGCAGGTGTAAACTATTTTTTTGTTGCCGATAATCAGCGGAGCAACAACCGATGCATAACCGTCCATTGAAGGTGCTGTTCCCACAATGCCGTAGGGAATACCTATTCTGTAACTTACCATGCGGCAGATATCGTTTATCGAGCCTGAACCTACTGCAAGGATATAGTCCGGATTGGTTGAAAATGAATTGATGTCATAAACCTCATCATCAATTCCTGCTTCAATCAATACTTTGCCTACATTTGAATTTGTAGGAAGTTCGGGCGAATCGATGATGCATGTATGAGAAAATTTGTTTGCGCCTTTGAGAATTTCTTCAACTCTTTTTCCGGCAACTTCGTATGTGTTTTTGTCGGCTACCATAAAGATACGGTTGTATTTTGATAAAATATCCGCAACTTTTTCTACGGCATTTTCACTTACTTCAATACATTCAACAGGTGCTTCGTGGTGCTTTTGCAGACAAGTACATTCCATTGATAACATATATAACCCTCCTTTAACCCCATTCTATCATAAAATTATTTATAATTATATACTTATATTGCTAAAAATTATAAAAATATTGCTTTTTCAAAAAGGTTGTGATAAAATAGTTATAAAGCTAAACAACTGCGAGGAAATTATGAAAGAAATTATTGATTTTAAAATTAAAGACAAAGGTGAAGATAATCTTATCCATAAAAAGCATTCTCACATGGCAAGTTACGAAATATTGTTCGTGCATTCCGGCAGCGGAAGTATAATAGTAAGTGACCGTATTTTTCACATTATAAAAGGTGGGATATATTTTATAAACGGTATGGAAACACACTGTTCCGTGCCGGAGGTGACGGATGAATACTGCCGCGACAAAATAGTTATATCTGCTGAATTTGTTGACAATATTTCAAAAATGATGGAATGTGAAAAAATTGTAAAAGATTTGTTTCTTTCAAACGGCGGAGTATGTATTGCCGCAAATGAACAAATGGCACAGTATATTGAAAAAGAGTTTTTAAATATACAGGGGGCGCTCAATGAAATTTGCTTATATACAAAAATGAGGGTTGCATCGGCGCTTATGAATATCCTCTCCTGTGCCCACGGTAATATTGATAATCAGAATACCTCGGAAAATTATAACAGTAATGTATCGGGAATATTCAAATACATAAACGCAAATCTCAGTAAGAAAATAACCCTTGACGATATTTGTAAAAGCGAACATATCAGCAGATATTATCTTTGTCACATATTCAAAAAGGCTGTTGGTGTAACGGTTTTCGAGTATATTTTATCCCAAAGACTCTCACTTTCCAAAAATTATCTTTTAAATACAGATTTACCCATTTCAGAGATTGCGGAAATATCAGGTTTTTCGAGTTTTTCATACTTTGGCAAAATGTTTAAAGCGGATGTGGGATGTACGCCTGCAAAATTTCGTGCAGAAAATAAAAAAGTAAATTTTTTTTGACAAAACTGTGGAAAATATCGAATTTATATGTTATAATAATTTCATATCGACAAAATTTTTTGTCCCCGGCTTGACAGAATCATATAAAGAATGTCGAATATTGGCGAAATAAAAAAAGTCTCGACAGATTGCAAATGAGTGGTAAAATTTATTTATAGTGATTATAAATATTCAAATTTTAAAAATAAAAAAGAAAATGAAGGAGAAAGGATAATGTATTATGAAATTAGCAACAACTACAGGAGACTTTAATAGATTTGCAAAAACTTATCAGGAAAAAATAGATTTGGTCATAGATGCAGGATTTAAATATATTGATCTTAATATGGGTAACATTTATGAAAACGATGAACTTTTGGTAAGCGACAACTGGATTAATAACGCAAAAATAATTATGGAGAATACTCAAAGAAAAGGTGCTCAATTTATTCAGGCACATTCACCGGGAGGAAATCCTCTTTCAGATGATAAGCAGATAGCTGATGAACTTTTAAGGGCAACAATACGTTCTATTGATGTTTGCGGGGTTCTTGGAATTCCAAACATAGTAGTGCATGCCGGAATGATTAAAGGTGCAGGAAAAGAGGAAAGTTTTTTGAAAAATAAATTGTTTTTTGAGAAACTTTTTCCGGCTATGGAAAGAAACAACGTTAATGTTTTATGTGAAAATTCAACCCGGAAAAACATGGGAGATATATACTTTACAAATTCGGGTTCTGAAATAAAAGAATTTGTCAGATATGTGGACCATCCACTTTTTCATGCATGCTGGGATACAGGCCATGGAAATTGTGAAGGTAATCAGTATGATGATATACTTGCCATTGGCGATGACCTTTTTGCAGTTCATATAAATGACAATAGTGGTCGTGGGGATGAACATATTATTCCATATTTGGGTACAGTTAATATGGACGAAATTATGAACGCACTTATAGATGTAAATTATAAAGGCGTATTTACTTTCGAATGCGAAACATCACTCCGCCCTGCACAATATTGGCAAGGGGACAGAAAAAAATTTGAAAAAGATACACGGCTGGCGGAACCAGTGCTTTTTATGCAAAAACATATTGAAAAGCTGATGTATGATATGGGAGAATATATTCTGAATTCATACAATATTTTTGAAAAATAATTATTAATCCTGATTTAACACAAACTATTACTTAAAAATCTTGGTATCTAGATTATACAGTCTTTATATGCGGTTGCACAGCAACCGCAATGAATTGCCTTCGGCATGAATTGAAATCAAAGATTTCATGAATTGTACCTACGGTACATGAATTGCACTTCGTGCATTAAACATACAAGGAGGTTATATTATGAACATGGTTTTACTTACTGCGCTGGGTGTTGGCGGTGCAACGGTTTTCGGCGCAATAATCGGATTTTTATTCAAAAACATATCGCACAAATTCAGCGACATTGTGCTTTCTTTTGCGGCAGGCGTAATGCTTGCGGCGGCAATTTTAGGCTTGGTTATGCCATCTGTTGAATACGGCGGCGGCTCACTTTCTGCTGTCTTTATAACCGTTGCCGGCATTTTTGTCGGAGCACTGTGTCTTAATTTTATTGACCGTCTTGTGCCACATCTGCACCGTCTTGCCGGGGTCGAGGACGAAGCTCATCCGAGTGCAAAAAAACTTGACAAGGTGCTTCTTTTTGTGGCGGCAATTGCCATTCACAACCTGCCCGAGGGTATTGCGGCAGGTGTCAGCTTCGGCGGCGAAAACACCGCAGATGCGCTTATGATTTCCGGCGGTATCGCTTTGCAGAACATTCCCGAGGGCATGGTTATAATCGGGCCTATGCTTGCGGCAAAAATAAGCCCCCAAAAAACGTTTATGCTTGCAATGGCAACAGGGCTTGTTGAGGTTTTAGGAACGTTTCTCGGATATTTTGCCGTCAGCGTTGCATCGGCAATTCTGCCGTTTGCCCTTGCCTTTGCAGGTGGCACAATGCTTTATGTAATCAGCGATGAAATGATTCCCGAAACCCACGCACACGGCAGTCAGCGTGGTGCAACCTACGCACTTCTTGTGGGATTTTGCGTTATGCTTATGTCTGATGTGATTTTAGGATAAAATTACAGAATCATAAAAATCACTCCGGAAACGGAGTGATTTTTTTACTATTTTTATGAAAGGTATTGACAAATATGAAAAATTATGATAAAATAGCTTTCAGCACGCGGTGTGCTGGAAGTGTGGGGATAATATGACAAAATCAAAACCGGCTTTAATTACAGATGAAATTTCTGAAGAAATTATCCGTGTTGCAGGTAATCTGGCAAAGCAATACGGTGCACAGAATGTCAATGTCCGCAGAGTTCTTAAAGAAATGGATGTCAGCAACCGTGTTTTTTACAACCGTTTTCATAACATTGATGAGGCTTTGGAAATTGTTTATAAAAACGCTGTTTTCAAAATGCACGAGAGCATAAATTCAAAAATTGATATGGAAACAGATTTTTTCGGATATGTGCTTGACGTTGTAACAAATGTGCTTATTAATACATACGAAATTAAAATGCAGTTTAGTCACTATATGTTTGAGCATGATTCGCTTACCGAAACAAACCGTGTGTGGTGGAAAACAGAAATCGAAAAACTTATTTCATATGCAAAATCAAAAAATCTCATAAAAGATGTTGATGTTGATATGCTCAGTTATTCAATCTGGTGTTTTTGCAGAGGCTTTAATGCTGATGCTGTTGCCAGAGGGCTTTCAAAAGAAGAAGCGGCAAAATGCTTTAAATTTGGTTTTGGCTGTCTTCTTGACGGAATAAAAAAACAAAAATAGTTTAATATTACATATGCGGAAGCAGTTTGCTTTCGCAAAAAATATTCAGCACACAGTGTGCTGGAAAATAAATTCACAAATTGCAAGAAATATCGGGGGTTTTTAGCCGCCGATAAAAAAATACAGCACACGGTGTGCTGAAAGAGGGTTTTAAAGTTATGTCAATAAAATTTCTCGGCACGGGATTTTATGTTCCTGAAAAAATAATCACCAACGATGACCTTTCAAAAATGGTCGATACATCAGACGAATGGATTATGCAGCGTGTTGGCGTGAAAGAGCGCCATGTTTCCGAAACTGAAACTGCGGCTGATTTTGCCGCAAAGGCTGCCTCAAATGCCCTTGAAAAATCGGGACTGACCGCTTCACAGCTTGACCTTATTATTGCGGCATCGGTTTCTTCAGATTCGGCTTGCCCAACAATTGCAGGGCAGGTGCAGACAGCAATTGGAGCAAACTGTCCGGCTTTTGATATAAGCTCGGCTTGCAGCGGATTTTTGTTTGCCCTTGATACAGCCGTTTCGTTTGTAGAAAGAGGCACAGCAACAAACGTGCTGGTTATCGGTGCAGAGCGCCTGAGCAAACTTGTTGACTGGGCTGACCGCAGCACCTGTGTTATTTTTGGTGACGGTGCCGGTGCGGCTGTTGTTACAAAAGGCGAAAATTATCTTTCTTCTCTGCTTTATACAAAGGGTGGAAACGAGGTTATTGATATTCCTGCATTTTCGGGAAGCTCACCGTTTTTTAAAGGCGAAACAAAAAGACCTTATATTTTCATGGACGGTCAGGAAACTTTCCGCTTTGCGGTAAGCAAAATTGTTTCCGATATAAAAACCGTTGCGGAAAAAGCAGGAATTTCTCTTGAAGAAATTGACCATATTGTTACTCATCAGGCTAATATCCGCATTATTGAATATGCGTCAAAGCGGCTTAAAATCCCTATGGAGAAATTCTTTGTAAATATTCATAAGTACGGTAATACTTCTGCGGCAAGCGTGCCGATTGCTCTCAGCGAGCTGAATGAATCCGGAAAATTAAAACCCGGTGACATTGTGGCTATGGCGGCGTTCGGCGGTGGGCTTTCAAGTGCCGCATGTATTATAAAATGGTAATTTTACCAAATAAAATTAAAATTTTGGAGGAACAAAATCATGACACTTGACAAAGTAAAAGCATTACTGGCAGACCATCTTGAAATGGACGAGAGCGAAATCACAGAAGCAACAACTTTTGAAGATTTAGGCGTTGATTCTCTTGATACCGTTGAAATCATGATGGAAATGGAAGACGAGTTCGGCATTGAAATTAAGGTTGCCGAAGTTGGTAAATCAGTTAAAGAGCTGGTTTCTTACATCGACGCAAAACTTGCGTAAAATCAACTAAAATCCGGAAAGGCTGTGAAAATATGATTTACACACCTGTTTGCGAAATGCTTGGTATCCGGTATCCGATTCTTCAGGGCGGCATGGCGCACATTTCTGACGCTGTGCTTGCCGCTGCGGTATCAAATGCAGGCGGGCTGGGCATAATTTCGGCGGCAAAGGGCGATCCCGATTTGCTTGAAGCCGAAATTGACAAAGCACGAACACTAACCAACAAGCCCTTTGGCGTAAACATTATGCTTATGGGCGCAAATACAGATAAAATAGCAGAGGTTGTGGCACGTAAAAAAGTTGCCGTTGTAACAACAGGTGCAGGCAACCCCGAAAGATATATCCCCATGTGGAAAGATGCCGGAATAAAAGTTATTCCCGTTGTGCCATCATCGGCACTTGCAAAGCTTTGTGCCCGCAGCGGTGCAGATGCTGTTATTGCAGAGGGCGGTGAATCCGGCGGTCATGTGGGCGACCTTACCACAATGGCACTTATTCCGCAGGTTTGCGATACAGTTGAAATTCCCGTTATTGCCGCAGGGGGAATTGCCGACGGCAGAGGTGTTGCGGCATCATTTATGCTTGGTGCACAGGCTGTTCAGGTTGGAACAGCATTTCTTGCGGCACATGAATGTACGTTAAGCCGCACATACAAAGAAAAATTACTTAAAGCCGGTGACACAGCAACAATTGTTACCGGAAAACGTCTGGGACACCCGGTAAGAAGCCTTAAAACAGCATTTTCAAGAAATTACGCAAAAGCCGAATATACAGGCATAAGCGATGAAGAACTTGAAAATATGGCTGTTGGCTCGCTTAAAGCGGCTGTTGTTGACGGTGATGATAAAAAAGGATGTTTCCTTGCCGGGCAGATTGCCGGTCTTGTTAATGAAGAAAAAAGTGCTTCGGAAATAATTGAAAAAATGTTTGACGAAGCTGAAATAATATTGAACGGAGCAATAAAATGGGTAAAATAGCATTTGTTTTTTCGGGTCAGGGAGCTCAGTACAGCGGAATGGGCAAGTCGCTTTATGAAACAAGCGACGGTGCAAAAGAGCTTTACAACAGTGCAGAGAAAATCCGTCCCGATATAAAAGACCTTTCTTTTAGCGGAAGCGAGGAAGAGCTTAAAAACACAGCAAACACACAGCCGTGTATGTATCTTACAAGTCTTGCGGCGGCCGTTTCGCTGGGTGAAAACGGCATTTTTGCCGATGGCGTTGCAGGATTTTCGCTCGGAGAAATCGGTGCACTTGCTTATGCCGGAGCATATTCTTACGAAAACGGTTTTAAAATAGTAAGTCGCCGCGGCGAGCTTATGGCACAGGCGGCAGCTTTGGCAGAAACATCTATGTGTGCTGTTGTTAAGCTATCCGGCGAAACTGTTATAAATGCAGTAAAAGAGTTTGAAAAACTGTATGCAGTTAATTTCAACTGTCCCGGGCAGATTGTTGTTTCGGGGTTATCCGCGTCAATGCCGGCATTTGAAGAAAAAATCAAATCTCTGGGCGGCAGATGTATTCCCCTTGCCGTAAGTGCGGCGTTCCATTCACCTTTTATGGAAACTGCATCAAAGCAGTTTGCAGATTTTCTTAAAACCGAAAATATAAATCAGCCCCAAATACCCGTGTATGCTAACCTTACAGGCGAAATTTACGGCGAAAATGTTGCAGGCTATCTTGAAAACCAGATGAAAAACCCTGTGCAATGGCAAACAATAATCGAAAACATGATTGCAGACGGATTTACCGATTTTATTGAAGTGGGTGCAGGCAAAACCCTTTGCGGATTTATTAAAAAAATCTCAAAGGACGTGAACACATATTCCGTAGAAAATGAAGAAACACTCAAATTGGCTGTGGAGGCGATTAAAAATGCTTAAAGGTAAAAACGCAGTTATAACAGGTGCTTCAAGAGGTATCGGTGCCGCCGTTGCGGAAAAGTTTGCATCTCTTGGTGCTAATGTTGCAATGCTTTACGCCGGAAACACAGAAAAAGCCGAAGAATTAAAATCACATATAATAAAAAACTATGGAACAAAAGCAGAGATTTATAAATGTGACGTATCCGATGCGGATTTATGCAAGGACACGGTTGCAAAAATTACCGAAGATTTCGGCAGTATTGAAATTCTGGTAAACAATGCGGGAATAACCCGTGATAATCTTATTTTAATGATGGAAGAAGACGATTTTGACAAGGTTATAAACGTTAACCTTAAAGGCTGTTTTAACATGATTAAAGCCTGCGGCAGAGGTTTTGTACGCAAAAAATACGGCAAAATCATAAACATTTCTTCAATTTCAGGGCTTTGCGGACTTCCCGGTCAGGCAAACTACTCCGCTTCCAAAGCCGGTATTATCGGACTTACAAAATCTGTGGCAAAAGAGCTTGGCGGCAAAAACATCTGTTGCAACGCCATTGCCCCCGGATTTATTAAAACTGATATGACAAAAGACCTGGGCAGTGACGAAGAATTTTTAAAAGCAGTTCCACTTAAACGTCTTGGTAATCCTGAAGATGTGGCAAACGTTGCCGCTTTTCTGGCAAGCGATATGTCTGCGTATGTAACCGGTGAGGTTATCCGCGTGGACGGCGGACTTGCAATGTAATTGCAATCCTCTTTTTCTCTTTATTATACCGGTTTTGGTATCCCTGTGCTTTTGCACAGGGGCACCTGCCGGGAATGAAAATTGACATAATATTCCAAGTTGCAAATCAAAGGAGTTTTAAATATGAAACGAGCAGTAATAACAGGCGTAGGTGCAATAACACCAATCGGCTGTAATGTTGACACCTTTTTTGAAAATTTAAAAAACGGCAAACACGGCATTGACGAAATAACTTATTTTGACACAACCGATTTCCGTGTAAAGCTTGCGGCTGAGGTTAAAGATTTTGACCCTACACTTTATATGGCAAAACCCGAGGTGAGAAAAAACGACAGGTTTGTTCAGTTTGCTCTTGCTTCTGCCGCTCAGGCGGTAACCGAAAGCGGTATAGAGGGCAATGTTGACCCTGCACGTTTCGGTGTGTACTACGGCTCCGGAATAGGTGGGTTTGACACATTTGTTACAGAGCACGACAATATGCTTGCCCGTGGTGCCACAAGAGTTTCGCCGCTGTTTATTCCGAAAATGATTCCTAACATGGCGGCAGGAAATATTGCCATAAAATACGGTGCAAAGGGTCCGTGTATTTCAGTTTCAACAGCCTGTGCAACAGGCACAACAGCCATTGGAGAGGCTTATCGCACAATTGCGGGCGGATATGCCGATGCCATAATTGCCGGCGGTGTTGATGCCGCAATTTCACCCCTTGCTGTTGCGGCGTTTATGAACTGCATGGCACTTTGTGAAAGCACTGATAAGGATGCTGCTTCAATTCCCTTTGACAAACGCAGATGCGGTTTTGTAATGGGCGAGGGTGCAGGTGCACTTATTGTAGAAGAATATGAGCACGCCGTAAAAAGAGGTGCAAAAATATATGCCGAAATTGTTGGCTACGGAAGCACCTGTGATGCTCATCATGTAACTGCTCCCGACCCGGAGGCGGAGGCATCTTCAAGAGCCATTGCAGATTCTGTTGCCGCTTGTACAGATGTTGCACCGGAGAAAATTTATTTTAATGCTCACGGCACAAGCACACCCCTTAACGATAAAACAGAAACAAACGCACTCAAAAGAGTGTTTGGCGAAAACGCATATAAACTCAATATCAGTTCAACAAAATCCATGACAGGTCATCTGCTTGGTGCGGCAGGTGCAGTTGAAGCTATTGCCGCAATTTTTGCACTGGGCGAAAACATTGTTCCGCCCACAGTCGGTTACACAGAACCCGATGAGGAATGTGACCTCAACTACACACCAAACACAGCAAAACACACTGAGCTTGAAGTTGCCATGTCCGCATCTCTCGGTTTTGGCGGTCACAATGCGTGTGTTGCCTTTAAAAAGGTGTAAGGTGATAGCATGGATATTAACGAAATCAAAAAAATATTGCCCCACCGTGACAATATGCTTCTGCTTGACTTTGCAGAGCTTATTGACGGCAAGGCGTTTGGCAAAAAACTTATTACCGGTGACGAATGGTTTTTAAAAGGACATTTTCCGGGTAATCCTGTTGTTCCGGGCGTGATTTTGTGCGAAATTATGGCGCAGTCTGTTTGCGTGTGTCTTGAAAATCAGATGAAAGAAAATCAGCTTCCGTTTTTTACGGGGCTTGATAAGGTTAAATTCCGCAAACCGGTTGTTCCCGGTGACGTGTTTGAAACCGAGTGTGAAATTATAAAAGTGCGTGAGCCTTTTTATTTTGCCAAAGGAAGCGGCAGAGTAAACGGAAAACTTTGCGTAAGTGCCGAATTTTCTTTTGCAATTACCGATAAAAATAACTAAAAGGGGCAGATTATCATGAACGCTCTAAAAAATATAATTAATTTTTTTAAACCCAACGCAAAAAAAGAAGATGTTGTCTGCAAAAAATGCGGTCACAAAATTGACGGTGACACACTTCTTGAAAATCTTATGATTTGTCCCCAGTGCGGCACTTATATGCGTATGGGTGCTTACGAAAGACTTGCTGTAACCGTTGACGAGGGCAGCTTTGTTGAGCTTGACAAAACTCTCAAAAGCGAAAATCGCATTGATTTTCCCGGATATGACGAAAAGCTGTCAGATGCGATGAAAACAAGTAGTCTTAACGAGGCTGTTGTTTGCGGAACAGCAGAAATCGGCGGCAGCAGATGTGCGGTTTTTGTTATGGACTCAAGGTTTATGATGGGTTCAATGGGTACTGTTGTAGGTGAAAAAATCACACGTCTTTTTGAATTTGCACAGCGCAATCATCTTCCTGTTGTAGGATTTACCACCTCCGGCGGTGCACGTATGCAGGAGGGTATCCTTTCCCTTATGCAGATGGCAAAGGTAAGCGGTGCGGTTAAACGTCACAGCGACAGCGGAAATCTGTATATTACAGTTTTGACCGACCCCACAACAGGCGGTGTTACAGCCAGCTTTGCAATGCTTGGCGATATAATAATTGCAGAACCCAAGGCACTTGTTGGCTTTGCCGGTGCAAGAGTTATTGAACAGACCACAGGCAAAAAACTGCCCGAGGGGTTCCAACGCTCGGAGTTTTTACTTGAGCATGGGTTTATTGATATGATAGAAACAAGACCGAGGCTTAAATATACCATTTCAAAAATTCTTGAAATGCATTGCAGATGATTTTAAAATTTATCCGAAAGGATTTGTTATAAAATGAAAAAAACAAACAAAACCGCATACGAAAAGGTTATGACAGCACGCTCATCGGACCGTCCTATGGGCGGATATTATATAGACCGTATGGTTGATAATTTTATAGAACTTCACGGCGACCGCAGATTTGGTGATGATGCCGCAATTGTGGGCGGAATAGGCTATATCGGCGGCAGAGCTGTTACGGTAATTGCCATGGAAAGGGGAACAAGCATTGAAGAACGCATGAAACGAAATTTCGGCTGCCCTACTCCGGAAGGTTACCGTAAAGCACTTCGTCTTATGAAAGAGGCCGAAAAATTCGGCAGACCTGTTGTGTGCTTTATCGGAAGCTCCGGTGCATATTGCGGAATAGATGCTGAAGAAAGAGGTCAGGGTGAGGCGATTGCCGAAAATCTTTATGAAATGATGACTCTCAAAACACCGATAATTTCGGTTGTTGTAGGCGAGGGCGGCAGCGGCGGTGCACTTGCACTTGGTGTTTGTGATACGGCAGTTATGCTTGAAAACTCGGTTTATTCAGTTATTTCACCCGAAGGCTGTGCCAGCATTTTGTGGAAGGATTCTGCAAAAGCCGCTGATGCGGCAGAGGCACTTCATCTTACATCGGGCGATCTTTTTGAATATGATGTTATTGAAAAAATTATTGATGAAACCGACCGTACACAGGACGAAATATGCAGTGATTTAAAAGCATTTATTTGTGCAGAAATTTCCGAAAAAGAAAAACTTTCCCATGAAACACTTCTTGCACAAAGATATGAAAAATTCAGAAAAATCGGTGCATAATATATATAAAAACAAAAAAAGAGGTTTATATATATGGTACAGATTTTAACGGATTCCAGCACAGATTTTCAGCCCCGAGAGCTTGAAGAAAAAGGCATTTTATGCGTTCCGCTCCATGTGATTTTCGGTGATAAGGAATATAAAGAAAATATAAACATTACAAAAGATGAATTTTATAAAATGCTTGAAGCAAGTGAGGTTTCACCAAAAACATCACAGCCTTCACCAAACGATTTTTTGAAAGTCTATGAAAAAGTAAAAGCAGATGGCGATGAGCTTGTGGGCATATTTTTATCCTCGCAGCTTAGCGGAACGTATCAGTGTGCACAGCTTGCAAAATCAATGGCAGAGTTTGAAAATTGCTATGTAGTTGACGGCCTTTCCGCCACAGGCGGTACACGCATTTTGGTTGAATATGCTTTAAAACTGCGAGGCGAGGGATGTTCGGGCAAAGAAATTGCCGAAAAAATTGAGCAGATAAAATCAAAAGTCACTATCGTTGCAAGTCTTGATACACTTGAATATCTCCGCAGGGGAGGACGTATATCCGAAACTGCGGCGGCACTTGGCACGGCGGTTCATATAAAACCGATTATAAAAATTGCCGGCAACGGCAAAATTGCTTTGCCATCAAAGGTTATCGGCTTAAAACGTGGCATAAAATATATTGCCCGCCAGTTTTTTTACTGTGGGGCAGATAAGAACTTTCCTGTTTATATTCTTTATTCGCATAACAAAGAAAATGCACTTGAGCTTATAAAAAATCTTGAAGAAAACGGCGTTACCATTCCCAAAGAAAATATATTAAACATCGGTGCTGTTATCGGCACACATGTTGGTCCCGGCGCATTCGGAATAGCATTTGTGGGAAAATAAATACAAATAAAGTCAGCTGCATATGACAGCTGATTTTTTGTTTGTAAAAATATATTATAACACTTTACAAATTTGCAAATATACTGTATAATTAATTTGTACTATTTCACTTTTTTGATAAAGGAGATGCGCGCAAATGAGTCTAAAAAATAAACAGTTTATATCACAACTGTTTATAGAATGTACCTTTGTTTTAAACCGGCAGGCGGCTCCGGACTGGAAAATTGACACTTCGCGATGTAATGTTGAAAATTTGGTGTTTGTTTACGGTGGCAAAGGAGTTTTTACAAAAAACGACGAAAAAATATCTGTTAGCCGAGGCGATATAGTGTTTTTTGAAAACGGTTGCATCAGAAAAATGGTTACCGATAAAAACGACCCTATTAGATTTTTTACTGTCAATTTTGTTTACATGATGCCCAAATTTGATGGAGAAAAATGGACGTTTGAATATCCTAAGCTTAAATTTGATTACGTGAAAAAAGTTACCGATAAGGTTTTGTTTGAACGGTTTTTCAAGCTTTTTAATAATTTGTCAAATGTACATATTTCTTCGGAACAGATGCATTCGTCAAAAGAAAGAGAAATAATGGCAAAAATTCTGGAAGCAACAATGTTTTTGTATGAAACAGGTGCTGATAATTATTCAAACAAACTGCGTGCGGAAAAGGCAATAAAATATATTTACGAAAATTATAATAAAAAAATTACGCTTGCAGAGCTTGCCAAAACAGCAGACTTGAGCGTATCGTATTTTAATACGGCGTTCAAAAGTGCAACGTCAATGTCACCTATAGATTTTTTAATATTTGTGCGTATAGAAAAAGCAAAACAACTTTTAAGCAGTGGAGCAGGAGTGACTGAAACAGCAGAAAAATGCGGATTTTCAGATGTGTTTTATTTTAGCAGAATGTTTAAAAAGAGCGAAAAAATTACACCCGGTGAATATGCGCGAAATGCTAAAAACGATCTTATGTAATAAAAAATTCTGTAACTATAAAGTGAGGGACGGCAACGCCGTCCCTCGTGGTGATTTTATTCAACTTCTTCGCCGAGTGCATCCTTTGCAGAAACAAGAACCTTTTTGTTGTAACAGTCAAAACAGTTGTCAACAAAGGCAGTATCCGGTTTTTTTGTTAAAAAGCTCACAACCGGAACAATCACAAAGCCTGCAAGCATTGCAATAACACCGCAGTTTATCGGCGACTGCAAAATCGGTGGGAACATCGGTCTTGCAACCATGTTAAGCACCATTATACCTGCACCGAAAATAAAGTTTGCCCACACCGCAATTTTTGTAGAGCGTTTCCAGTAAAGACCGAACATAAACGGTGCAAGGAACGCACCTGCAAGCGCACCCCAGGAAATGCCCATCATGTCGGCAATTGCGCTGAGCTTGTCTTTATTGAGTGCAATAAATGCCGAAATGGCAATAAACACAACAATAAGCACGCGCATTATAAATACCTGTTTTTTCTCACTCATATTTTTAACAATATGTCCTTTAATCATATCAAGAGTGAGTGTTGAGCTTGATGCCAGCACAAGTGAAGAAAGTGTTGACATTGAAGCAGAAAGCACAAGAATTATTACGATTGCAATAAGTATATCCGGAAGACCCGACAGCATTGTAGGTACAATTGCGTCAAATCCGCCAACGATTGAGCCGTCGGCATTAAATGCCAGCTTGTTGGTGAAAAGTCTGCCAAAACCGCCAAGGAAATAACATCCGCCGGCAACAATAACAGCAAAAATTGTAGAAATTATTGTGCCCTTGTTTATATCGTTTTCACTTTTGATTGCATAGAATTTCTGCACCATCTGCGGCAAACCCCAAGTGCCGAGAGATGTAAGAATAACAACAAACAGCAAATTGAGCGGGTCGGGACCGAAGAATGAGTTGAACACTCCCGGCGCAGCACCTTCTAATTCAACATCGGCAAGACCGTTTAAGGATTCTATAAATCCGCCGTTTTGAGAAAGAACAGCAGCAATAACCGCAACAATACCAATTATCATGATAATTCCCTGAATAAAATCGTTAATGGCTGTTGCCATATATCCTCCGGCAATAACATAAATGCCGGTTAAAACTGCCATTACGATTACACAGACAGAATAGCTGATGCCCGGAAATGCCATTGAAAACAATCTTGAAAGACCGTTATAAAGTGATGCTGTGTAGGGGATAAGGAAGATAAACACAAGCACCGATGCCGCAATTTTAAGGGATGGGCTTTTGTAACGTTTGCCGAAAAATTCGGGCATTGTGGCACTTTGCAGATGCTGGCTCATGAGCCTTGTTCGTCTGCCTAAAACAACCCAGGCAAGAAGCGAGCCTAAAACTGCGTTGCCAACGCCTATCCATGTTGACGCGATACCGAATTTCCAACCGAACTGACCTGCATAGCCTACAAAAATAACGGCCGAAAAATAAGATGTACCGTATGCAAACGCCGTAAGCCAGGGACCGACCGAGCGACCACCTAAAACAAATCCGTTTACATCAGTTGAGTTTTTGCGGCAAAAAATGCCGACACCTACCATTACACCAAAAAAAACAACAAGCATAATAACTTTCAGAATCATAACTGAAACCTCCTTAAAAAATTTTTTTGCGGAAGACGGCAATAAAAAAACCCGCCCTCCATTGTCCGTCCGGACACTTGAGGACGAGATACAAAACTCCCGTGTTACCACCTCAATTCACCACAACCTCACGGTTGCAGCCTTTACAGGTACGCAGACTAATCTGTATATACCCTGATGCTGTAACGGGCATCCCCCGTCGCAGTCTACTGAGAATTTTGAAAATTCCGTTCGGTGCGAAGCTCCGAGAATGTATTCACATAAACCGCCGCCGTTGTCTTGCACCAACCGACAACTCTCTGAGACGGGGATGGAATATGCTACTTGTTCCTCATCATTGCTTTTGTTTGTTTGATTTGGTTGTTTTATATTTTAGCACTAAAGATTTCATTTGTCAATAGTTTTTTTAATGTTTTTTGCCTAAAAATATCAAATGTTTTTTGCTTTATCATCTTTCTGACGATGACAGAATTTCGCTGATAAGCATTTCTATGCTTGCCCAGTCGTTAAGCTGTCCGCTTTTATTAAGAAAATCATAATGTGCACATTTTGAAATCATTTTGCCGATTGTTTTTGTGTTTTTTCGTGACGACATAGAAATGTATTTTTCGGCAATAAACGGTGCAAGAGAAAGCTCTGATGCAACTTGTGATCTGCCACCACCGTTTTCTATAATAACAGCGGTTTTGTAAAGTTTTATCAAAGTGCTACCAAGAAGTGCCATAATTTTAACAGGCGACTCGTTTAAAAACTTCATATCCTCCAGCATTTCAAAAACTTGTGCATTTTTGTTAAGAATTATTGCATCAAGCATTTCAAAAATGCGGTTTTGAACTGATTTTCGTACGCTTTCATCAATATCTGCCTGTGTAACAATTTTTGTGTCAAAACATTTTGCACTAAGCTTGTCTATCTCGCTTTTGAGGCTATAAAGACCCTGGTCGCAGGCGGCAGTTAAATAAAACGCTGTATCCTGTGAAATTTCTATTCCTTGCTTTTTAAAAGCGTTTATGCACCATTTTGCACTTTCGGTAGGTGTTTTGTATAAAAATTCGACACAAAGCGATTTTGCGAGTACCTTTTTTGTGACAGAAAGACGGCTGTCTATTGTTTCCTGGTCAATAACAACTGTAAGATATGACGGAAAATCGGAGGTTAGTTTTTCAAAAAAACTTGCCATTTTTTCATCGGCACGTTTTAAAATTTCACTGTCACGTATAATAAGAATTTTTTTGTCGCTCATCATTGGATATGCTGCGGTAAAATCGTCAATATCCTGTGTATTGATGCTTTTTCCGCTCAAAACCGCAATATTGAACTCTTCCATTCCGTCTCCGATAAATTTTTCTTTTATCATATCTACGGCAGCATCGCGACTATATTTTTCCTCGCCAAAAAACACAAAAATCCCGTTTATATCATCGGTTTGCATACGTTTTTTAAATTCATTGGTGTTTTCGGCGTATTTTGATTTTTTAGCCATTTTTTGTCACCTTCTTTTTAATCGAGATTTTTTATTTTAATTTTATAGTTTCCGAACATATCCTGTGAAAAATGGGCATATCCGTTTTTGGCGGTACTAAAAACATGGCACCCTTCGGCCTCAAGACGATTTATAACATTGCTGTCGGGATGTCCGAAAGAATTATTATTTGATACTGATATTACAGCATATTGGGGTGACGAATGTTTTATAAATTCTGATGATGTTGAGGTTTTACTGCCATGATGAGCAACCTTTAATACATCTGTATTCACATTTTTGCCTGCATTTATAACAGTGTGTTCAGTTTGCGCGTCAATATCTCCCGTAAATAAAAAGGTTTTGCCGCGGCATTTGAGTTTTATAACAAGACTATTGTTGTTATCGTCAGTATTTATGATGTCTCCGGGCCACAGGGCTTCAATTTCGCACGAGCCTATTTTCGTGTGATATGTGTTATCGGCAAATTCCACGTCTGCACCACTGTTGATTATTTTATTCAAAAGCTCAAAGCTGTCGCTGTTTTGTGCGTTAGTGTACGAAACTACAACTTTTTTAACCGTTACGGAAGAAAGAATTTCATCCAGACCGCCTGTGTGGTCACTGTCAAAATGGCTAATATAGATAGCGTCAAGCGTATGTATGCCTTTGGATTTTATGTAAGATGCTGCTTCGCCGTAACCTGCCGGTCCACAGTCAATAAGAATATTTTTGCCAAACGGAATTTGTATAAGCGCACTGTCGCCTTGCCCCACGTTTATAAAATCTACACGAAAAACTGTGCTTTGGTACACACTGTTTGATATGCACAGTACTGCCATAGCACAGGCAATTATTGCGGCAGGTTTTTTAAACTTGGATTTTCTTAAAAATCCGTAAGCTGCACAAACTGCCGATAAATAAAGCATATATTCGAAAATGCCGGGAGCTTTTACTACAAAAAATGCACCTTTTAGCGATGAAACTGTATTACACGCAAAAAGAATAATGTCTGTAATAAATGCCAATGCCATGCCTATTATTTTTGCCGCGGGAGCAAAAATTACACCAATAGTCAGCATTACAAGTGCACCGGCAAAAAGTATTTCTATAAGCGGAACAATTAAAATATTTCCTAAAATCGTATAAAAACTTACACTGCTAAATGATTTTGCAATAATCGGCAAAGTAAGCAGAGTTACAGTTATAGATGAAATTGCCGTAACCGAAATAAATCCGGTAAAACGATTAAGCCGGATTTTTTGTTTAAACAGTTTATATGCAGGCAGAGAAAAATATACAATACCTATTGTTGCAAGAAACGACAGTTGAAATGAAAGGCTGTGTATAACAAGCGGATTATCCATAAGAATAACCGTTGCCGCAAAAACAAGTGCGGTTGTAAAATCATATTTTTGTTTAAATAATGTTGCGGCAAATGCAAACAGCGTTATTATTCCGGCACGTACAAGCGATGGGAAAAAGCCGGCAACAGGGATATACAAAATTACAGCAACTGAGCATATAACTGCCCGTGCCCTTAGTTTTATGCTGGCTCTTGCGATAAAATGAGTAACAAAAGCCATTAAAATTGAAAGATGCATGCCTGAAAGTGCCAAAGCGTGCGAAATTCCACTTCCGGCAAAAGTATTTTCAACATCGGAAGAAAGCTGTGTTCTGTCACCTAAAACAAGTGCACGAACAAGAAAATCCTTGTCCTCGGGCATATACTGCGACAATTTTACAAGCAGATGATGACGCACTTTTGACAGTTTGTAAAAAAGTGACGTGTTTTTGCCCGTTACAACGCCGTCTCTGAGATTCATAATTGCCGCTGTTTTTGTTGTTTGAAGATACTTGCGGTAATTAAATCCGTTGGGATTTGCATTTTCTTTCGGAGCTCTTAAAAAACCGTTTAAAATAACTGTATCACCCGGCTCAAGAAAAATTCCATCGGGTGCATATACAATGATTTTTTTGTCAGATTTATAAAATTCACCGTCAACTTTCACATCCGAAAGTTTAACAGTATATGATAAATTTTTCTCACCAAATAATGTTTCTGTTTCAATGGGCATGCTGTCAACAGTACCAAAAACCGTAACATACCTGTCGCAAAATGTTTCATAGAAAAAGTTATATTGACTGTTTTGTAAAAATGTATGCAGATATCCTGCCGAAAAACAAAGCGTAAACAATATTGATATGATAATTGACTTTTTGGTTTTTGCTTTTGTAATACTTACTAAAATGCCAAGAAACATTACTGATATAATGAATGAGGGAAACCCAAGTGAACAGCAAATAATTCCGCATATATAAAACATCATGATTGCAGAAAGGTATTTGTAACTCACCCGGCATTCCCCCCTGTTATTATTTTTATTGTTAAATTATTTAAGACACTCTGCAAAGCGTTTCATAGCTTCTTTTGTGCTTTCGTTGTCAGAGAATGCTGTCAGACGGAAGAATCCCTCACCGTTTTTACCAAAACCGCTTCCGGGAGTACCTACAACGTTAGCTTTTTCTAAAAGCATATCGAAAAAGTCCCAGCTTTTCATGTTGTTCGGGCATTTGAGCCAGATGTAGGGCGAGTTTTTGCCGCCTGTGTACCAGATGCCAAGCTCTGTCATCGTGTCGGCAATAATTTTTGCGTTTTCACGGTAATAAGCCAGCGCAGACTGAATCTGCTCTCTGCCCTCTTTTGTGAAAATCTGTGCGGCACCTTTCTGAACAATATAGGGCACGCCGTTGAATTTTGTTGTCTGGCGGCGAAGCCACATTTTGTTAAGTGACATATCTTCAAAAACAAGAGCTTTCGGCACAACGGTATAACCACAACGTGTGCCTGTAAATCCTGCTGTTTTTGAGAATGAGCAGAACTCAATTGCACATTTTTTTGCACCCTCAATTTCATAAATGCTTCTCGGCAGATTTTCGTCTGTTACAAAGCATTCATAAGCGGCATCAAACAGAATAACCGCTTCGTTTGCAATAGCATAGTCAACCCATTTTTTAAGTCCCTCGCGGTCATAAGCTGCACCTGTGGGGTTGTTGGGTGAGCATATGTAAATTATATCAGCATGAACATTTTCATCGGGCAAGGGAAGAAAACCGTTTTCCTCGTTTGCGTCAGCAAAAATGATTTTTCTGCCTGTCATTATGTTAGTGTCAACATAAACGGGATAAACCGGGTCTGGCACAAGCACGGTGTTGTCGCTGTCAAACAGGTCAAGAATGTTGCCAAGGTCTGATTTTGCACCGTCGGAAATAAAGATTTCATCGTTATCGAGGTCAACATTTTTTTCACCGTAATAGTCTTTTATGCTGTTTTTGAGAAAATCGTAACCCTGCTCAGGACCGTAGCCTCTGAAAGTTTCTTTTTTACCCATTTCGGAAACTGCCTCGTGCATACCGTCAATAACAGCATTGCAAAGGGGGAGTGTAACGTCACCGATACCCATACGGATAATGCGTTTATCGGGATTTGCCGCAGAATACTCGTTTACTTTTTTGGCTATTGTAGAAAACAGATAGCTGTCATTTACGTTTGCATAATTTTTGTTTACTTTCATTTATAATTCATTCCTTCCTATAAAAAACGCAAATTTATACATTTTCTATTTTCGACGTAAAAGTCCTCAATTCCTTGAAAAATACGCATTTTGTTCAAAAAAATTATGCACAAAAGCTATTTGAATTAAAATAAGTTAGTTTTTTACAAGTAAATGTTAATTTTCTTTCTTGAATATTTCGGATGTGATATGTTATTATTATTTTAGGAGGTGATATTTGTGAAATATAAATATACCGGTCAAAGCTGTCAGATGTGTGATGCGTGGTATCTCAATGTGGAGGAAAGAATACATGTATTCAATCTGAGGCTTCCGGAGGGGTATAGCGTCGGTCATGCATATACGGATGATTTGCTTAGCTTTAATATATGTGACGATATTTTACCGGTTTTGCCTGAAAAAGATTTTCCGGAAGATTGCCTTTCAAAATATACCGGCTGTGCAATAACCGGCAAAGACGGATTGCACTATATTTATTATACGATGCGAAACAGTGAAGGCCGTCAGCAAATAGGACTTGCCACATCAAAGGATTTGAAAAATTTTGCATTGCACGAAAATAACCCTGTGCTTTTCCCGGATGAAGCTGTTTTCGGCATAAAAAATAACATGGATTGCCGTGATATGATTGTTGTATATGATAACGAAAAAGATATATATTACGGTTATTTTGCAACAATGGCTCTTATAAACGGCAGCATGACCGGGGCAGTTGGCATGGCTTACAGTTATGACCTTGTTAAATGGGAAAATCAGAAAATTGTTTATGCACCGAAATCCTGCGGTGTTATTGAGGTTCCCGATGTGTTCTTCATGGACGGCAAATGGTATCTCACATTTCTCACTCACGCCTCTTTCGGAATGCGCGGTGTTATCGGAGACAGTCATGTTACCACTGCTACTCTTTATGCCGTTTCCGATACCCCTGACGGAACTTTTGAAGATGTAACAGACAACGTGCTTATCGGTGGCGGTGCGGAAAGCGGATATACCTGCCGCACGTTTATTTATAAGGGAGACAGGTGTCTTTTGTACATAGATAAAAGCAAAAACGACTGGGCAGTTTCGTATCCTAAAAAAATAAGCGTTGTTAACGGAGATTTGTGTGCTTGCTATCATCCTTTGCTTGAAAATTTAAGGGCTGAGCATAAAAGCAGTTGTCCTGACAGCGGGATGTTTGAGCTGCAAAGCACATCAGTAGCATGGAAAACAGGAACCGGGGAAATATACAGTGAAGATAACTGTATGCTTATGTCAACAGACAATTACACTTATCAACATGCAATACTTAAAAATTGCCGATGCTCTTCTTTGGAGATTGTTGCCGACATCGAGCCGCTGTGTAAAGAATGCGGATTTTCAATTGATGTATATAATAAAGACGGAAATTTGACAGATAAAAAATTTATTGCGGCAGATGCTGAAGAAAAAACTCTTTCATTTTATGAGGGCGGACTGTCTTTTATATGCAAACAGCGGCGAAAATATAATTTTGTACCCGGCGAAAGGTTTAATTTGAGGATTATTGCTTCGGAAGGTCAGCTTGAGGCATATGTCAATGATTTGCTTATTATACAAACAGCAATGGAAACAGGTGCTTTTATGACTCCCGGCATTTTATGCGGCAAAGGCAAAGTCAAGGCTTATAACTTCAACTGTTATGAATTGAAAAATTAGCATTATAAAAGGAGAATATACATGATTTATAAAAATGAAAACTTAAATGAAATTTCTTTTCCGCTTGGAGGCATAGGCAGCGGATGTATAGGCATTGCAGGCAACGGTGGGCTTGTTGACTGGGAGATATTCAACAAACCGAATAAGAGAAGTGAAAACAGATATTCGCATTTTGCCGTGCGTGCTTTTGATGAAAACGAAAATGTCATAGATGCCCGTGTGCTTGTGGGTGATATTCAAAAAGAATTTAACCATCATGGCGCAGGAACGGGCGTGTCTTTAGCAAGCATGAACGGATTTCCGCATTTTAAAGAAAATACTTTTGACGGAGAGTTCCCGATTGCAGACTTATATTTTGACGATGAGGAATTTCCGGGACGTGTGCGCCTTGAAGCATTTAATCCGTTTATACCTCTTGACAGCAAAAATTCTTCAATTCCTGCGGCGTTTTTTTCACCGGAAATTGAAAATACAACAAACAAGGAAATTACATATGAAATAGCTTTCAGCGTGAGAAATCCCTTTTCAAAAACGGTTAACAAATGCATTGAAAACGGCAGCGGTGTTATGCTTTTTGATGCGAAAAACAACCGGAACAATCTGACGGTTGCGGCGGTAGGTGGCGAAATTTTTGTGACCGATTATTGGTACAGAGGCTGGTGGAACAGTTTTTATATGGATAATATAATCGGTTTCTGGAACGATTTTTCATCGGGCAAAAAGCTGATTTCAAGAAATTATGAAGAAGCATCAAGCGGTGATGTGTGTACTGTTTCTTCCCGTATAAAAATAAAACCCGGAGAGAAAAAGGCAGTTAAATTTGTGCTGTCGTGGAGTATACCCGACTGTGTTAACTATTGGTTCCCTTATAAAGACGAAAACGGAAACGAAATCACATGGAAAAACTACTACGCAACAGTTTTTAAAGATTCTTTATCAAGTGCGAAATATTCTCTTGACAACTGGAACAGCTTATACAGCAAAACACAGCAGTTTAAAACGGCAGTTTATTCGTCAACCCTTGATGAATCGATGAAACAGGCGATAGGTGCCGGGCTTGCGGTGTTAAAATCTCCTACTGTAATGCGGTTTGAAGACGGCAGTTTATACGGTTTTGAGGGGGTTTTTGAAAACTGCGGTTCCTGCGAGGGACTTTGTCAGCATGTGTGGAATTATGCCTATGTGTGCTGTTATCTTTTCCCTGATTTGGAAATGAGCATCAGAAACAACGAGTTTAAATACGGTGTTTTAGAAAACGGCGAAACTGTTTTTCGTCTGCCCACGCCATTTGACCGCAAAGTTTTTGTCAATTTGTTTGACGGAAACAAAACGAAATACATCCCTTGCGTTGACGGGCAAATGGGCATTGTCATAAAAACTTACCGTGAATGGAAGCTGTCGGGCGACAGTGCATGGCTTAAACAAAACTGGGAAACCGTTAAAAAAGTGCTCGAATATGCATGGAGCAGTGAAAATGAATTTTGCTGGGATGAAAACGGCGACGGCGTGCTTGAAGGAAGACAGCATCACACTCTTGACTGCGAGCTTTTCGGTGCTAATGCATGGCTTGAGGGATTTTATCTTGCGGCACTTAAAGCCGCAGAAGAAATGGCGGATTTTCTCGGAGATACAAATGCAAAACAAACATATTCACGTCTTTTTGAAAACGGATACGAATACACAAAAAACAATCTGTTTGGCGGTGAATATTTTATTCAGCAAATTGATATAACCGACAAATCAATACCCGAAAAATTCGGTCAGACAGAAAGATTCTGGAATGAAGAAACCGGCGAAATCGGTTATCAGCTTGCCGAGGGCTGTTTTATAGACCAGCTTTGCGGTGGGTGGCACGCAATGCTTTGCGGACTGGGCGATGTGTTTGACAAACAGCAGACAAAAACAGCGGCTTTTAGTGTTTATAAAAACAATTTCATGACATCAATGCGCGGTCTTGTCAATCCGTGGCGGCTTTTTGCCGTTAATGACGAGGGCGGCACGATTATTTGCACATATCCGGAAAATGTGAAACGCCCTGAAAATCCGGTTCCGTACTGCGAAGAGGTTATGTCGGGCTTTGAATACAGCTTTGCCTGTGTTTTAATGAGCTGCGGATATATGGACGAAGCAATAAATGTTGTGCGTGAGGTGCGAAAAAGATATGACGGTGCAAAACGCAATCCGTGGAACGATATTGAATGCGGAAACAATTATGCACGCAGTATGGCGGCGTTTTCGTTTTTGCCTGCTTTGTGCGGTTTTACGGCTGATATGCCGAAAAACAGGTTCACATTCAATCCTGTCACAACAGAAGATGTTAAAAGTGTATGGAGCGTTGCGACAGGCTGGGGAACAGTTGAAATCAGCGGCAATTACATGGAACTTGATATAAAAGACGGCTATATAACATTAAAAGAATTGCATCTGCCTTTTGTAAAAGAAGTAGAATCAATCGAGGCGGATGGCAAAAATCCGGTATTTTCATTTAAAAACAATGTTCTTGAATTTGAAAATGTAACAATTAAAAACAGTATTCACATAGCAATTAAAAAACAGTAAGTAAATTAAAAAATAAAAAATATTTTCAGGAGGCATTTTTATGACATATCCCAAAATAGGAATCCGTCCCGTTATTGACGGCAGATGGGGAGGTGTGCGAGAGGGTCTTGAAAATCAGACCATGAACATGGCAAAAGCAGCGGCTGAATTAATCGGTGCAAACTTAAAATACGCTGACGGCACACCTGTGCAGTGCGTTATTGGTTGCACAACAATCGGCGGCGGTGCAGAAGCTGCAAAAGTTGCCGAGCAGTTTGCAAAAGAAAATGTTTGTGCAACACTTTCTGTTACACCATGCTGGTGCTACGGAAGCGAAACCATGGATCTTGACCCCACAACAATCAAGGCTGTCTGGGGCTTTAACGGCACAGAGCGTCCCGGTGCGGTTTATCTTGCGGCGGTTATGGCGGCTCACAGCCAGAGAGGACTTCCTGCATTTTCAATTTACGGTCACGATGTTCAGGATATGACCGACACATCAATTCCTGAAGATGTTGCAGAAAAAATTCTGCGTTTTGCGCGTTGTGCAATCGCTGTAGGTCAGCTTAAAAACAAAGCATACGTTAACATGGGCGGCGTTTCTATGGGTATTGCCGGTTCATACTGCGATGCAAACTTTATGCAGAAATATCTGGGTCTGCGTGCTGAGTGGGTTGATTTAACAGAAATTCTCCGCCGTATCACGCTTGAAATTTATGACCACGACGAGTACGAGAAAGCAATTTCATGGATAAAAGCCAACTGCAAAGAGGGCTTTGACAAAAATGCAGGCAAGGGTCTGCCCGAAATTATCAGAAAATCAAAGGTTATTGAAGCTGACAAGGACTGGGAATTTATTGCAAAATTCACAATCATTGTGCGTGATATTCTTTTCGGAAACGAAAAACTTAAAGAAATGGGCTGGAGTGAAGAGGCTCTCGGCAGAAACGGTATTGTAGGCGGTTTCCAGGGTCAGCGTCAGTGGACAGACTGGCTTCCCAATGCGGACTTTACCGAAGCAATCATGGCATCCAGCTTTGACTGGAACGGCAAAAAACAGCCTTTCCCCTTTGCAACGGAAAACGATACTTTAAACGGTATTTCAATGCTTTTTGGAACACTTCTTACAGGCAAAGCACCTTGCTTCCACGATGTGCGTACATACTGGAGCCCCGATGCGGTTAAACGTGTAACAGGCAAGGACCTCACCGGCAAAGCCGAAAACGGTATTATTCATCTTATCAATTCCGGTGCAACTGCACTTGACTGCACAGGTGCTGCAAAAGACGAAAACGGCAACGGCACAATCAAACAGTGGTGGGATATGACAGAAACAGACATCAATGCCTGTCTTGAAGCTACCGACTGGTGCAGAGCTGACTATGAATATTTCCGTGGCGGCGGATTCTCCTCACACTTTAAAACAATGGCAGAAATGCCTGTTACAATGATAAGAGTGAACATTATTGAGGGCGTTGGGCCTACAATTCAGATTGCAGAGGGTTATACATGCAACCTGCCTGACGATGTTCACGAAAAACTTGACAAACGTACCGACCCCACATGGCCCACAACATGGTTTGCTCCCAATCTCACAGGCGAGGGTGCATTTGCCGATGTTTACAGCGTAATGGCAAACTGGGGTGCAAATCACGGCGTAACAGTTCACGGTCACGTTGGTGCAGACGTTATTACTCTTGCATCAATGCTCCGTATTCCCGTGTCAATGCATAACGTGCCTCAAAGCAACGTTTACCGTCCTCATGCATGGGCAGGCTTTGGCAGCGGCTCATCTTCGGATGCCGATTACCGTGCATGTAAGCATTACGGCCCACTGTTTGGTTGATATTTAAAATAGAAAAACAACTATAAAACCGGGTGTGACACAATTTGTCACAACCCGGTTTTGATGTTCCTGTGTATGTTACAAATAAAGATCAGTCAAGTTTCGGCTCATAATGGGGTGTGCCGATGTATCCAACCTGTTTGAAATCTTTCATATTGTGGCGGATGATAAAATCAATGTATGAAGCAACCATTTTTGCCGTAAGCAGATAGCCGCAAGGATTCATGTGACCGTAAAGGAAGAAATTCTCTCTGAACTCTTCATCATAAACAGGTGCATACTTATTGAAATCCAGCACATATGTATAGTCAAAAAACTCTGCCATTTCGTGCAGAAGCTTTGCATGAGCATCAGCAATAGTATCACGGGTCGCTTCACCGCTGCGAGGCATTGTCATGAGAAAAAATTTTGCGCGGGGCTGAATTTCTTTGATTCGCTGAATAATCTGTGCATAATATCCTGCAAAGGTGTCTTTGTTGTTTGTATAATCGTTTAAATTAATATCGTTTACAGAGCCGATTTCCTGATGTCTGTTACAAAGGTCGTTTACGCCAAGAGCAAAAATATAAGCCTGACAGGCATTGGAAATATCCCAGCATTTGCAAACGTTACCAAAATTTTCGCAAAACTCCTGTGCTGTCATGCCGCCACGGGAAAAATTTATAGCCTTGCTTCCGCACATACGTGCCAGAAACTGCCCCCATGAATAGTCATAATAATCATTGTAGGTGTTTGTGCCGTCGGATTTTCTGCCTTCAAATTCACCTGACGAAAGGCTGTCACCAACGCAACCGATAGTGCGGAAAATTCCGCAAAAGCCGCCGTCGGTCACAATATTTTCAAGAGGTTTTTCGTCTTTGCTTGTAAAAAAGTTTTCAAAATTCATAGTTTGTGCCTCCTTTATTCAAAGCATTTCATTAAAGTTTCGTCTTTGTCAATATATACGTCTGCCAGTTTTTTGATAGTATCCTGACCGTAATTAAACCGGTCGTATATTCCCACGGCAGAAAATCCGGCTTTGCAAGCGGTTTCTATGGCGAGTGCGGAATCCTCAAACACAACGGTTTCTTCTTTTTTCGTGCCCAGATTTTCAAGTGCTGTAAGATAAATATCCGGATTGTCCTTGCCCTTGCCGATGTCGGCACAGGATAAAACTGCCGAGAAATATTTGTCGATACCGCAATGTTTGAGGGCAATTTTCACAAGGTCTGTTGCTGTTGCGGACGCAACACACATTTTCACGCCGTTTTTGTGACATGTTTCAAGGAACTCTGTTACGCCGGGTTTGGTTTTTACCGTGTTTGAATAAAAATCTTCTATCATATTTACTGTAAATTCAAGCAGCTCGTTGCCGTTTTTGCCGATGTGGTAGGTTTTGTGCAAAAAATCCATGGCACACTCAAGTGTCATTGTGCGCACGGCTTTGTCATCCTGTTTTGTAGGTCGAAACTCCTTGCCGCCTGCAAATTCTTTGCCAAAAGCATCCCAGAGCAAATCCCAGAACATCAGCGAATCAATCAGCGTGCCGTCCATATCAAAAATTGCACCTTTAAAATTTTTCATCGGTGATCTCCCTTTCATGTTTAAAATCTACGTGTTCGGCAATTATTATATCATGTTTTTATTTGGATTACAATACAAAGTTTCATATTTTGCCAAAAATTCTGGTCTGTTATGTAATTATGCATAAAATAATTTTGCCAATTCGTGATTTTTACACAAAATTAAAGGTTGTTATTGAAAAATTGCCGAAAATATGATATACTATAACAAATACGCAGATTTCCGGAGGAGTGTCCATGTTTCCCAACGATTGGAACGAAATTTTAAAAGACGAAGCAGAGAAGGATTATTTCAAAAAAATAATGTCTTTTTTAGATGAGCAATATGCTCAAAAAGATATTTATCCGCCCAGGGATGAGATTTTTACATCCATGAAGCTGACACCCTTTAGCGACGTAAAAGCCGTTATTTTAGGGCAGGACCCGTATCACGAGCCGGGTCAGGCACACGGGCTTGCATTTTCGGTTAAACCCGGTGTTCCACCGCCGCCGTCACTAAAAAATATGTTCAAAGAATTGCAGGCGGATTTAGGGTGCTTCATTCCCGACAACGGATATCTTGAAAAATGGGCACGGCAGGGTGTTATGCTGCTCAACACGTCACTTTCGGTTGAGCGAGGGCTTGCAAATTCCCACAGCAAAATCGGCTGGAGCATTTTCACAGACGAAGTTATCAAAGCCTTAAACCGCCGTGAAAAGCCTGTTATATTCATTCTGTGGGGGTCAAACGCCCGTGCAAAGCTTGAATATATAACCTCACCACAACATTTTGTGCTTGAGGCGGCACATCCCAGTCCACTGTCGGCAATGCGCGGATTTATGGGTTGCAGACATTTTTCAAAAGTGAACACCATTCTGGAAAGACTTGGCGAAACACCGATAGACTGGCAGATAGAAAATTTAAATAAATAATTTTAAGCGGAAGGAACCGGTGAAAATATGTTAGTAAGTGAAATTAAACAGATTATTGAAGCAGAATTTATCTGTGGAGAAGACAAAGCAGACAGCAACGTTGAATCTGCCTGCGGAAGTGACATGATGAGCGATGTGCTTGCATATGTTAAAGACCAGGGCGTGCTTTTGACAGGGCTTGTTAATCCTCAGGTTATCCGTACAGCGGAAATGATGGATATGCACGTTATTGTGTTTGTCAGAGGCAAAATGCCGGATGAAGACATGATTGAACTTGCAAAATCCAAACACATGGCTCTGCTGTCAACAAAAATGCCCATGTATATTGCCTGCGGAAAACTTTACTCGGCAGGACTTGGCGGCGGTGCAAGAGTATAATAAAAAGGTGAAATAAGATGTGTATAGAAAACGAAGAAAATGTATTTAAACTGCATTATGACGTTAATGCAGACGACTTTTCACGTGCAGGAGAGGTATCCAGCAGTGTGAAAAAAACATTGCAGCAGCTGGGAATTTCTCCCGAAACGGTGAGAAGAGTTTCCATTGCAATGTATGAAGGCGAAATAAATATGGTTATTCATGCCAGAGGCGGCGTTATTGACGTTGAAATCTGGCCTGATAAAATACGCTTTGTGCTTGACGACAACGGTCCCGGAATACAAAACCTTGAGCTTGCTATGCAGGAGGGATATTCCACAGCCAGCGAGGATATACGCCAGCTTGGCTTCGGTGCCGGTATGGGGCTTCCCAATATGAAAAAATATACGGACAAATTTGAGGTTACCGTTACTCCCGGCAAAGGCACAAAGGTGGATATGACTGTTAATATTACCTGAATTTAAGAGGTGGTTTTTTTGAATAGTATGCACTCGGTTACTTTGGACAAAGACATCTGCAAAGGCTGTACAACGTGCCTGAAGCAGTGTCCCACAGGGGCAATACGCATACGCAGAGGCAAAGCTAAAATTATTAAAGAACGCTGTATTGACTGCGGTGAATGTATACGTGTTTGTCCATATCATGCAAAAAAAGCAACAACGGATAAACTTTCCGCAATAAATGATTATAAATATAAAATTGCACTTCCTGCACCGGCAATGTATGTTCAGTTTGAAAAAGAATATTCTGTTGACACGGTGCTGACAGCCCTGCTTGAAATAGGCTTTGATGACGTTTTTGAGGTGGCATCTGCCGCAGAGGTTATTTCCGATGCAAGCCGCAAGCTGTTTTTGAGTGGTGAATTGCAGACCCCTGTTATTTCATCGGCGTGTCCTGTAATTTTGCGATTATTGATGGTGCGGTTTCCAAGCCTTATTGCCAACATAATTCCTGTGCAGACACCGGTTGACGTGGCGGCGAGGCTTGCCCGTGAGCGCGCTGTAGAAAAAACAGGGCTTAAACCGGAAGAAATCGGTGTATTTTTTATTTCACCCTGTCCGGCAAAAGCAACAACCGCAAAAATGCCCATCGGTATTAAAGAATCAAACTTAAACGGCGTAATTGCCATGAAAGATGCGTGCCTTGAAATTGCCAAAATAATTTCTAAAATAAAAGAACCGAAAAAACTTGCAAAAGCAGGACTTTCAGGCGTTGGCTGGGCAAAAAGTGAAGGAGAAATCCAGGCGCTTGGCAAACGTAATTCCATTGCGGTTGACGGTATTGAAAACTGCATAAAGCTGCTTGAAAAAATGGAAGACAACTGTATTCACCACGTTGATTTTATAGAAATGGCGGCATGTACAGGTGGTTGCGTTGGCGGCGTTTTAAATGTTGAAAATCCGTACATAGCAAAAAACAAGCTCAGCCGTGTGACAGAAAAGGTCAATGGCGAGGACGAAATTATAAATGTGCCCCTTGACGACCTTATCTGGACAGCACCGGTGGTTTACCGTCCTGTTATGAATCTTGACACAAATATTATTACCGCCATGAAGAAAATGGCACATATGGAAGAAATCTATAAGGATTTACCCCATCTTGACTGCGGTGCCTGCGGTTCACCGTCCTGCCGTACTTTTGCGGAGGATATTGTGCGCGGATATGCAGACGAAACAGATTGTACCTTTAAACTGCGTGAGAAGGTGCATACCCTTGCGGCAGAAATGATGGATTTGGAACGTCGGCTTTCGCCATCGCTTCAAAATGATACGGACAAAATTCCTCAGGAGCTGACCGAGGAGGATGGGGAAGCACCAAAAGAAAATAAAGGCGAATAAAACAAAAGTCGTGGTAAACGAAAATTCGTTTGCCACGACTTTTTTATATGCAACATTCAAATGCCTATGCTTTTCTGATACCGTAACCGCTATGAAACTGTGTTCCGTTTAAAAAAGCGGTTTTTATATCTTCGGCAAATTTAGTTGCCGGTACAAAATCCGGCAGATCTTCTGCTGTAATGTTCCATCTGAACACAAACCCTAAAAACGACTGAGTGTCAAAACTTTGGATTACGGTAAACATCTGCTGAAATTTTGCAATGTTTGAATCGGGTTTTAAAAATTGCAACAGTGTTTTGTCCAGGAGCCACGAAAAGCATTTGAAATGCTCATACTCAAACTCCGGAAAAAACTTGCCAAAAAAGGCTTTTGCCATATCAAAAGATTTTTCACATTCATATGGATCAAGCGGACCTGTGCGCGGAATATGAACATCAAGCATCGGCATATCGCTTTTTATACCTAAGTCAGGAAAATCGTTGTCGGCATTGCTCATATAAAATTGCAAACGACCTATTTTAAAAAGTTTGAACGAAAAATGCAGTTTCAGCCAATGCTGTTCTTCAAGCCACAGTTCACCTTTTAAATCACTCCATACCTTTGTCCATCGCACAATGTCCGAAAATGTATCGTCAAAAATTGCTTTAGGAATACCTTTTTCTATATACTTTTTTTCAAGTTCTTCAAGAAAATACAAATTCATAAGCAAATTTTTTCTGCCGTTTTTTTCTGAAATGTCATAATTTTCGGCAGTGATGGTCTCGTCAATTTCTTCTGTTTCGAGTATGTTTTTAAACTGCTCATCATATTTTTTCGGGAATCTGAGATATGCATACCATTTTTTGATAACAGCTTTTATTTCGTGCTTCATTATAGTGCTCTCCCGTTAACATATTTCACAGTAAAGTATACTCTTTTTTGCTGATATTGTCAAGCAAAACTTGCAATCTATGCGATTTTGTGGTATTATAAAATAAAGTTTAAGTATCATGAGGAAAAATATGAAAATATATGCACCCGATTATTACAAAAAATTTAAATGCATTGCTGACAAATGCAAACACAACTGTTGCATCGGCTGGGAAATTGATATTGACGAAAATTCATACAAAATTTACAAAAATCATGATGGAATTTTAAAATCACGTTTTAAAACAGACATTTCCGATGATGGCGGTGTTGCACATTTTGTTTTGACAGAAAATGAAAGATGCCCGTTTTTAAATAAAAACAATCTTTGTGATATTTTTATAAATATGGGCGAAGAAAGCTTGTGCAGCGTTTGCAGTGATCACCCGCGATTTCGTAATTTTTATTCTGACAGGACGGAAATCGGACTTGGACTGTGCTGTGAAGCAGCCTGCGAAATTGTGCTTCAAAATGAGGGACAGTTTAATTTGCAGGTGATTGAAACAAATGGCGAAAATGAAGATGTTTTGCCGGAAGAATCGGAATTTTTAAAAATTCGGCAAAGTATTTTCGATATTTTTGAGGCAGATGGTATCACAGCAGACGAAAAAAATAAAAAGATAATGTCAGCTTTTGATATATGCTTGCCTGATACATTTTCTGAAAATTTCCATGCGTTTTTTGAAAATCTGGAATATATGGAAACAGATATATCAAAAATACTTAAAAGTTATGATAATTGTGACAAAACAGTTGAAGATATGTTTAAATCGGAATATAACCGACTTGCTGTGTATTTTGTGTACCGACATTTTGCAGATGCACTCAGTGATGGAATGTACGTGCAGCGGTTGATTTTTGCTATAATTTCTGTAGAAGCAATAAAGATTATGTGTCAGGCACAATTTAAACAAACAGGAGTACTGGGGTTTGAACATCTGGCGGAATTTGCAAGAATTTATTCTGCAGAAATTGAATATTCGGACGAAAATATTGAGAAAATTCTCGAAAGAATTACAGCAAAATTAAATTAAAAAAGAGGTATCACCCGATACCTCTTTTTTAGTTTATGATATTCGTGTTATATGCTGGCAATAAACGTAGGTGTTGTATATTTTTTTCGCCTCAACACCATCATCAGCCTGAATAATCGGTTGTGTTTCTGAAGGAGTGATATAAAGCTTGAACGCAATTGCATCCTGCCCCGGACGCATATTACGGATGTGCTTGTATGTAAAATTCTTTTTTGTCACCCCAAGATACTCGAAAATGATTGTTTCAATGTCTGAATTGTTGAAGCAACGCAGAATATCCTCTTCCTTATAAACCTCAAGCATATGCTTTGCCTCTTCAAAAGAAAGATTGTAGCATTCAAACTTTCCTTCGTTAAGCACCGACATCATACTGCTGTTGTCAAGAAGCAACAACGGCAACCCATTAGAATTTTTCATAAATTATACCTCCTTGCATAATATAAATATGTTTTTTGTTCATTTTAAATTACAAATGCCGCCGGATTTTTTACACCCCTGCTTTGTTTGTAATTTAAGTATAGCATAAAAATATAGTTTTGTCAACCCTTTTTTGAA